>CAZYPH010000041.1:0-16588 GCA_964649095.1 uncultured Oligoflexia bacterium | reverse complement strand
AATGAAATTGAAGCTGTCGCTCTGAAGGAACGACCGCACATCATTGTGGCTGGCGCTTCGGCGTACTCTAGAACTATTGACTTTAAGGCCTTTCGAACGATTGCGGATAAAGTGTGCGCCAAACTCGTCGTCGACATGGCGCACATTGCCGGCCTCGTAGCAGCGGGTGAACACCCTACCCCGATTGGACCAGCCCATTACGTCACCTCGACAACTCATAAAACCCTGCGTGGCCCTCGCGGCGGCATTATTCTAACGACAGCCGACAATATTAAAGCGATCAACAGCCTTATTTTTCCAGGCATCCAAGGCGGCCCCCTGATGCACGTTATTGCCGCAAAGGCCGTGGCCTTTGGAGAGGCCCTAAAGCCGCAGTTTAAGGCGTACGCGCGACAAATTATCCGCAATGCCCAGACCCTAGCCAGGGCTTTAGCAGATAAAGGCTACCGCATAGTATCGGGCGGTACCGATAACCACTTGATGCTGGTTGATCTCACTACTACCGCCTGGACTGGAAAAGAAGCTGAGGCCGCACTGGGCCTTGCTGGCATTACGGTCAATAAAAACGGAGTGCCGTTTGATACAAAAA
Source organism: uncultured Oligoflexia bacterium (assembly GCA_964649095.1). Taxonomy (GTDB): domain Bacteria; phylum Bdellovibrionota; class UBA1018; order UBA1018; family UBA923; genus CAZYPH01. The sequence continues at coordinate 15,999 of CAZYPH010000041.1, read as the reverse complement.
GCCCGTTTATCACGAGCGGCATTCGTCTGGGCACACCAGCTTTAACTACCCGGGGTTTCAAGGAAAATGACCTAAAATGGGTAGCCGAAAAGATTGATTTGGTCTTGCAGAATCCGAGCAACGAAGCCCTCTGGGCACAAATAAAAGCTGATGTTCGGGCCTACTCGGCATCGTTCCCTTTATTTACTATCGAGTAACACGTTGATTGTTTGGATAGTTGTAACGTTAACTGCAGTGTTCGTTGGTGGTCTTACAATAAATTGTGTTATGCTGGGCGGCGCTGCTTTAAGTTTTTTTGAGAACTTTACTTGAGAATTATATGACAACTCCATCTTCAAAATCGCCTGCACCAGAAAACACACTCGAAAATACACACCAAGAAAACAATGCTGAGACGACGAGCTCAAGCGACACTAAAGCCCCAAAAACCCCATCCCGCAGGCACTCTCGAGAAATTGCCTTTCAATTTGTTTACAGCCGCAGTCAGGCAGCCAGCCAGTTCGATACGGAGTTCGATCGCTCTCACTTTGAAGCTTTTTGTAGCAGTTTTAATTTTTTATCAGACCCTTACGCCTGGACTCTGGTTAACGGCGTGCGCAATCACCTGACCACAATAGATGCGGCGATCAGTAAAGTATCCTCGCATTGGCGGTTAGACCGCATGCCCCGTGTTGACCTAGCCCTACTTCGCCTTGGAGCATTTGAAGTGGGCTTCTGCAAAGACCTGCCACGTAATGTCGCCATTAACGAAGCTATTGAAATGGCAAAAAAATTTGGCAATCAAGAGACACCAAGTTTTATCAACGGGGTGTTAGACCGCTTGGAACTTCAATAAAGATCATTTTTTCCCACTAGTATTCCACTACCAAGTTGAACAAAATACTAAGTAGGGAGAACGCCACGCAGTGAATATACCGCACCCAGTAAATCTACCAGGAAATCTACCAGTAAACCTAATTGAACAACCCTTTAATCTTAATTTTAGTAGCATAAACAATGTGGTTCCTAAAAAAGACCACGCACAAGGTCGTTCTGTTCTTGAAATTCTGTCGGCCCTGACTACACACGTACAAAACCTGCGTGCGACCGATTCGGCCTTTGCTATTGTCACATTTCTTCCTAAACAAGCGCCCATGGTCGGATTGCTTGGAGCTCTTGATTGGTCGTTGGGCGCGCCTATTTCTAAATTAATAGAACGCCACTTTGTCGGACAACATGGTAACGACGAAACACTACACAGCGAGGACCCTTTGCTGTTTCCGTTTAAACTGAACTCATCGGATACGCAGTATGTGCGCCTTTTGGTATTTACGAATCCGTCGCTCGAGAAAGTACGCTCTACATTAAAGAATTTAAATATTTCCGATGCTATACTGAGCACTGAAAATCTTGCTGAGTTATCAAACACACCACGCAACGCGAATCAGATTCAAAAATTGATCCAAGTAAAATGCCACTGGCTTGAAAATAGTGTTACCAACACTTCCTCTGCTGCCACTATTTTAGATGGGGTCGTAAAGTGATGAACGAATCAATATTAGAAAAATTATATATAGAAACCACACAACGCATTGCTCTTTTAAAGGCTAGCATTGCCAAAGCTCCTCCACCGCAACGACTATCGACAGCGCCATCACATCAGCCAAAAGTGCAAACAAGTACTCCAAAAGATGCCTCACAATTCGGGCCACAAAAACTGCCCCATATTTCGGTGGGAGCCATTACTGGAAAAATCATCCGTCCGATCTCGTCAAAATAGCGCTTGATTAGAAAGCATAAAAGAGTAAGCCCAGCTCAATACTTGCCCACTGCATCGGAAGGTAACCATACGATTGGTAAGCCAAATCAGAATTAACACGACGAGCAAACACCTGATTCCACGCTAACACGCTAGTGAGAGTCAGCGACTCAAACCGATAGCCTATCCCGCCAAATACTTTAAGGTGCCCACCGTTAAACGACGCACTACGCGGGCTCTCGTTATACGTAATATAACCAAGATTGAAGCCCATAAGCTCCGTCCAATGGTCATCACGAATGAGCTTATGGGTTAGATTCGCACCAACACCAACCGACCACATGGCTCCATCGATTGACATTCGATCGACAAAGGCCTCGTGCCCAACTGGTTGTTCTGCTGCTGTGATGCCGCGGTGATGCACCTGAGCGGCTCGACCAGAAACCTTGTAATGAGCCAAATACATTTCAAGATTTAAAACATCAAAACTGCGACCCGATGCCACCGAAAACCCGTAAAGACCGTCAAAACGGGCCGTTGAGTTGAGCCCACCAGAAAAATACCATTTTGAAATATGCTCATGGTCGGTACTGCTAGGTTCTTCTATTGCGATCGTAGTTGCAGGCATTTTTTTTCTGACCGCAGCGAGAAGGGGTACAGTAAATATGAAAAAAATTATATTTAATAGTTTAAATATACCTAATAATCTATTCATTATCTAAAGCCCTCTTGACTGGTGCGATCAAGACGATCGATACCAACAGTCTCGGCCAACTGTAATTTCAATTGGATGTGTTCCAGAATCGAACTAGTAAGACTCTGTTCGGCAGAACGAATCTGCTCGATGGAGTTTTTAAAGTCTAAACGATTGGTCATACTTGGTGTCTGCAATTTAGATAGCGAAGCATTAAAGACCACAGAGGCTTCTTTAAACAGTTTTTCGTAGTTTCGAATACTTTCCTCTAACTGAACTATCTGCGTAAATAAAGACCGCACCTGAACATCAGTAACGTTTGCGGCATTGCGTAGTTCTACTTCGGCACGTTCAGCATCAATTTCGGCACGACGAATTTCACGTGCATTGAATAAACCGTCAGGCCCGTATAGTGGCAGCGTAAGCGTGACCTGCGCTTGTAGGTTGAAATTGCCTGACGTATCCGAAAGAGTTGTCGTTCGCTGTTTGACACTATTCAAACCCGCAAACTCATAGCCGACAAACAAACCAGAGAATTGTACGCGAGGTAATGGTAGACGATTTTTTTCAGCCAATCGAAGTTGAATCTTAGATTGCTCATAGTTCAGTTTGGCATCTCGGATATCGGGGGATGTTTCTTTATAATGTGCGATCAATTCACTTAGGGAAATATTGATTTTGTCGAACTTAACCTCAGACGTCAGCTGATAAGCTGTATTAATAGAGTCGCCCAGAATACGATTAAGCCCCCAAAGACCCTGTTGGTATCTGGTACGATCGGAAATAAATATATTTTTTGCATTCAACAAATCGACCTCGGCCGACGAAATATCACTGGCCTGAGCTTGACCTAAGGCTAGTCGAGACTTTACCAACTCAAATATCGCCTCAGCCTGTTCGACCGATCGACGAGAAATTTCCAAAAGATCTTGTTTGGTTTTAAGATCGTAATACGACTGGATGGTTTGAAAAATGACGCGACGTTTAGCCTCTACTAAACGGGTTTCCGCTCGATCGTACTGCAACTTTGCGGCCTCGTAGGCGTCTTTATCTCGCCCAGAATTATAGATCGTAAACTCCGCTAAACGCACCCCTACCTGAGAGCTCGGTGTGCCACGTTCACGTAACCACCCAGGATCACCGAAGGTCTTTGATGTCGCAGTGCTATCGGGTAGCTGTGTCAAGGTGAACGTCGATCTGGAAGTACTCTCTAACGCAATCTGAGGTAACCATAATCGGTCGCGAGCAGAGGCGTAATCAAGTTCACTACGTTCAAATATAAGGCGGCGGTCTAACATTACAGGGTTGCGATCGAGGGCCTTTGCAATGGCGCGTTCGATGGTCAGTGATTCACCTAGTGATTGCGTAGCAGCTAAAACGGGCTGGCCGAGGGCGGATAACAATATACAAGCAACTAAATATATTCGAAAAAAAGTTATATATTTAAAATCATGAATATTACCTAACACCACCTCAAACGCCCCCAATGATTCTACTCACACCCTACATACATTTTATTATCCTGCAGTAGGCAAAAATTTGCCAACGATCATTGAATGAATAGCCCACTAGGAATGACGATGCGCATTATGGCTTTATTCTATTCTGTCATTCTATTTTCTAATTAATTGTCTAGAGTTACACTTATTTCAGTGAAGATCAGCAAATTGAATTTTCTATATATAACTTTATTATTGATTACCCCGACTCTGGTTACGTTGTTATCAACAGATGCTAACGCTCAAGGCCAAGTAAATTGCGCAGGCTGCAAACCATTTATCGACGCAAAACTTTTGATAAGTGATCAATTAGCCAAAGCCAACGACATGCTTTCGAAGAATCAACAAATGTTGGAAAAGACACCAGAAAACAGCACCTCGGCACGTATAAAAATTAGCTCAAACATATTTGTATGGACGGCAAAAATCGAAGCTCTTAACAACAATCTTTTAGCTAATAAGATGTCTGCCGATTCTAAGAAATGCCAACCGTGCCTGAACTAATTAAAGCGCTTACAGAGAGAGTATACAATGACAGACCACCCCAGAAATAAAAGATCGATTAAAAATTTTCTAATTAATCCGCGTTTTCAACTTAAGTATATTTTTTGGTTAGGCACCTCAGGCCTACTTCTAGTCTGTATCAATGCGGGTATCTTCTACTATTTTATGCACGAGAACTACACCCTACTAGTCGAACTATCGCCCATGACAGAGCAGGCTCGGCAGCAGCTATACGGTGAGTTAAAAAATATCCTCGTCATCTTGGGCATAGCTAGTTTTACTTTTTTGGCACTCATTAGTGTCATTGGATTGGTTATATCGCACCGCGCTGCGGGACCAGTATTTCATATGAATCGCGTACTCATGAATATTCTCAATGGAAACCCAAATCAGCGCGTTCATTTACGCCCGAACGATGAATTTCAGGACTTGGCCAGTAATCTAAATAAAGTGTTAGATCAGCGCTCTCAAAGTTAATCGTTTAACAAACTTACAGAGACTGTATATTTAATATATAATATATTACTAAATATTTAATATTTAATAAGAATATCTGCAGACAACAAACAACACTGTTGAATTAAATCTCCCCTTTTACAATTAAAAGCGACCACCACTTTTATTCGTTTGGGGGAATAAAATGATCAAATCATCGAATCGTCTTAAAAAAGCACAGTCGTTGTTATTTTTCTCACTTTTAATTTCAATTTCGTCGCCGATGCCCGCATTGAGAGCATCGATGGACGCTCAGGCCGAATATCAAACCTTACATCAAAGGCTTACTAGTTTAATCTCGGAACGCCAGAACATTGAACAGAACTACAATCAAATGTTGCAGGATCTGAATCGACTTCAAACGAAGTATGAAGCGAAAAAAGAAAATCTTAGTAAAGAAGAATTAGTCTCTATTAGAAATGACATTGCGACTATCGATAACGAACTAAAATCACTTCGTGGCCGCAGTGTGCAGATCACACAAGAGCTCAGTGTGCTTGAAGCCAAAATTCTTGAGTTAAAGACCAAACTGAAAGATGAAGAAAGCAAACTAGCTAACCATTCGGACATCCACAAAACGACGTCGACCATGAGTGGCGCGAACGGTACATTAGAGAAACAAAAGATTTTAAATGCCGAGACAAAATTAGCGGTAGACGAAAAAGTCGCTGACGCTAACGAAAAACAAGCTCAAAACGCCAATCAAAAGATTGCGCTGTTAGAAGAAAAAGCCAAACAATTTGAACAAAAAATCGCGGCTGAGGTTGCTAAAGAATCAACCAAACCACACGCTAATGCCTCAAGCGGTGCCAATAACCACGATGGAAAGTCAGAAAAAGCACCTGCACACGACGATAGAACACAACACGCTCAAGAAAAGTATCGTGCGAATACAGAAAAACACATGCACGAGCTGGAACAGATTGTGGCACAACACGAACGCGCACGGGCACAACTGACTATTATACAAGAACGCCACAACCGCATGATGCAAGATCAGCATAAGCTGTCTTCAGCTCAGTTGAAATCATCGATAGCAGACACGTCTGCTGAAGTGCGGATGCTTCAGAATACTCACAACGATCGTTCACTACGCACCAAAGAATTAATCGCGGTTATTCGTGACGAACGCCGACAGATCGACGATCAACGTCGTGTGAACGGTGTTGTTGGTAATAATTTTACCGAGTCTTTAAATGCAAATATGGATCGCAGAATTGAAAATGCGTTGAATCTTGAGAAATCGATGAATACCAACATCGTGCGATTCGTCGATGTCATTAAAGACCCTCAACTAGTAAAACGCAGCGTCGCCAGTACATTAGAGATTCAGAATACTGCCAACATGCCGAATAGTGTTGGAAGCAATAATGCACCTACACCGCAGAATAACAATGCCACCCCAGAGATTCAGAACACACACAATCGCGCAGTGTCAGGACCAGAGGTCGTAACATCAAAATTCATGTTAACGTCAGACAACAGCCGATGCCCGAAAAGTTATGTCGCATTATTTAGTGTAAACTTTAATCAAGCCGGCGAATATAAATACCGCTTTGTGCGCAGCGATGGCGCGACTTCGACTTTTACAGTAATCAACGTAAGCGGCCCGAGTTTTCAGCAATTAATGACGACATGGACGTTAAGCGCTGCCCGCTTAAACATGCGCATTGGTCTTGAGTTTTCAGGGTCTAACGGACGTGTGATATGGTCTGACACCGTAGAACACTCGTGTCCAAACTCTGCTAATCGTTAATGCTGGGCATTACCTAAAAACAGGAACGCCATAGCGACCAAAAAAACACCGAGCGCCGTCCAGAGATATCCGGACGGCGCTTTTTTATGAAAGAAACACTCTGCCGTTGTAGTCAAAATGGGATTTAAACCCGTCATCGCCGATAACGTAGCCAAGTGTCCTATCTTAATCGCAGTGCCCCAAAGTAAGAGACTAATAAACTGCCCAAAAACCGATGCTAGTGCCGCAAGGCGAAAATCCCTCTGTAACGGTTCACGACCTGAGGCATGCCCACTGCGCCACACGAGCATCTTACGACCAAAAATTAGTAAATAAAGAACCAGAGCGGTACTAAAACGAATGCTATTAGCCAACACTGCGGAGCTAGCCGGCATATTCTCAAACCCAAGCCGCATCAACAAAACACCAAACGCATCAAATACAACGCCTAATATAGCGAATAATATATATTTAACATCCCAACTACCCGAGCCACGATAACGTTCTAAACTGATAATAAACACACAAGCCATTAAACATAGAATCGCATACAATTGATTTGTAGAAATGGTTTGATGGAATAAAAAGTAACTAAGTATTCCGATTACGATGGGGTGTATATTAAAGATCATCAATGTTCTTGCAGGGCCCAACTTCGCAAATGAACGAAACAATAACAGGTCCGCAACAGCCACACCAAAGACTCCGCTAGACGCAAAACATAAAAATGCTGTGAGAGTGATATGACCAACCGACGATTTATTAAACATCAACAAAACGCCCTGTGTGGCTAAAAAACAAACGAACGCTACCCAAATCTTGGTCGCATTCATCCATAATGGGGAGTGGCGTTTTGCATAATACGAATAAGCTAAACTAGAAGTTGAAAATAGAAAGTTAGCCGAGAAGGCTAGAACATAGGGAAGTGCAAAAAACATACGGCCGAGCAGTACCACAAGCGCGTATCAGGCTCAACGTCTTCGCCATCTTTGGTTTTCGGCTTTAGCCGAACCATAAAAAGTCTGACCGCGCTCAAAATCATCGGTCGGGGTATGAAACAAGTTAAACTCAAAACCCATCAATATATTCCATTGAGTATGCTGCATACTGGCTTGTCCAGCATCTGCTGGAAACTTATAGGCAAAATGGCGTCTATCTAAGCCTAAATCGACGAACACGTTCACACGCGATCGCCCAGGAGGCCCCAATAAATAGGTCGCTCGAGCCGCTACGGAATAACTAGGTCGATACAGAAACTCGGCCTGATCGCGCACCTGATAGCCACGATAGATAAACGGATTACGCAGCAGTGCTCGCCCGCTCCACACCCATGAGCCCATAGTGCGGTACAAAAGCGCTACTTGAGCATCTACACTAAAAGCCATTACGCGACCTAAGTTCGCACGACGACGAATAGTGTCTTCGATACTCTCTCGAATAATCGATACATCAACTATTTCAAACGTACCGAAACCCATGGCCGCCATGAAGTCAAAGCCGTCAGGGGTACTCGACAAGTGTGCTCGGTGTTGTAGGCCAAAACGTGTTTCTGAAATTAAAAATCCCGATGATACCACCGCAGCCCCATCAACAACCCGGTTCCACACATAATCGCCATGGCCAGCAAGATAAACACCCCAACGCCGTAGCAGCCAGTGGTCTAACTCTAACGCTAGCCGAGCACTGTAGGCCCTTGGGCGCCGAGCATTTACGCCACCGACATCGGTAGAATACAAACGTGTGTAAGGGCTGCCACCGGTTGCAATGCGTAGATATGTCTCTGAAGGTTTAAAAAACCAATTACGATCGACATCAAAGAACCCGATCGCATCATAACCTAAACTATTTTCATTTATAGCTGCAATATCGTAGCGATAACGACCAGACTCTAAAAACATAAACGAACTATAGGGCGCGTCGTTAATTTCTAAAAAATTTTGATCGGTCTTGGTTTCCCATCGAGGTAACGAACGCCCCTCAGTACCCGCATAGGCATCAAAATCCCACAAGCGTACGCGATACGATTTTGCCCCCTCAACTTTTTTCCAGCTCAAACGTACCGTGCCCCGCGATGGAAATAACTCCATGTGTTTTGGACCCGTGATTTCTGGTGCAGGTAACCGTAGGCGATTGAGGCGCCCGCCACTAGTAATCTCTAACGGTTTGGTCACAGCAAAGGTTTGCGTATCTAAACGACCACGCACATCACCATCAAATAAACCGGTTACGCGATAATAATAGGTCCCTACTTTAAGTGAAGGCGTTTGATACGAACTACGTTCGGTACGTGTTCGCATGACAATGTTATCGAAATCGTCGTCGAACGCGATCTCTAATAAATACTCACTAGCACCCTCAATCGGTGGCCAGGAGAGTGTGACAGGCTCTGTGGCCTCTTCGTGGGTTGCTTGGGTTTGATCTCGAATATCTTGACCAATCAACGACTGTGGTGGGGCCTCTGCAAAACCGGACATCTGTGCAATAAATGACAACACAATAACAAGGCACCAAATGATGTGACCGCGTCGTTTGCCATGGCCCAGTCGTTGGATTAAAATTTTTTGCATGCGCATATCACGCTTAAGGGTACCTAGTTTTGTAAAACCTTTCACCAACAAATCTATTGAGCTTACGCCAACACAAGCCAAATTCTTTCTAACGCTGCGCATATTTATTGGATTGCTATTTTATTCGATCGCGTTGTTATTACACCGATACCATGGTGGTGACACACATTATTACGTCGTCGACGCCAAAAACGTTTGTGCAGGTGACTGGGGTGGCGACCCCTTTCGTGCGCCGGGACTGAGTTATTTATTGTGTGCTAGTCACTACGCAGTCGTTCTAGCATTTCAGAATATCTTAGCCTTTGCCGTTGGCTACTTGTTCTATCGCCGCAGACTCTATAGAGCTGCCGTGTTGTGGTGGCTCGACCCTATTATATTGATATATTCTAATATATTAATGAGTGATTCGATATTCGGATTGCTTTTGTTTTTTGCTACAATTTCTATTTTGCGGCTTCTCTATGTAAAGAACCGCAAACAGTTATTAGATACGATCATTTTTGGCTGCCTGCTGGGTGTTGTTATGCTTTTTCGATCGCAAGGCATGATTATCGCACTAATATCATTGATACTCTTGTTATGGCATTGGTCGAAAAGGCATTTTAAGTTTATATATATATTATTAATGGTATCTTGTGCGACCGCCATCATCAGCCCGCGACTCTATTGGATGCATACTCGCTACCAACATCTTACAATTTCTACCCAATCGGAAGGCTTTCTAAAATCAATTGCTGCTAAGGTCTATTTCTGGGAATCTGCCATGGATCCCTACGAAAGCGAATTTGCCTATGCGAGCATTCCTGAAACGAAGCATCTCAGTTTTAGCTTGAAGGTACTCGCAAGTCGCCCCCTTTTGGTGACAGAGCTCGTTGGTAAAAGTTTGCTTCGAATCGCAATTGGCCACGCTAATTTAGAGTATTGGCAGTTATTCACGGGTCGCATACCTCGTGGCCCCGCCTGGTTTAAGAAACAAGAACACCGCGATGAACAACGCATTCATGGATTTGAGACGGTCATTTGGATATTCGGTTTATTTCTCTGCGGAATATACGCGCTTCTTACTTATTTTTTTCTTGGAAACACCAGCGTAAACGGTTGGCGATTTTACATAACATACGCCTGGACATCGTTGTGCATTGGCGCTTTATGGTTTACCCCACTGACCTTTGGCGACGCGCGATTTCGGCTTGGCATTTTAAGTATTTTATTTGGTACCTACTACTTTGAACGAACGCTGCAACGCCAATCGAAACCGAACTAAGGCTATCGGCAGGACCACTAACGTGAGAAGTGTAGAGGTTAGCACTCCACCCACTACGACAGTTGCTAAGGGCCGCTGAACCTCACTGCCCAACCCATGTGCAAACATCATCGGCACAAAACCCATACTAGCCACCAGAGCTGTCATTAGAACTGGGCGCATTCTATGTTGAGCAACCCGTTGAACCAACTTTTGAAACGCCACAGCGTCGGCGCTTAACCAATCTTTTTGATTTAACAGCTCGGACATCAGCACAACGGTATTCAAAAGTGCAATGCCAATCAGCGCAATAAAACCAATTCCACTCGAGACCGATAAGTTGATGTTAAAAAAATACAAGAAGTACACGCCACCCACCATAGCCATCGGTAAACTCATAAAAATCAATAACGATGCAATCCACGACTGAAAGACATGCGAGAGGATTAAATATAATATTACTAATATTAGTGGAACGACAATTAATAATTGTAGTCGCGCATGCGTATAGTTTTTAAATTGCCCGCCGAACTCTGATCGATAGCCTTCCGGCAGAGGTAGTTTGTCTGCTAATATTTTTTTGGCATCACGTACTACGGAGTTTAAACTAGATCCGACAACCGAGAGCGATAGAGCAGAATAACGCTCACCAAAGAATCGAGCGATTGTTGTAACGGAATCTGTTACTGAGATCGTAGCCAGACTTTCAAGTCGCAGCGTTGACGTATGATCGTCAGCCAGTGGCACACGTATCGCTTTCAGCTCTTCCGGTGAGCGCACAAAACTTTCATCTAAGTGCAAACGAATGGGAAAGATACGCCCCTGCGTTAGATACTCACCTACAATCTGACCAGTGAGGGATAATTTTACGGCATCGTACAACTGGTGCAGGGGCACTCCATAGCGGTTCATCACGTCTAGCCGAGGCACAACGGATAATACACTACTCATCTTTAGTGATGTCAGCGGATCCGTCTCAACACTTTCAATGCCCGGTATGGGTTGTAACAACGCTTCAGATGTCTCTAATAAATGGGTCAATGTTTCAGCGTTGGGCCCAAAAAATTTAATCGTAATATCAGCCCTGCTGCCTTCCAGCATTTCATTAAAACGCATTTCGATGGGCTGCGTCTGTGATACCTCTTGGGCACCTACTTCTTCTAAGACAGACTTGATGCCACTAAACCATGCGTCTTTCTTCTCTCGAGATTCCGCAATGTTCTTATCAAGCGTAATAAAAGTATCTGATAGATGCACACCCATAGGGTCTGTTGCAGACTCTGGAGTTCCAAGTCGTGAGAATACTTCTTTTACCGCGGTATTTTGCTTTAATAGCTGCTCACTGGCTACTTGTTGACGCAGAGATTCTTCTAAAGAAATCTTTGGGTCTCGAGCCATGCCCACCACTAAATGCCCCTCGTTTAATACTGGTACAAAATCGGCACCAAGCCTTAGAAACAGAATAACCGACGATACTACTAGTAGAAATAGTGCGAAGACTATCGTTTTAGACTTTTTAAAAGTATATTCTAATATTAGTATATATTTATTATTTAATTTATTGAAGATTTTTTCTGTCAGATCAAACGAACGAAACGATCGTTGATTACAAAATGCCAAACATAACGGCACCCACGTAAATGAAAGAAATAAACTCGCCACCAAGGCCGATACTAGCGTTAGAGCCATGGGCTGAAACAGTTTTCCTTCGACGCCGTTTAAACCTAAGATCGGTAAGTAAACGATGGCAATTAACCCAAGACCCACTAAAACAGGCTTCGCAGCAACCGCAAACTGGTCGACTAATTCGGAACGACTCAATCCGTTAGCTTGAGATCGTTTGACCACATAAAGCTCACTCATCACAATGGCGCCATCGACCAACAGACCAAAATCTAACGCCCCTAAACTCATTAAATTGGCACTGACACCAAAGAAACGCATGCTAATAAAACAAAGAAGCATCGATAGAGGAATTACAGAAGCCGCAATAAGGCTCAGCTGCCACTCGCCCAGTGCTACCAACAACACCAGAATCACCAGCCCAGCACCTTCGATCAGATTTTTCGCTACCGTCTTAATCGTACTATCAACAAGATACTGTCTTGAATAAAGCGTCTTAATAAACACACCGGCCGGCAATTCTATCTGTGCCAAAGCATTCTGCACATCTAGCGCTACGCGACGTGCATTTTCACCAACACGCATTAGTACGGTTCCTAAAACCGCTTCACGACCATTCAATGTGGCCGCACCAATGCGCACCGCTGGATCAAACCGTACCTGAGCCACATCGCGTACCTTAATCGCGCGCCCGCCGATATTGCGACCTAGCGGCATTTGCATCAACGCATCTAAATTGTTTGTCTGAGAGTCTAACTTAACAATCAATTGTTCTTTTGAACTCATCAATAAACCACCAGAGCTTGCTAGCCCTACGCCTGATAATCGATCGGCAAGAGACTGTGCATTTAACCCCATGGCCTCAAGTTTTTTGGAATCAAAGTTAATGTGAACTTCTTTTTTATAACCGCCATTCGAATCTACATCGGCCACACCACGGATTTTTTGCAACTGCGGACGCACTATGAAATCTTGAACCTCACGTAGGGCCATCAAACGTTCTGACTCCGGCATGTTTGCCAACGGGCTGGAATGATTATTATCGTCATACTCAACCGCATACATAAAAACTTCGCCTAAACCCGTTGAAATAGGGCCCAACTCAATTGGGTAGCGAATCTCACTCCGTACTGATGACAAACGCTCAGCCACTTGATTTCTAGCCCAGTAGATATCCGTATGGTCTTTAAATACGACTGTTACCTGTGAAAGCCCGACTTTTGAAATCGAACGCAGCTCCGTCATTTTCTCTAAACCCGCCAAGGCTAGTTCGATCGGTCGGGTTACTAAAAGCTCTACATTCTCAGAATCTAACGTTTCCGTTTTTGTATTTACGACCACCTGTACATTCGTAATGTCGGGAACCGCATCAATCGAAATAGACGTTACAGCGTAAATGCCGGCGGCAAAAAGCGCTATTAAAACGGCGAAAACAAAACGCCTGGAACGCAAAAGCCAATCAAAGTAAGCTATCACGGTAGTGGACTCCAAACTCTTCAGCTAAAATATTCAGAAGGTCTAAGATGGTTTTAAAGTACTGAAGCTGAGCATCGAATACCGAATTGAGCGTGGTATGAATCTGAGTATCGATTGCTAAAAATTGGGTTGCACTCAGTCGCCCCGTACGAAACGCCTTTTCTGCAAACTCAGCTCGCTGCTCTAGATCGGTCACTCGCGTACGTGAAAAAGTTTCTAATAATTTGGCAGCATACTGGTATTCATAAAATAGGTCTTGCAGTTGCAAATCGACCTGCTTTTCTTCGGCAACAAGCGCGCTTTTCAGCGACTCGGCATGTAGGCGTTTGCTCTGCACCAAATGCCCACCGCCATTCCATAGTGGAATCACAGCACTCATGGCCCCATACACAAACGTATTACTAGGAGCCATATCTTCAAACCGATAACCAGCACTAAGCGTAAACTCGGGAAAGCGTTTTAACTCAGCCGCTTCGGTCTCGCTATAGGCCGCTTCTAAGAGAGCGCGCAGAACAGAAAGACTAGAATTTGAAGCACGCACACGCTCGCGAAAACGCTTTTGATCTAAAGCAACCCCTCGATCAAACCAAAGTGGGTCAATATTGAGTGAACCAGAGCCATCAATATATAGCTTAAACTTAATATGACTTTGCAGCTTTTGTTTTTGGAGTTCAATAAAAAGAAGCTCTTTTTGAGCCGATAACATTTGATTTTCAATCAATAGATTGTCTACCCGGGCTGCTGGGCTCGGCGCGACGTTATGCCGAAGATATTTCTCTAGTAATTGGTAACGTACCTGCCGTTCCTCGCTATGTTTTGCTAGCTCTTGCAAAATACAAAGCTGCATCGCCTCTAATAACGTCTCTGCAACGTGGTCTCGAGCCAGCTGTTGTGTCTGAGTCTTTTCGGCACCAAACCGCGCATCATTGGCCTTAGACTGGGCATGATACGACGTTATAGATTTACCTGTAATTAAACCTACTCCAGCGCCTAGCACTGGTAGAGTTTGGGCCACAGCAACCTCGTGGGTTCGACCAACGTACCCTCCACTATTTGCTTGGCCCACTTGGTATGAGAACGATGGATTCTGTAATAAATTATCAGCTCGCCGCTCAGCTTGATTGCTTTCAACATCAAAAAAACGTGCAGGCGTTTTGAGATCAGCCTGTTTGGCTAGCTTAGCGATATCAAAAAAGGTGAGGTTGGCAGGTTGCCCATCGGAAGCACACAGCCTAGACCCCTGTAAAAGTAGAAATATAAAAACATAGATATACATTTTAATTCGTGACACGCCGCAATGCCATCGATTGGTAACGGCCAGTAGGAAGGCTATGCGTAATACTCCCCAAGCTATCTACACTTAAATTAGCGCGACGCAATAGCGACTGACCGATATCTCTGGCAGCTGTTGCAAACGCCACTCGATTATCAGCGACATCGTTGGAATTTACCGCACCAATCTCACCTCGACTATTCGGCGTGGCCCCTAACAGATAGATGTCATACGACTTGGAGCATGTTTCGGACAACAAACGCAAACGACCATTTTCAAAACTTGGTCGCACCTGTGAAAACACACAGCCCACAACATTACCCATAGCTGCGGGAGCAAATACTTCGACGACTTCGATATTTAAACTTAATGATTGCAGTTCTTGCGCAATTTCTTCAAGCACCCGACGACCGCCTAACCCACTCGATGGGGGAATATTTTTATGAATATTTAAATCAATCTGCACTGGGGGGGCACCGTCCGTTTGATATTGACCAGAATAATGCCCCTCAAGAGCACCATACAGACTATGTTTCGCCGCCAGAACTTGTTCCAGCTCGGCTGTCCGTGCGATTAAATTGGCGTTTTCTTGAGCAACCGCCACGCTCGATTGCACGCGTGCCAACTCGCTGATTTTTTCTTCGTCTGACTTTGCGCATGCTACAAGCACCACGGAGATGCATACACTAAAAAGTATATATAACTTTAACTTTATTTTCGCCAACATGACCCCCTAATGACCAAAACCTCTACATGCGTAAGACTGCATTGTAGAATTGCTGCAAATTCAATTCGAATCGATTATCCGAGTACACTCTCAAATCGGCGGTATCGGCTAAAAACGGACCATCGGCATCGACACTAGCGCCCATCTCGCGAACGTATTCGAACGCCAGCTCAGCAGGCTGACTGCGTGAACTACAAATGTCTGTACCTTGCGAAGCAAACTGAAATACTTTACGTGCGACAAATCGAATTTTTACGCCGCCGTTGGCTTCTACAGCCGACTCCCATCGCTGAAGAGCCTGAGCCGATGGTAAATAACGATTGGCTAGATCACTACGAATGGGCGTGGTCGTTGAGCGACCATTCGGTTCCACTTCTTGAGTGGGATAAAGCGCCACTAACTCGTCAATCGACGGAGTGACCTCG
>CAZYPH010000040.1:15899-16746 GCA_964649095.1 uncultured Oligoflexia bacterium | reverse complement strand
GCCTCATAAGCGGGGACTTGGAGATCGGGGGGGAGGTAAGGGATCAGGCGTTGCAGGATGGGGCTTAAATCCCCTAGGTAGGCGGGGCCATCTGGAGAACTTAGGAATCGTATTACCCTATCAGTCAGGAGCGGTAGCTGCGCCATGTTTTCTGGGGTGAGAGCGCGTAGTAGGGTACCATAGGAGTCCCTTCCTTCCAGCGTTCCCGCTGCTACGTCGGTAAGGCGAGAGAGGTCGGTTTCTATGGCTCGAAGTAACGCTGGCGGAGCAACACGCTGATCTATAGTCTGACTAAAAGTCTGAAAGAACATACTCTCCCCCAGTGCGTGGTATCGAATGGCAAATCTCTGTTCTAGGGGGCCGCTGAGGGCATTGGGCTCCTCGGGTATAGAGAAGCTAGGAGGCAAACGGTACCCAGCGTAACTCATGAGGTAACTTAAACCTGGTTCCGTAATTGGCCGCGTCTGGTCTGGGGCGGAGGTGCCCCATAGATGGTCGTCATGAACTAGGCTGGGCGGGCCCGCTGCTGCAACTGTGGCCAGGATCTGCTGAACATGAAAGGGTAGGTCAGGGCCTTGGAGCCTGGGCCCTAGAGTAGCCAAGGTAGGTCGTAATCCCGTCGGATTAGATCTCATCTGCGCCCGCAAGATTCGAATCCCGCGCTGCAATTGTGCGGTAAGTGGGGTGGATAGTCTCGCGTCTAGGGCTCGGTCGACTAAAGGCGGGCCGCCTTGATAGGAAACTACTAAGTCACTTAGTAAATTGACAAATTGATCTGGAGTTAGTGCCTGACCGCTTTGTTCGGCCGCGACCAGTCGGTTTATCCAGCGTTCTACGGCGCCGTTGG
>CAZYPH010000040.1:0-15889 GCA_964649095.1 uncultured Oligoflexia bacterium | reverse complement strand
GGTTGTAACGACTTCTTGGATAGCGGTCGCAAGAGATGGGGGTAGAACACCCCTGTTTGGGTAAATTCGGGTAGTTACGAGCTGACGCAGGTTTGTGCGAAGTCTCAGTGCTCGCCCGGTTTGAGGGGCGTTGTCGTTACGAAGCGTGGGGAGGATGCGTTCTTCTAGTAGGCGTCGGTGCACGGTCAAATCGTTCACCTGATCGGTGGTGGCGTCACGACCGGCGCGTTGAGTCTGTTCGGCTAGTAGAATCGACGCTTCCAGTGATATTAAGATTTCCTCTCGACTCCCACGACCGGCTACGGCGCGGTCACGCAGGTCTCGAAATAGGGGCGCCGCTAGTTCTGGGCTATGGCGTTGCAGCGTTCGTAGGTTGCGGAGGAGTATCTGGTATTGCGACGAATTGCCGGGGAGTATCGGTGCCTCGAGGCGCAGGTGACGGAGCATTGTTCGAAAACTGATAACATAGGCCTCACGAAGTGAGTGGTAACCCTCTAGCCATTCAGAGGGTATTCTAGCCAACTCTATTTGTGTCTGGGACAGACCTTCGTTCGGCCTGTTTAAGTACCTAAGTAGAGGTACTATTACGTCATAGACTTCATGCGGCGCCAAATTCTGAACCGGGGCAGTAAAACCACTAGGCAAGGGGGTATCGATACCATTCGTAGGCCACGCAATCGGAAAATCTAATAACGCTTCATGGTGGGGTTCGTTGGGTGCGATTGGGGGCGTAGGCCGGGTGATTATTGGTGGCGGCTGTGGCGGTATAATAGTAGCGCTGTCTTGTGCGAACGCGATGTGGGGCGCACCCACAGAACAGCACGCCGCACTTAACAACCAAAATCGAGTCCCACCCCAAAAACGCCCCATACCAACCTTTTCGGCGCCGAGATGATAAAGTTTAAGGTTTCATCGATCACATCAACCCCCGCCACAAGTGTTTTTATGAGTTTAAAAAAAGCATATAAATTACATGCGGTTATAATTGTCTGAATCTCGATGGCGTAAATCCTTCTCCGACAATGCCATGACTTTTTCGGAGTACGGTCCGAAAATGCCAATGATAGAAAATACGGTATTGATGAAAGACTACCGCCCCCCCAGAATCCCATCACACACCGCTGCTTTAGCGGCTGCCTCCATCGTGCGGGCAATGTTTATCGCCTCTGCGAATTTTCTCAAAGGCACGACGTTGCCGACGACCGGCGCCGGCGCGGCTGCGGCTAGTTGAGGTCGGCCGTTGGAGGGGGCGGTTGTCAGTTGAAACTGCGGTAGGCGCAATTGGGCCAGGGCACGGTTAAAAAAGTCTACACGCTCAAGTGTGTTGACTTCATAGTTTAACGAACTCCAACTCAAAAGTGCCAGATACTGCTCAATAGTCAGAGTCGCAGCATCACCAGTCGGCAAGGACTCGGTGCGGCCAAGTGACGTGTACTCGTTGCGGATCGCGCCCATAAGTCTAACAATTTCCTGGTCTCGCGCGCCGCCATTCACGTTGGTCAAGGGGCGAGCAACCGTGTGCGGCAGCTGCCACCGTGTTTGTTCGGGGCGTAGTGGTACCGGTCCATGAATGGTCGTTGGCGCCCAGTCGATACCTGACGCGTTTAAAAGCGGTGTGGGTGCGAGGGGCGTAGTCTGTGGGGCCGCTGCGCTACTATTTAAAAAACGGTGCAGCGCTAGCGGGTTTGTTGGAATGGCGATGATAGTCTGGTTTGTCGTAGTGCCTTGGCCAGAATTTACGCTGGCGGCCGTAGCATCGTTCGGAACGTGCAGTACGAGTACACTATTGACCGATACTCCGGCCGTGATTGCTTTGCGCACCCGTATTAAGAATGCAGCATCTGGGGATGTGCCACCATTGGAGTCGGCTAGTGTTGCCTGTAGATATAACTCCGATGGGTTATGATTGTGCGGACTTACGTTGTCACCGTATATAGCAAAAGTTTTATCTGTCACTAAGGCCACAACTTGATGGGGCAATGTGGTGCTGCCGTCGCTCGGCAGCACATCCATAACGGCAGCCATTGGGCCGTTTTCTAATAATAACGCTTGTCTAATTTTTACCACGTTATACGGCCGTCCGCCGAGCACGATGTTTTGACTGCCCAGGTGCGGTGTCCAAATGTGGTGGTTTCTAATTTGTAATAAAATGCCCTGCGATGCTATTGCCCCGCCCGTAGTGAAGCCAGGGGCATGGCTTAATAAAAACGCGTTCGTAATCGTGTTGTCGCCTACAAGTAGTCCGTGATCCGCCGGAAACCCATTCGGGTGGGGCACTAAATGAATCGTGGTATCGGCTCCAAAATCACGAGCGACCGATCCGGAATCCAACGCCTGCGTCAACGTAATGCTGCCATGTTGCCAGAGGGCAAAATAACTACCTACCCAAAAAATGTTGCCATCGACCGGCCCCCATTGTCGCGATGGCTGCATGAGGCTCATATAATTACGAGCCGCCGGAGCCACAGTGATGACGTTGTTTGCGGCTTGTTGCAGTTCTTGATGCGTGATCACTGCTATAGAGGCCACTTTTGGGCTCTTAGGATCAGTTTGAATTTCTGGGCCCATTAAAATGGCCAGATACTGTTCCATAAAAAGCACGTCCACAACACGTAAGTGCGGGGGTAATTCTATCTTTGTTTGCCAGTGGTTCGGTGCATTGCCAGCTACTACTAACGTGTTGGCAGGGAGCCTGACGTTGGGGGAACCTTGCAGCGTCCCCAGCGTCCACCATTGGTAGGTGTTGACGGTGCTAAGGTTGGCAGAAAGGGCGGCAGTGTCGATCGCATCACTATTGCCTGAATTTCCCGACTGCGCTTGGCTGAGTGCTGGGAAACTCATAAATGCGACGGCAGTAAGAATAATATATATAAATTGGTATGTTTGATTACGGGTTTTGTTCATATAAAAATTTGTATATTAATTTTTTAGTATATCGTTACACGTTTGCTGGCGTTTTTCTGCCGCTGCTCGTGCGGCAAAAACAGCCTTCGCTAAGACACGCCACTCTAAACCTAGTCTGCGATCTGCCGAGCCATTTTGAAATTGAACGTTTAAACCACGGTTCGAGACCGCTAACATAAACGCCGTAGCGCCGTTTTTAGCCAGGGCGACATTGAAGGCCGCCAGATCGTCGGTGTGTTGCAGTTCATTTGCTAAGCCTGAATGTACGGCTAACATCAATAGGTGATGGGGTTCTAGTCGACCGTTGGCATCCAGTGTCCAGCCAGAGCCTGAGCTTTCGTACCAATATGTAATGGTTTGGTGCAGGCGCGTAATGGGGTCGATCGCAGCCGCAGACGAAGCAGGCGCAGCCCATCGTGGAAACTGCCAGCGGTCGTTGTGGCCGGCGCCTGCTGGTAAATCTAGCGGGTAGGGGCGTGTGGTTAGTTTGGTGTCGGTATCTGAGGGTGGTGCAACCGCAAGAAACGTGGGTGGGGTGGGCGTCGACGGATCTGAAGTTTGAATACTAAAAATTGCATGGGGTGCGCCATCTGGGGTGGTTGGTGGTACGAGCCCTAAGAGTCTGACCGAATAACCGTTCGGTATTCTCGTGTTTGCAGGTACAATACGCTGGCTGGGGCCATCAACGTACACTAGTAGAAAAGCGCCTGGCGCTCCGCGAGCTATGGTGGCAACGACCGTTAAAAAACCCGTAAACTCGCCGTTGGGGCCCATAGGTGCTGTGGCCACTGCCGAGACAATGCTGGTGACCACGAGTTCACGCCCGACCATTTTTACAGGTACCAATATAGGTGCCACACTTGGTGCACCCGCCAAGATCAGTTTGCCCGAGTCGTTGGGGTCGATGGCTACTGCAGTATGGTCCAGTACAAAATTACCTGTGGCTCGATCGAAGTGGGCGGCAAACAGGTTGTCTTTCATTCCGCTACCATTGGGGCCACCAATAAATGTCCGCACGATATTGTTATTGCTTGCAGGTTCATGACTGGTCGTCCAGGCCTCAAGGTTCATGGCTGTCGTGCTTAGGGGGCTAAACACTCGTTGAATGCGGCGCGCGTTGCTTGGTGGTGCGCCAGTCGAAAACGTTGCTGGTTGTGTTAAGTCATAAACGTGGTCACCCACCCAAAGCAGCTCGGGGCCTATGAACCCCCAGTTTGTGGTTTCGGTAATAGCAACGTCGGGAATGTGGCGTGCTGAGTTCGGCAGCCACAAAAGACGCCCATAGTTGGCGGCATAAAGTTCGTCGTAGGGTAGAAATCGCAGGCGGTCGACCTTACGTCGGGGGCTAGTGGTTAGATTGGGGCTACGGATGAGTAAAACCAGTTGGTCGGCCCCAAATACGACATCAACAACCGTGTGCCCGTTGGGGACCTCGACAAAGAAGCTGGAGTGGCGGTCCTGGTGAGGTGTTTTGCCTGGTAAGTATACAAAAATAGCGTTACTGACAGCAGGGTTTTGAGCCGGTAACCAACCGCTCGCAAGGGGCGTTTGGGCCTGACTCGCGTTAATTAATGCTCCGCATTGAAGCCATAAAAGCACCACCGCGGCCGCTAGAAAATTTTTAAGAATTTTCGAAAGCTCACGACTACGCCCACCGATTCGTTTTTGTGTTTTAGAATTACGCACAGTGTTAAACGCCTACCACAAATACCGTGTGCTATGAATACTAGGTATGAAATTGCATACTAACGACGCTCAACGCCTTAACGACTTTTTATTGTCTTTAGACGAGTTGGCCACCGTGCTCGAACTCGCTAATGAAAACCCGTTCCGCATTCAGGCCTATAAAAAGGCGGCTGTAGCCTTAAAGGGCGAGTTGCCGTCTGTCTTTATCGACGATCTTGTTTCTGGGAAAAAAAAGATTCCTGGCGTGGGTGCGGGTATTTTAGCGCTTTTATCCGAGTTTCAAACGACCGGTAGTCTTGCGGTTTTAAACGAGGCGCGTGCACAGATTCCCAAAGTACTTTTAGAGTTGGTCGAGATTCCAGGCCTTGGCCCCAAAAAAGCTCGGCAATTAATCGAAGCGCTTTCGTTACAATCGATGGCCGAACTCGAGTACGCGTGCCGCGAAAATCGCCTATTAGCTTTAAAAGGATTTGGCGAAAAAATGCAGACGTCGATTCTTAATGGCATTCAAAAACTGCGGCAACGAGCGCAGTGGATGCGGCTCGACGAAGCGTGTGAGGTGTTTGATCTTTTAACAACGCAACTAAAAAATCGGCTAGGGCCCAACGTCGGGCTGAGGCCTATTGGTGACTTCGCGAAACGTCATGAAAAACTAAAAAACGTGACTGTTGCGGTTTGCGGGGTTTCGTTAGAGCAGGTGGCCGAAACTCTTGAGTTTAAAGACCCACGTTGGGTTGATGGTGTATTGCATTGCCAACTTGCAGGGCGCAGTTGTGAGATTTACGCCGATACGTCGCCCCCGGGGCCCGGCCCTACTTATCTGTGGTCTGAGCCTGAAAACGAAGAGCGTTTGAATGCGCTCAAAACTCGGCTGAATAAACTTACGGAGCGTTACTACTCGGTAAAACATTTTGGCCACGTGCGTGGTGTGTTCCACTGCCATACGACCGAGAGTGACGGCTCAGCAAGTCTTGAAGAGCTGGTCGAAGCCGCACGTGCCCGTAAGTTAGAATACATAGGCATTGCCGACCACAGCGTGAGTGCGTTTTATGCACAGGGTCTTTCCGTAGAACGTATTGCTCAGCAAGCCGAGTATATTCGTAAGTTAAATAATATATATAAAGATATTTATATATTTCACGGTATCGAGGCTGATATTTTAGCCGATGGGTCTTTAGACTATGAGCCTGAGGTTTTAAGAAAATTTGATTTTGTCATTGGCTCTATCCATTCCCGTTTTAAAATGGATGCCGAAGCAATGACGGATCGTCTCGAGCGGGCTCTAAAAAATCCCTTTATTACGATGTGGGGTCATCCAAGTGGGCGTTTGGTGAATGGACGCGACCCCTATGTTTTTGATGTGGAACGTGTGTTAGCTTGCGCCGCAAAACAGGGTGTCATTATTGAACTCAATGCCAACCCGCATCGGTTAGACATCGATTGGCGTTATGGGGGGGTATTAGAGCGTTTGGGTTTGAGTATTTCGATCAACCCTGACGCGCACAGTGTTGAGGGTTTGGCCGATACAATTTACGGCGAGTGGATGGCCGAGAAGGCGCTGCTCCCAACCTCGCAGGTATTTAATCTAAAGACACTCGACGAAGTGAAGGCCTACTTTGATGAAAAAAAACGAAAAAACTAAATACGTTTTAAAACTCATTCAGCTTCTGAAAGAGACCTACCCCGATGCGCATTGTGCCTTGCACTACACAACGCCGTTTGAATTACTGGTAGCCACGATCTTGTCGGCCCAGTGCACGGACGTGCGGGTGAATATTGTGACACCGGCACTCTTTAAAAAATTTGGCACTCCAGAAAAGATGGCCAAGGCTTCGTTAAGTGTCATTGAAGGTCTCATACGCAGCACGGGGTTTTATAAAAACAAAGCCAAAAATATTATCGCCTGTGCTCAAGCTTTGGTGCATGAGCATGGAGGCCATGTCCCGGCCGATCTTGACGCTTTAGTACAGCTCGGTGGCGTTGGTCGTAAAACCGCAAACGTTGTTTTAGGCAACGTGTTTGGTGTGCCAAGTATGGTCGTTGATACGCATGTGGGCCGACTGAGCCAGCGGTTTGGTTTGGTGTCGAGTGATGATCCGGTGAAAATTGAAAGAGCCTTACAAGATATCGTGCCCAGAGAGGATTGGACGATGTTCTCGCACTGGCTTATCGCGCATGGTCGAGCCGTGTGTGTTGCAAGAAAACCAAAATGCCACGATTGTGTCTTTAATGAAATGTGTCCGTCGTCTACTCTAAAAGCATGAGATTAAATCTAATAAAGAGTATATGTATTTATATAAGTTTTTTAATATATTTACTAATACCTGTTCTTGCATTCGCGAGTAATTTTGAACGAGCAGTTCGTATTACGATAAAAAAAGAAAATTATCTCAATCGAGAGTCGACGATTAACATCCACACCGTAATCTCACGTGAGCCGCTTCAGTCGGCCGAGGCGCGGTGGATTAATTTTGCGCGTTATGGTCTTTCTGTTGTTGATGTCGATGCCCCCGAGGTGCCGATACGCGACGTCGTGACTTCTCCGAATGGCGGCTTTCAGGTGACTCAAATTCGATCGAGCGATTTACCGGCGGTCTATTTTGAAAACCAGTTAAAAGTGTTTGTTACGGCTCGATACATGGCTCAAATGGCACAAATTATTTTGCCTGAAATTTTCCACCGCGTGACGCCGTTCTTTTTGTCGCCGCTTGATCTGCCGTGGAGCAGCCAAAGTGGCTTGCTGCAACAGCCCTTAACCTTTCAGTATGTTGTTGAATTCGATGGTTTTGAATCAGCGGTTTCTGATTTGCCAGATGCACCCGCTGGCAACGAAAAAAACGACGCGGCACTAGCCAGTGTGTATTGGCGGCGGCAGGTGATTAAAGAGCGTGTGGTGCAGTATCGTTTAGATGTTAACTTGCGCACTGGGTTTCCGTTGTACGCGCGTGTCGAGTCTATTCAGGCGCCGTTGAATCAGCTCAAGTGGCCTGGCGAGGGGCTTTCGCAGTGGCAGCGTATTGGCCCGTTGGCAAGGGCTACTGATATGGGCCGTGACTACGGCAAATTTAAAAAACAGAAAAACGAAATCGAACTGCATGCGCAGTGGGCGCTTTTTTCAAAATGGTGGCAAAAAAGTCAGGCGCGTTTGGAAAAAAAATTTAAAACACTAATTCAACAAAACCCCGTTCGCACCCATCAGCTGCACGTATTATTGTCGAATCAAATATATATTTTTGCTGATAAGTTAGGTGCCGTTTATGTGTCATCTGGTTTTATAAATAAATATAGTTTAGACACAACGGCGGGCTTACGGCTCTTTTTAGTAAGTGTGCTGTTACTAAGTCAGAACGATAATGCCAGGTTGATTCTTAGTGAGAACGATTTACGTTTTGAAGATAGTTGCCACATCAACACCACGCGCCCAGATGTTGAAGATTGGCTGCACAACTTGCCTAAAACGTGGGGTGTTTGGCACGAGGTTGTAGCAGACTACCTGACGTTAATGCCTAATTATTGGAAGCCCGAGTCACAAAGCATCGACTGTGCAAAACAAATTGATTCCGACTTACGTGCCTTCTATGCGTCTGCAGAAAAACAAACGAATCCGTTACTCATGCACCACCCGATTCAGGCGTTTTTTTCGATGCTGCACCTCGTAATGGCGCCGCCTTCGCCCCAACTAGAGCGTGCAATGAGCCAATTAGAACAAACTTTTGAAAAACGTTTTGGTGATCGCCCCTACACGCGTGCGGCGCGATTTTTAAGTGCGATGCAACGACGTGATCTTACGACGCTACGTTTTTGGTTACAAAAACCCTACAGCGCCTTAGAAGAGTTTAGTTTTGGGTATTCTGATGTCGAGGTTGAGGTCTATTCGTTAGTCCGCGCCGTGGCGGAGCAGTTTCTGATTCCAGCTACCGTGCGACGGGCGCGCCCGGATGCGTATTTTATTGTCGATGAACTGGTAAGTGTCGGCAGTCGTTACCACACGCCGCATGATTTAGTGGCTAAGGCTAAAAAAGAGCCTAGAAAACTAGGGCAAGCCGCATTTTTGCAGCAACTTTTTCGCGAGCTTATTTTGAAATTCTGCTCAACGTAGCCCAGCTCGATTGGCCCTGGTTATTCCATGTCGCCGTATTTTTCAGAGTATTTTTTCAGAATAAAACGACTAGCCGCCTCAAGTTCACGTGCTTTCGTAATCATACGAAACCGAGCGGACACCTGCTCGCGGACCTTGACATCGCTCAACATACTAGCGGCTTCTTTGACAGCCATCGTGAGTTTCGCGTTCATATTCTTATAAAACTTCTCAGCCAAGGGCCCTTCCATTTTGTACAGAGCTAGTGCCAGCGTTTTGGGTTCGCTTAAAAACTCACCAGCTAGTTCAGCGATCACAAGATCTTTTAAGTTCAGAAATTCGTCGAATTGAAACAGGCACCGTTCCACCTCTTCGACAAATTCGGGATCCTCTTTTTTCATAACGTCTAGAATGTGGCCGCGTTTATCAGGGGTGGTGGTTTCTAAAGACTGCACTAGTTTTCTAAAGCCACCTTTTCTTTTGTGTCTCGCTGTTGTGCTCATACAGATAAAAGTGTAAGTGCGAGTTATGTTTAAAGGAAGAGCTCAAGTCGACAAAGCTAAATATTTTTTATTGAATAGAAACGTCAATGCGCAGCGTCAGAAAGAATTGTGTGGCATACCCGTATCGCAGTTTGGTTTTGGCACATATCTCGGCAGTCAAGATGAGGTTACCGACGTCAAAGTCGCCGTCGCTATTAATAAGGCCGAGACGTTGGGCTTAAATTTAATTGATACTGCAATCAATTACCGTGGGCAGCGAGGGGAGCGTTCGGTGGGCGAGGCCATGCGGCGCATCGTGTTGTCGGGGCGTGCGAGTAGGGAATCGTTTTTTATCTCTACTAAAGGTGGCTTTGTACCGGCTATTTATCCACCTCAAAACGATCTCAAAGACACAGTTCAGGTGTTTGAACACGAGTATGTTGCCAAAGGTTTGGCAAAAAAATCTGATTTAGTGGCCGATTGCCACTGCATGGCCCCTAAGTATCTGGCGAATCAGATAGAGCAGTCGTTAAAAAACTTGCAGCTGGAGACTATTGATCTCTATTACCTGCACAACCCTGAAACGCAATTGCACGACATTCCAGAGGCGCTTTTCTACGAGCGTTTAGTCGACGCATTCGAAACATTTGAAGTTTATCGTAAAGAAGGCAAAATTGCCTTCTACGGTTTAGCTACTTGGAATGGTTTTAGAGAAGAAACGGGTTCGCAGTTTTTATTACAACTTGAAAAAGTCGTTCAAGCAGCCGAGGCTGCGGCCGATCGTGTGCAGGCTTCAAAACATGGCTTACGAGCCATTCAGTTGCCGTTTAATATTGCCATGACGGAAGCGCTGCGAGTTAAAAACCAACAGTACGGTTCGCAGCGTCGTTCGGTGTTTGAATTGGCTAGTACGTTCCAATTAGATTTGGTTGCGAGTGCGCCGCTTTTCCAGTCGCGTTTGTGCCACGCGCTGCCAGATAGTTTGGTGGATTGTTATCCCCAAGATTATTCGCAAGCCCATGCCGCTCTTGATTTTGCGACCGGCTTTGATGCGTTGAGTGTCGCTCTGGTGGGCATGAAAGCGTTAGACCACGTTGAACACAACTTGGCGTT
The DNA here is from genome assembly GCA_964649095.1 of uncultured Oligoflexia bacterium. Classification (GTDB taxonomy): domain Bacteria; phylum Bdellovibrionota; class UBA1018; order UBA1018; family UBA923; genus CAZYPH01. The sequence goes on along the minus strand of CAZYPH010000040.1, from coordinate 5,626 downwards.
GCTCCACCGCGCGCGTCCTGATAACAGCGCAACCGAGCGTCTGTTGGCGCTATTACAAAATATGGCGTAGCATTTTTATAAACGTAAATGGCTTCTCCAATTGTGGCATGTGGCCACAATTGGGGATGGGGTAGTAGTGCGTTTCAGGATGTTTTTCTAAAATCATTTTTCCAAGATCGTGTCCAAAAAGCCTATCACTTTGCCCCCAAATGACATGAAGGGGGGCTTTTATCTCGGGTAATAAGTGATCAACGAAGTGCGATTCATCGAGATTCCAGAAAATTTCTTTAAACTCTTTACGTCTAGCGTATTGGTAAAAACCCAACAACGAAAACGCATAAAAATATTTCGGAATGCGATGCCACATCAGTTTCATCAAAGCTAAAAACTCACTGTAAGTGCGAATGTTATACATCTCGCGGGTTTTATCTAATTCGTCCCACGACGTAATTACTCCCGCCGGATTTACGGCAATGACCGACTTTACCAGTTGTGAGTAACGTGCTGCGAGCCTCATGCTAAACCACCCGCCAAGACTGTTGCCAATTAGGGCGTGCATGCCGGACGGTGCTGTTTCTTGAACAAATTGTTCCGCAATCGCTTCGTGTTCAGAGAATTGTATAGGCGCGCCATTCGAAAGCGCTGGCGTCATGCCCATGTAACCCGGAAAATCTAACGCTAACACACGGTAGCCCTGACGGGAGAGCCATAACAAGACATGGGTCCATGAAAAAACACTGTCACCATAACCAGGCAAAATGGTGACGGTCTTTTCAGCCTTTTTGTTATGGTCTTTTGGTAAATATTCTAAATAAAATATATTCTTATTTTTGAATGTAATACTGTTTTGAGAAAAACGGTTTGTTCGTAAAATAGACAAACAGGTTTTGTTAAAAATCGCGTTTGGCATAAATCTGGTAATAATTAATTTAAAGGACTTAAAGCCTGAAACTCGTCGACAACCACAATGTCGGGTGATTTGAGTTCTACATCTCGGGCATGTTGAGTCAGGAATAGACAATGTACTTTTCCTGGAAATTGCTCAGCGAACATCCGAACGTTGGCTGGTTCGTTGTCGATGGTAAAAAACACGTCACCTAAACTAGCAATGTGTTTCATTGCTGATTGTTTAAATTCGACGTCATCTAACCCGTAAGCTGGTTTTAAAAATACACTAATCTGATGGCCCTCGGTTGGAAAACCATGATTGCGCAAGGCCTGCATCGTACCCTCAGACATATTGGGAACATCTCGGCCGGAAAGATAAACGATGTGGCAACCGCGGTCGTGCAGTTCGTGAACAAAGGCCGATGCTTTTTCGAACGGCATGTCGTTTAAGACCATCGGATTGGTGAAAAAATGCTCGAACCAATAATCAATAGCCAAACGTGAAAATTGGGCTGTGTGTTCGGAGTAACGGTCAATCCCTAGTCGATTGAGCGTGCCTTCCAGGCTATAGGCGATCTGTGAGACGGTTAGATTTTTAACTAGCGATACTTCCCGCGGAAAATCTGTTTCGATTCGGGACTGTGCAATGAAATCATTTACAATGCGCAACGTTCGAAACCGCACATCAAACAACGTACCATCCAAATCAAAAACGGCTACGGGGCGTTTTAAAGTGCGAAGGGCGGAATCGATGACATTTTTTGTCCTGGTAATCGTATCCGAGGAAGAGAGTTTAGGGCTGGCGACCGCAGAAATATCTTTAGATTGCATATATTTTCGTATCTATAGAATGATTTCAGAAAGAATTCGACTGAAAGTCACATAAGGCCCATTTTTGCCTCATAATAAAAACATGACGGCGGTCTGGTTTCATATGATTGGGCGCATTGAGTTCGGGTGGGGTCTCGCTTAATTTAAAATTATGGCAGCACCACATTTACTCTCGTCTACGACGACTACGTTTCGTGGAGGACTTCTCGCGCCCGAATCGCAGTGTTTGTACTGTTTTTCGGCCTGTCCACCTGAGCAGGAGTTTTGTTGCCGGGGCTGTGCCCAAGTGTATGAGATTATTCACGCCCGCTCTGGGGGTGTTTTTTTTGATCTGCGCACCAAATTTGGTTCTAGCGTTAAACCTCAAACCCAACTCGAGTTTGCGGGAGCCTCCGACTTTAGTTATCTCGACTCGGACGAGTACCTTCAAAACTACGCCGCTGAAAATCGCACTGAAATGGAGTTTTATTTAGAAGGCGTGCATTGTTCGGCCTGTGTTTGGTTGACCGAAAAAATACCTACTTGGATTCCTGGTGTCGCCTGCATTCAGCTAGATCTTGGATCTGCAGTAGCAACCGTTCGCTTAAAGGCTGGGGGTAGGTTCCAGGCTGTGGCCGATGAGTTTTTAAAGTTAGGTTATCGGCCAAGCCCGATTAGTAGTGGTACTATTGAAGCGCTCAAAAAAAATGAGGCTCGTAAGCACCTGATGCAATTGGCTGTGGCGGCTGCGAGTGCCGGAAACATCATGTTACTCGCTGCCGCGATTTATGTGGGGGCCGATGGTGGTTTTGTCGAGCTGTTTCGGTGGTTGAGTTTTTTATTGTATATACCAAGTTTACTATATAGTGCGCAGCCCTTTTATAAGGGGGTTATTGGGTCTCTACGACGTCGGTATTTGTCGATTGATGTTCCGATAGTGCTGGGAATTGCCATGGGTACGGGCTTTAGCGTTTACAATCTATTTACAGGCGGTGCCCACCTGTACTTTGACTCGATGGCGAGTTTAATATTTTTGATGTTATCCACACGTTATCTTTTAAGACGCGTGAATCAAAAGGCGTTAATTGCCACTTCAATTGTGCAGTTTGTAGCACCTGAAAAAGTACTGAAGTGGTTTGGAGACAGCGCCGTTTCTTCCGGCTCATTTACCGAAGTCGATAGCCGTGTGGTGGTGGTTGGTGACGTCTTAAAAATTCTTCCAGGCGCCGCATTTCCAGCTGATGCTACGATTTTTTCTGGTACTTCTACCGTAAATACAGCTCTTTTAACCGGAGAGTCGAAGCCACTCTTGTCTGAGCCTAATGACAAGGTATTTGCCGGTACGATTAATCTCTCGCACCCACTTGTAGTGAAAGTTCTAGCCGTGGCTTCAAAAACAAGACTCGCACGTATTGTAAAACAGGCCGAAGACAGTTTGTTGTCGAAGGCGCCCATCGTACAGTTTTTAGACCGTGTGGGTCAGTACTTTGTTGTAGCGGTTGTTGTGTTTGCGGCGGTTGGTTTCTATTTAGGGTATCGCGAAGCCGGCGACTTGGTAAGTGCGCTTGAGAGGGCATTGGCTGTAGCGATAGTGGTGTGCCCGTGTACGTTTGCGTTGGCAACGCCTTTAGCGTTTGCCTTAGCCATGAAACAAGGCGCACGCGACGGATTGATTATAAAAGACGCTGAAACCATCGAGCGCTTAGCTCAAGTTAAGCAGATCTATTTTGATAAAACCGGAACCCTAACTACTGGCAAGTTGTCAGTTGTACATTGGGAGCCACTTCATAAAAATGCTGAAATGATTTTAAGGCATTTAGAAAAAGACTCTGCACATCCCATTGCGGTTGCGGTGCGTGCGTATTTTTCTAAGCCGTCTCAAGACACTTACGACCACTTGGTAGTCGACGAGGTCTATGGTTTAGGGGTGTCGGCAAAAATCAATAACGCCACCTACCGTGTAGGTCAGTTGCGCGCAGCAGATCAGACGCTGCGTCGGTTCTCCGATTCAATTGCCGTCGGCGTGTATGGTGCAGATGTCGATGCGCCCGAGCAGCTTTTAGGTGTGGTTGAGTTTGCAGATGCGATCAAAAGTGATGCTTTAGAGATGCTGACGCAGCTGCGTCAAAGTGGTTACCTTGTAGGGCTAATATCTGGCGATGATTGTGCTGCGGTAACTGCAGCGGCCAATCAACTAGGCTTTGAGCCCGGTACTTTTTTTTACGAAGTGTCGCCAGAGTTTAAGGCCGCGAAGCTTCGTTCTAGCTCTCGTGCATTAATGGTCGGTGACGGGGCTAACGATTCGATTGCGCTTGCAGCGGCCTACGTAGGCCTAGCAGTGCGAGGCGGAGTAGAGCTGTGCGCGCGCAGCGCCGGCGTATTTGCCACTACGGACTCGCTCAGTTCGATTGCTGTGTTGCTTACGGTTTCGAAAGAGACGATGCGTGTGATTTATCGCAATCTTATATTCGCAGTTATTTATAACATAGTGGTGCTAAGTGTGGCCCTCTCAGGCCATCTGACACCATTGATTGCAGCGGTGTTAATGCCGATCAGTGCTTTAAGTGTTTTTTTGTCGACTATCATCGGTACACAAAAGCTACGAGCCCTGAGAAACGGCAAAGCATTATGAATATTATATATATAATAATTCCTATTTCATTAGTTTTAGGTAGCTCTTTTGTGGTTGCCTTTTTATTATCGGTAAAAAAAGGACAATATGATGATTTAGAGACTCCGGCGCATAGAATTTTATTTGCGGAAAACATAGAAAATCAGAAAAAAACACTTGAAAAATCAATTCGAGAGGGAGCCCTTAATGGCAAGTGATAATAATAGTAACGATGTGAATAAATATGAAAGTTTTTCGTACGATGACGATATCGTTCGAAAATTTACATTAGCCACCATTGTGTGGGGTGCTGTAGCGCTTCTGTTAGGGGTTATAGTGGCCTCGCAGTTGGCCGATTGGCGTTTAAATCTAAATCTTAAATGGATTACGTTTGGTCGTCTGCGTCCGTTGCATACGAATGCCGCGATCTTTGCTTTTGCAGGCAATGGAATTTTCGCAGGCATTTATTACTCTACACAGCGTTTATTAAAGGCGCGTATGTTTAGTGATATCCTCAGCCGAATCCATTTTTGGGGATGGCAGGCCATTATTGTCGCTGCTGCATTGACGCTCCCCTTAGGGCTTACTGTCGGTAAAGAGTATGCCGAGTTAGAGTGGCCAATTGCCCAATTTATCAACGTGATTTGGGTGATTTTTGCCGTAAACTATTTTCTCACATTGCGTAATCGTCGCGAGAAACACATCTACGTAGCGATCTGGTTTTACATCGCAACCATCGTAACCGTTGCGTTGTTGCACGTGATGAACACGATTCAAGTGCCAGTGTCGTTCTGGAAAAGTTATCCCATTTACTCGGGCGTGCAAGATGCTTTGGTACAATGGTGGTATGGGCATAATGCCGTGGCGTTTGTGTTAACAACGCCATTTTTGGGCCTTATGTACTACTATCTTCCGAAGGCTGCTGAGTTACCGATATTCAGTTATCGTTTGTCGATCATCCACTTTTGGTCATTAGTGTTTATTTATATATGGGCTGGCCCGCATCACCTATTATACACAGCGTTGCCAGAGTGGGCTCAAACGTTGGGTGTGATTTTTAGTGTCATGTTAATTGCGCCAAGCTGGGGCGGAATGATCAACGGATTGTTGACGTTAAAAGGCGCTTGGCACCGTATTCGTCGCGAACCCATTCTAAAGTTTTTAGTTGCCGGTTTAACGTTTTACGGAATGGCCACGTTTGAGGGGCCGTTGTTGTCGATTAAATCTGTGAGTGCGTTGGGGCATTACACGGATTGGATTATCGGCCACGTTCACGGCGGCGCTTTGGGTTGGAACGGTTTTATTATCTTCGCAATG
>CAZYPH010000039.1:10832-16793 GCA_964649095.1 uncultured Oligoflexia bacterium | reverse complement strand
GGTAGGCCACCACCGCCGCGCCCGAAGTATTGATGGCGGCGGCGATGGGCATGATCTCAGATGTCGTGCCAATGCCATTATCGGCATAATAATCCGCTGAAACGGGCTCGCCGTTTGTAGCTGTTTGCGCGTTCGCTGTAGAGGCGCCGTAGGTTTGGCACGCGTTGGTAAAGTCACCAGTTTCACATACCGGTTTGTCGTTACGTAACGAACTACTCGAACACACCGTATCGGTATCTAAAATAGCGCCTTCGGAATAATAGCCATCTAACGTCGACACCCTAGCCACATACAAGCGCGGGTAATTAACGGTGGCTGTGTTGGTGTGTGGGTTGATTTGATTTTGGTGGTAGAAAACCAACCCATGACCGCTAGGCGACATGATGATTTTAGGATTACGCGCCGAACACGCCACCTGAGTGCCGTTTTGGTTACAGAACGGTGTGCGGGAGAGGGGTTTTTTCCACAGATTATTCTCCGAATCCTTGAGCCACTCGCCGGTAACCGCATTGTAGACATGCCCCACCAAACGCCGACCATAACCGAGCATCGAACTATTAATCGCGTTTGATTTTAAATACGGACTGACCTCGTTTCGCACCATGTAGATGCGGCCCGTGCCGTCCGCCGCAAGATCTAACGCGTTGGCGTTGCGGGTGGAGATGGTGTTGGAGAAATCTTGGGACGACGCCCCAAGCTGAGTCTGAGTAGCGATAGTGAACGCTGTGATTTTTTTATAGGTATCTACAGCCGAAAGCACCCTCTTTTCTGGACCCAATGATTGATTAAAGAACAACGCAAACGCCCAAGTAGAGGAGTCTGTCCCACAACTCGAACTTAGTCTTGCACTCACATTCAATTCGCTTAATGACTTCGCATCACAAACCCCAGCTTGAGTGGCACAACTAGCAGGAACCCGTAATAATGCCTGCAGAGCTTCTCGAAGAGTCTCACAGACATCTACTGCTCCGTTGCTAGAATAGCGAATCAGAAACTGACCATCCGTAGCATTCTCAGACACGGCCGTAACGGTGGCTTGATAGCTACGAAAAATGAATGGTAGCGCCGAGGCAGAATCGGTAAATGTTGATGTTACCGTATCACCAACTTGAAAATACGTTGTAACAGTCCGTCCCCCAAAAGGCTCAAAAACCATATACCGCCCACTAAACCCCGGATCACTCAAAGTCGACGCTGTTACGAGCTGCGTAGGTGGATTCACTAATGTAGGCGAGAACGTACCCGATGCATACGTACGGTACATGATTTCGGCAGGATCAGTATCGGTGGTGACATCATCATCTTCACACCACGCCATCATGGCCACACCGTTCGAGGCCACGGTGGCTCGAGGCTGGCATTGGGTGGTGAGCTGACCAGTGCCGCCGGCGCCGTAGTCGATACCCATGTCGGTTACATAGTCGCTTCGTCCCAAAACCTGCGACCCCGACCAAGTACCAAGCACCGGATCGAGAATATCCACATATGGCCTACGATACAGAACCTCGTGGGCTGGTGTCGCTGCGACCCCAAGCTCGGTCGTCACATTAAAAAGACTCAGCACGCCACCACTCGGCAATACCGCAAGCGAATGGCTGCGCACACTCTTCCCGGCCGCTACTGGAGTGGGTGCTGGATCGGTATCATAGACCAGAGTAGGAACCGCAAGCGGCAGCTGAGTAGCAGTCAAAACGGAGGCTCTAGCATCAACAAACGAAACAAGCTGACGCAATGACCCCGCAGTCGTTCGAAAAAACTGAGTCTACAGATGGTATCCAGAGTCGAACATGCTCGCCGTCTAGCTGCTCGCCTCGCAATCGAGGCGTTTTAAACAGGCGGTCGATTGGTCTAGGTTCGCCAGAGCCGAATCATCTAAAACTACGGTTTCTTCTACAACGGCCGCTGCCGCAGGCGGTGGGTTACGGTTGCCGATAAAACCGGTGGGTGCCGTGGGCTCGACGCAGGCGGTGCTGGATAGAAGCACTACGATAATGGGTATAGTGTTTAAGCCACGCCCAGCTCTCCAAGCGCGCGCACTGATCGCCGACCAATGCCGTCTTACGATCTTCAAACGACGTATAAATAAACCCAGTTTAGTGTCCACACCTCTTCTTCGGCGGGGGCTTTTAGGAACTTTTCTTATTTCTGACTATATTAGTCTGTAATTGGGTAGATTTTGCCGCGGTCATACTATTTAGCGGGTGCCATCAAGAGTTGTTACATATAATGACACTGCACTTGATATGGCTTGATACATATAAATATGGTACGCTACAAACAACGTGGAATTCGAATGGGACCTCAACAAGGAAGTGAGCTGAGTGGCGAAAATTTAGAAAACTGTATGAAACAACCAAAATTAAATAATCTTACGATTGACCGCAAAGGTACGAAACAACTTCGAGAAGAAGTGCGTAAAGTAAAAAAAATTAAAATTACTATAAACATCGAACAAGATAGCCTAGAAACACTACGCAGCATGGCGACGAAAACTGGTGCTCCCTATCAGGTCTTGTTAAATAAGCTGCTAAAGGAAGGACTCAATAATCACTCTACGCCTGGCACAGCAAACACTGCTCGATTAGATAAGCTCGAGAAGGAAGTAGAAAAGCTCAAACGAAAACTAGCCGCCTAACCAAGCCCAGCGGCGTGTGGCACGACTATCTCACTCCACACGCCGACTCTGACGGGCTCTGTACAAATCATACTCGGCCTGCATGCGCACCCACATTGCGTCGGAAGTTTTTAGTACAGCTTCAAGCTCGAGAGCAAACTCCGGCGAAATACCACGTTTGCCGTTGACGATTTCATTGATTTTTCGCGGCGCACACCCCAGTTTTTCCGCCAAACTACTCTGATTGAGATTCATTTCAGTCATATAGACTTCTTGTAATACAATACCGGGGTGTAGCGGGGTGGGGTTGGGTTACTTAATATAGATTTTTTCATATATACTATCTCAATCTAGGGTCGTTCAACCAGCATTGAGCTAACGGTAATTAGTCAAAATTGGTTTTCGTTTTTATAGTTGATTTAATCTGAAAGATGCTGGCATAGCTCTTGCTTTTGCGTTTTGAGCTACCGAAATTTCGGGAAGTAGCTGGTCGAGATTTCGACACTTTGTTTAGCCCAAGTCTTCAAGATTTACGATTTCCACGCCAGGTCGGGTTCTCAAGAATGGATTTCCTGCGCTTGATGTAGCAACGACAACATCCACTTCACCGCTCATTGCGAGTTCAATGCCTTGCTCTTTCGAGACCCAGCCGATGTCTTCAACATAATAAGAAATAATCGTTCCTTTTTTATTTTTGGTAACTTGCTGTTTTATTCTCATGAGGCGGTGCCCACACTTCAATTGCTCTTAATAAAGTACGTTCTTGAAAGGTAGTTTGTTTGAGCACCCCCAAAATTGCTCTGCGTCCAGTCGCATAGTCTGGAAAAACTGCAAATCCACCGGCTTTTCCTATAGCTCCCAATGATTTGACGAGCTTTCCGTTGCCGTAAGCAATATTTCCAGGGTTATTATTTCTCCAATTTCGAGCTCCTCCTGAAAATATCGCACTTGATCCATCGGCGCGGTAATAGATAATTCTAAGCTCATTTTTTTCTTCAATACGAACAAATGGACCACTCATCTGATGATCCTATATAGACCTTCATCTTCACCAGTCCCATGACAGAAATCTGATACAATAATTCCCTGATCGAAATCTTTGCAATGGTTGCGTCTTTGTCGAAGTGATCCAAAACAAGTTCAAACTTTCCGGAATGGTGCAAGAAACGGCCGCTCCACGGATCACGCACTTTTAAAGTGCCTCGGAGCGTGGAACAAGAAACGCAAACTGTGGTGAATGGAAGGATTAATAAAAATACTATGCGCTTCATTTTAGTCAGCTATCCTATGCAGCCTTCTTGTAGTGCGGTGAAATACTAAGTTCGAGCTGATAACCCAACGTTCTTAAAATGCGATAGCTCTTGTCTCCAAAATTACAGCGTGACTTCTCGCACGGGCCCCGCACAGAGTCCTGTGCGGCGATTCCAATGTGCCGCTTGCGGCACGGTAATTCCAATGCCCCGCTTGCGGCACGGCATATCCAATGACACGAAGCAGATGCCCCATTATCCAGCCAAACGCTAGTATTTGAGTTTTTTTAGGGGCTTCTTTTGGTTCCCATCACTATACCCCTGCTTATAAGACGACTGCAGTTTCTCTTGAATGAACGAATTGCAGTTCAGCAAAAACTTTGTCGACATCGGATTGGATTCAGTACCGTCCTGGTAACCACGATCATACGCCGACGTGGCGTTGCACACACCCACTTCCATCGTATCCTCACTGTGGTCGTTGGCCTTCTTATTATAGATCACGGTTTCTGTTGTGCAGGCTGATAGCGAAAACACACCCACGGTTGCTGCGAGTAGTAGTCCACCTTTAAATGTTTTGATCATATTTTTCCTCTCTCGCTACATTTTAAATGCGAACGACCCAAAATTGAACCACCAAAAGCAGAACGCCACCGGGTGCCATTTTTGAACCAGGCTAAACTAGATATTTTTTGCCGTGCGCTTACGCAACGAATCCAAATTAAGTTTATTTATAAACAGAAAATACTTAACAACCCGCTAAAACGGCATAAATAAACGCGCTCCAACCACACGACACAGCGCGTCACTAACAACAACACTCTCGGGGAAACACTTTGGCACGCATCTTGTTATAACAATTAGTCAGGGGGAACAAAGCACGAGGCTTTGTTATAGGGGTATGCACACGAGTCACTTCCTTCTTGATAAGAGAGGCTCCACGGACGGATCTCCTCTCTTATTTCAAAAACAAAATACACAACGCATCGCATTAGCCAGTATATATATATTTTTCTTAATATATATTTTGCATTATACACAAGCCCACGGGTTTGTGCCGATCCGCATTGAAACCAGTTCGGAACCTGCACGATGGGGGCGTTCTGATATTCGCTTTCGCGTAAATACTAATATCAGTAACAGCCCAATGACTGAGGCCAGTATTAACAACGCATTCGGCCGATCGTTCAATCAATGGCAGACTTTGGCCAATAATAGCTTTCAATTTTTTACAAGTTTTGGACGTGACTTCACCCGCTTCCCGGCCCAATCAAACGCCGGCCCCGACAACGTGATCTACTTTACGTCACAAGCGGCAACAAATTTCAAACTCAGTTGCGGACTCATCGGCCTCACCGAAATCTTATTCGACGGCTCTAGCTCGCGCATTCGACGCACCGATGTGCGTTTTAACGATGAATGTTTTTCATTTACACAAAACGTCAACGACACGTCATCTACGCTTCGTGGCCAGAATCGAGTTTTTCTAGAGGACGTCGCCGTACACGAATTGGGTCACGTTTTGGGTTTAAGCCACTCACAAGTGTTAGAGTCGAGCATGATTTTTAGCGCAGCCCACCAAATGTTTAAACCCAGCTGCGATGACAAAGCGGGCATTCAATCTCTTTATGGCGGCCCTCATCAGGGTAGTATTCGCGGCCAAGTTCGTGGCCCTAGTAATACACCTATTTTCGGCGCCCACATTACGGCCATTCACATCGAAACGGGCCGTGCTCTTACCGGCACACTCAGCCTGCGCGACGGGTCATTTGAACTAACAGGGCTTCTACCAGGCGCTTATACGTTGACGGCCGAGCACTATGCCCCCGGCGAATCTATACTTGGCCCCTATTACAGAAATTTTAGTACTCGTTTTTGTAACGGCCAGCCTTTTGCACGCAGTGTGTTTTATACGGGAGAAGGTTTAACGGTTGCAGCAGGCTCGAGAGCCGAGGCCGGCATCTTAGACGTGCAGTGTAACAATAACTTTTTTGAAAACACAACACAGGCGCTTGCAGAGCCTCGTGACAGCGTACCTGGAACGGTCGCCATCACGAATATTTTTCGCAGCCAACGCACACATACCTATCAATTGCC
>CAZYPH010000039.1:0-10732 GCA_964649095.1 uncultured Oligoflexia bacterium | reverse complement strand
TCATTTTATATATTAACGATTTCAAATATATTAGAACCCCAAACGGACGGGTACTACGGCAACCATCCTCGCTGTGAGACTGCTACCAACGATAGTTTTTCAACGGCGTCATTCACACCCGACGCTATCTCAAACGACACTCCGCAAAAATCATCCGGATGCGGTACGATCAAAGACATTTCCAACGAGGCACAACGCACTACACTAAAACTTAACCTCAGCCTCGTGCTTTCACTGTGCGGACTAGGCAGTTTTTTAGCGCGCAAACATTCCAAAAAGACACCAGCACCAAAATTGGAACCACAAAACAGCCGGATTCCTAGCTACAATTAATGGTATGAGAGTTGCTTAATCTATGTTTACGGGCGGGAGGCCCTTAAACCAGAAGGGGGTAAAGTTATGGAATCGCAGTTTAAGGATGAACTCGGATTCAATAATCGCCAAACCAGACCAACAATATTTTTTAGGATGAAAAATCAAGTAAGCACAAGGACGCCAACCGACTGGCTAAGTGCGATCGCTAAAGGACACACCACAACAAACGCACGAACATGGCTTTTTTATTCTTTAGCAACGATTGTTGGCCTCAGCACCCTTCTGGCTCTTTTTTTGGTACAAATTAGTTTTGCAGCGGTGCCTCGTCAGCATGCGCCGATCTACTCGGCACAAGATAGCGAACTCTGCGAAGACAAACTGGCCAATACCTATTTAAAGGGGCGCTTTTTACATCAGAATAATCAAAAACTATCTCTGATCGTTGGGCGCCCTAGCCAACCCCACACGCCAGAAAACCCCAATGAAGTTTGGGGCCTGGTATTGCAGCCGAACCAAAACAAATGCAGCGCTATCTGCAAAGTGATGAACTTTGAACGTTTCAATAATAGCGCTAAACCAGCCAAGTTAGAACTCGTCTGCAGTCGCAACGAGCTCAATCAGTTCACACTCTCTGTTACGTGGCAACCGAACGTTTTAATTGCTCTGAAGTCGATCTCGGGCAATATGGAATGGCGATCACCCCTGTCAGTCGAAGTCGATCGTTATACGTCTTCAGCAAAAAAACAGACTTTTGTTGGTCAATTCTAAAGGTCTTGTTAAGCTTTAGCTTGTGAGCGAAAACAACAACGACGGTAACAACTCGGTCCCCAAAGAGTCTTTAAAAAAAATTCCAACCACGAAATTTGCAAGATCTTTAAAATTGGCGTCCCTTTCAACTTCGATCGGCGCATCGCGATTGGGCCACAAAATAGGCACACTGTTTTCTTCGTCCGAAGAGCGTGCGGATAAAGATCTGTTAAATCAAATCCAACAAGCCGCAAAAATCACCAAAAGTCTGAGTGAATTAAAAGGTGCGGCGATGAAGCTTGGGCAGATACTCTCGCTGCATGGCTCTCATTTTTTTCCGAAAGAAGTTACTACGATACTTGCTCAACTACAGTCACAGTCGGTCGATATGGATTTTTCGATTATCCAAAATGTTTTGAACACTGAGGTCAAATCGGCACTCGAGTCTGGGACTCTAACAAATATTAACCCGAAACCTATTGCTGCCGCGAGCATCGGCCAAGTGCATGAGGGTACTTATCACGACGAAAGCCAACCAGAAACCAAAGTAGCGATCAAAATACAGTATCCGGGCGTGGCCGACAGCATTGACTCTGACATTGATAGCCTTGCGGCGTTGATAAACGTAGTGACAAAAATTCCCAGCATTTCTAGTTTTGACCCGATTATCGAAGAGATTAAAGAGGGTCTCAAACTCGAAACCGACTATCTTACTGAAGGCAAAAATTTAGAAATATTTCGGGAACATTTTAGCCAGGATAAACACATTATAATTCCTATATATTTTCCGAAAGCGTCTTCAAAACATGTACTGACTAGCGAATTTTTAACCGGAATTACGGTTCAAGAATTTGCGAACAGCACGGCAAGCCAAGCAGCGCGCGACTTTTTGGGCGCAAAATATTTAGAGGTTTTCTACGAAGAATTATTTAACCTACGTAAAATTCAAACCGACCCCAATTTTGGTAATTATAAAATTAAGTGGTCGTTTGGCATTCAAGAACCGAAACTTATTCTATTAGACTTCGGTGCTATCAAAGAACTCACCGTTGAGTTTCGCGATGAATACCGAAAAGGCATTCGTGCCTGCTTGAACAATGACTATGATGGCGTGCGCGACTATGCGCTGCAGTCAGGCATTTTGCGACCAGAAGACTCTAAAGAATTGGTTGATATGCATTGGCAGCTGATTCAGATGTTTATGGAACCTTTCCAAGCCAATAGTGCCTATGATTGGGCACAGTCGGACTTACCAGAACGCATCACGCAGTTTATGCCAAAATTTATTCTAGCCTTTCGTTTACGCCCGCCACCAAAAGACTTTGTATTTTTAAATCGTAAAGTCACGGGTGTGTATTATTTTGCGTCGGCCATCAAATCAAAATTTAACCCAAGGCCCTTACTTGAGAGGTTTGCGCTATAAATAATAATTTATAGCTGGGATTAAAGCGTTTGCCAGAGCAAGGCCCACAACTCCACGTGCCTTTTCGGCGCCTAAAGTATTTTAACCGACACCCTGGGCATTCGTACAAATACTTTGCTTTCACTGGCGTTAACCGTGAGTAACGTTGAAAGCCACACTGTTGCATTTTTTGGCGAAACAACGGTGTGTGACCGCAGGGCAAATTTTGATAGTCTAACCAATAGTGCACCATCTCATGGCCTAACGTATCTTCAATTTCGGCCCAAGCATTTTCGAAATCTAAGTAGCGTGTACTAATTTGTATCAAACGTAGCGGCCGTCTAAAATACTGGCCACCAGTAGTTTTAAGTCTACCCGAGAATCGTAGTTCAATCGGTGGTAAGATACCGCCGAAGTGTCGATAGTTCAGAGTCCAAAACAGTCGATGCAATTCAAGAACCAGTGGCTTTCGATTTTTAGAGTACTGGGTAAGTTGATATGACATAGCTGTTATTATATATATTGTTTCTAAACTACACTCGTCTCTATATATAAGTAGAATGTAGAAATAGAACTTCGACTATAGCGGCGTGAAAGAAATTCCTGGTTCCGTGTTTAATTTTTCTTGGCTCGCAACAACTCTTCCATACGCCGCAGTACGCCAGAAAAACCACCATTACTCATGACGACCACGACATCACCACTTTTCAGCGACTGCACGAATTGTTTTACTCCATCGTCCGACACGTCAAAAATAGCAGCTCGCTTTGAGCGTTTTTTTAAATCTTCTATGACATCTTGCGTTGAAAATACTTCAAAGGCCGGTGGCTGAGAATTTGGTTCGTAGGGTTTTGCTATATATATATAATCTGCAATATCAAAACTCTCAGCATAGGCCTGCTGAAAAATCTTTCGTCTCGAGGTAGCACTACGTGGCTCGAAACAGGCAATGATTCTGCGATTGGTGTAGCGCCCACGCATTGCCGCCAACGTCTCGCGAACCGCCGTTGGATGGTGGGCAAAGTCATCGATTAACGTCACGCCATTTATTTCGGCCACGACCTCTTGCCGGCGTTGAACCCCACCAAAACGGCTTAACGCATCGACCGCCTTTGTAACATCAAGGTTGCGCTGACGTACTACAGTCAACACACCCAGAGCATTTAAAACATTATGACGGCCGGGGGCTGCCAGTTTGACATCGATGGGCGCCTCATTTTTAAACGACCACTTAAACTCTGCACCCTCTTTGTTCAACACTACTTTAGTCGCACGACTATCAACTACGTCACCAAAACCATAAGTAGTCACCGGCGCCTTCGATGCTAGCGCCACCCTCAACGTCGTTTCATATTCACCACACACGATCAGATTGCCGTCGTTAGGTATCAAGGCGACTAATTTATCAAAGGCACGCACTAAGG
Organism: uncultured Oligoflexia bacterium; assembly: GCA_964649095.1. Lineage (GTDB taxonomy): Bacteria > Bdellovibrionota > UBA1018 > UBA1018 > UBA923 > CAZYPH01. Next base: position 6,844 of record CAZYPH010000039.1, on the reverse strand, counting down.
CTGGCATATCAGGGTAGATATCGGCGTGGTCATATTCAATAGAAGTCAAGATGACGTCTTTAGGTAAATAATGCGTAAATTTAGCGATTTTATCAAAAAATGCCGTATCGTATTCATCGCCTTCTAAGACCATATATTTAGAATCTGTAATACGAAAACTATCAGTAAAATTTTTTAAAACGCCTCCAACAAAAAAAGAAGGCTCGTGGCCCAGACACTCTAAAACCCAACTCATCATCGAACTCGTAGTTGTTTTTCCGTGCGTGCCACTCACTACTATCGAGTGTTTGTGCGGCAGCACTTCGGTTTCAAGCGCACTCGGCAGACTAAAATATTTAATCTGCCGACGCTGTACTTCAACCATCTCGACATTGTCGGCACGAATTACGTTCCCAACAATCACAACATCGGGATTGGCGCGCTCAATATTGCTCGCTGAAAATGGTGAAAAGACTTCAATACCCGCACGCTCTAAAACACCACTCATAGGCGGGTAAATATTTTGATCACTACCCGTAACCACAACACCAGAGCGTTTTAAGTAGGCAGCAAACGCTCCCATTAACGTACCAGCGACGCCTAAAATGTGAACTCGTTTATTTGCAAATGGAATTTGTTTCACGCGATTTTAGCCTCTCTTTTAGTAGTGTAAGGCTAAAGTTGTACTACCGCACTATAGAACTTAAAATCCGCAATCACGCATGATAGCGTCGTGCACTAGCGGGCGAAACTCTCTTATTTTAGTGTTTGCGCGTGTCGGATACACCCGATTGGTTAGAACCACGGCAATGACGCCATTCTGAGGATCCATCCATAAACTCGTACCGGTAAAACCCAAGTGGCCACGCGACTGGTCTGAAAAATGCGCGCCACACGAACGGTATTCGCCTATCGGCGAAGGCACATCCCACCCCAAGGCGCGGCCGCTAATATCTTTTGCAAAAAACAGCTCCACGGTTTCGCGCCGTAAATGCAGCGCACTTGGTTGTAATAACAGCGGCTGCAACCACGCTTCAGCGATGCTGAGCACCGAGGCTGCATTTCCAAACACCCCCGCATGAGCAGCCACACCGTGCGTGTAGGCGGCCATTTCATCGTGCACTTCACCAATCAGTAGACGCTCACGCCAGGCACATACTTCGGTTGGCGCAATGTTGGGGTCGACGGGTAAATACTGCAGACGTTCTAAACCGAGTGGCGCACAAATGCGTCTTCGAAAAATTTCATCTAACGACGCATTTTCAATTTTTTCAATGATGGCTCCGAGCAACAAAAAACCAAGATCGCTATATACTGTTTTATTAATATTATTTAACGTAATCGTTGCGTCTGAAATTTTTGTTAAAAGCTGCTCCGCTAAAATCTGCAAATTGGCGCCTGCTTTTGCATGCTGAGACTCGCTGTGAAATGCGTACACCGGCGGCAGCCCTGATGTGTGCAAAAGCAGGCTACGTATTGTGGTTGTCTGTAGAAAGGCCTCCACATTGGACCTACTCGCAACATCAGGCCAATACTTTTGAATAGAGTCGTCTAACAACAACTGACCCTCTTGCTGCAAAAGTGCCAGCAGCGTCGTCGTCGACAATACTTTCGTAAGTGACGCCAAATCAAACAACGTATATTCTGATGCGCCATAGGCTAAATGCCCAACGGCACGTTGTACTGCGTCGGCACCACGATTATAGCGAGCCACACAGACCTGAGCACTTTGAAAAACGTCGCCTACAGCGCTACTACATACTTGTGCTGTTTGGGGCAACGCCAAAACCTGCGTATGACCCAGGCTCGCGTTAAACAACTTAGCTAAGATTCCACTCACAATTTATTTCCCAAAAGTCAGCGTTGCGTTTTTTGCCAAACGCACGTTGACACTCTGACCAATACGAATAGGCACTTGGCGAATGCCATGACCGGCGGACAATCCCCATAAAATAGGTTTTTTAAACTGCACCGACTGCAACGCATCGACAATCGCCTGTTTCGCCGTCGTTTGATTCGGATCACGTTCGACACTCATCGGCTCACAATGCTCTAATTGACCAAAGACAATCGCTTTCACACGGTCGAGTTTTTTCGCATGCGCCAACTGAATTAACATGCGATCTATGCGATAGGGCTTTTCATCAACATCTTCTAAAAACAATATATTGTTTTTTGTATTTATCTCGTAATCCGTTGCCAGAGTCGATGTCACAATACTCAAACACCCACCTACGATTGGGCCTGCCAGGGCCTTATTACGATACAATGCGCTCGGATTTAACCATTCTAACGTTTGTTGTGGTGGATTCTTTTTATCTAAGATCACGCTCTCAAAAAGTTTCCAGGAATAGTCGTCGAAAAAACCCCGACCTAACAGCGGACTCGCATGGTAAGTGGGCACATCAAAATCTTGGGCTAGAGCATTTAGAAAAATCGTAAAATCACTCAACCCGATTGTGGGTTTTCGAATAAATTCCGGATGTCTTTGTAGTCTCTTTTTTAGCAACGGATATACGCGTGACGCGCCGTAACCGCCCCGAATCTGAAGAATCAAATCAATCGATGGATTTAAAAGATAATCACCCAAAATTTTTGCGCGCGCGGCATCGGTATCCGCAAAATATAAATGGGTGTTTTGTTTCGGATAGACACACTGGCAGTTTAGACGGCTTTCGAGCTCTGTAACCACACGCCGTAAGGCCTCTTCGTTGTAATTAAACGATGGGGCTACTAGTCCGATTGAAAGTTTTGTCTTTTGTTGAGGTACCGGCTGCATCTATCGAAAATTGTATAAGTTTATCGAAGTTTGGCTACCAAAGAGTCGATTTTTTTCTGAAAACACATGACGTGCAATTGACATTCTGGGTCATTGTTTTTAAGAATGGAGACTTCTACCGCATTAATCAAATCACATGGCTTTGTGGCGGAATTGGTAGACGCGCACGACTCAAAATCGTGTATCCTTACGGGTGTGAGAGTTCGATTCTCTCCGAAGCCACCATTTTTGGACTCTTCGGCTCTTCTCGGCTCTTCTCACTAGACAGTGGGTAAATCAAAAGAAGTTATTAAATGAACATAATCTGAAAATGACATGAAAAGTCGTTATCTGGTTGGTCCTGTGCAATCGGTCTTAAATACGAGAAAAATGGTCTTTTTGGGCGGGCCTCGACAAGTGGGAAAAACTAGCATTAGAGACGGATGGAATTGTTTTAACTTCTTATATTGATTGGGTGAAAAAGATGGAGTTTCCGTAGGCCCATCGGGTTGGGAATCTGAGACTTGATACCAAGCGAAGAGACCACTACAACTTCCCCAACGTCGCCGTGAAGTCGGCCTGAGCGCGGTAGAAATCTGTAATCGCTTCTATAGTGCGCAACTGCGCATCTGCAGTGGCCTGCTCACGCAAATTTACCATCAGAATATTACTATCGCCGTGTTTGAATTTTAAACGCTCTGCTGATTCTACTTTACGTGCCAAACGCACTTCATCTTCTGCCAATAGAATTCGTTTATAAGAAGCCTCTAAGGCTTGGCGGCTGTCGTTCAGACCAACCATCAAACGTTCGCGAGTTAAATTTAATACCGCCTCTAGGCGCTGGCCTTGAGCCGCAGCACTTTCAGCGCGTCCACGTCCAGTTCTAAAAAACAGCGGGAAATCTAGTTTCAATGCTGCCTTGTACTCGCGCATTGCTTTGCCTGAACTACCAGTGCCCCAGTCTTGAGCCACTAAAAACTCGGCGTCGAGTTTTGGTAAAATAGCATTACGATTTAAACGTTGGTCGACTTCGTTCTGCGCCAACTGGGCCTGCAAACGCAATAACTCAGGGTGCGTAAGAATCACTGTTTCAGATAGCATTTTAAAGTCGGGCAAGTGGACTACAGCGTGACCGACGTCGAGCCAACTACCCACCGGAGCATCGGACGTTTGTACTAGAACGGGTTGCCCGTGAGCATCACGATAAAATAATGAAAGTTCTAAAGCCGCCTTTTCAATACTACGTTCTGCCGCCACCACAAATGCTTCGCGAGAGAGTACGCTACGTCGGTTATCAATTTTTTCTACTTCAGCCGCATCACCGGCCGCCGTGCGCTGACGCATGACACGATCGCGCTCTAACGCTAACTTTAATAGTGATTCTGCTATATGTTTGCGCTCAATAGTGGCTAGCCACTCGTAGTATCGATAAGTCGCAAAACGCCGAGCCTCTAAGCGCTGCGAAGAGAGCGCCTGCTGTGAACCTTCGACGGCTTTGTCGCTCGACTGAATCCGCGCGCGGCGTTCATCGATAATTCCGCCGCGCAAAATCGGTACTTCTAAACCACCACGTATTTCGCCTAAGTCGTTGGTTAAGAGTCGACCGTCATACACGGCAAAATTGCCGCTTCCACGACGATACCCTGTAAACAACCGCGTACCCCAAATCGGGGTAGGCTGCTCTAAGACCATATCTATATAGCGATTTTCATATTGACCTGAGGGCGCGTTTTGCAACTGCGCTTTTAGTGTTGTATCAAAACCACCCTTCGCTGCTAATAGATCGGCTCGTGCACGCGTCTGATCATGGCTCGCCGCATTTACTAAAGGGTATGATTGGTCCACCGATGACAACACATCATTTAACTCTAATGGGCGCGCGGCCATGGCGTCTTGAACTTGTAGGACACCCATGAAGGTAAAACAAAACACCACCACTCTAGATAGGGCACGATCGCGGTGTGCGAGAATCATTTTTTCTTCTCGCTATACAAGTTTTGCATCGTCTCTTCTTCTTTTAGCGACGGCGGAAAGCCATTGAACTGGCGCCACAATTCGTACCCCAAAGTAACGCGGTCTAACAGAATCCAACCATTAGCGCGAACGCCTTGCCGTAAATACCGCGGCGAGGGCCAACGTTCGCCTTCAGCCGGCACCACAACCACACGGAATTTTCCGTTGCCACTATCGGCGGCATCAACAAAAGATACTTTTCCACCAAACGTACCAACGGCTACCGATGGCCAACCACTAAATTGTATGGCAGGCCAACCCTCAAATTGTAGACGTACGTTGCGACCGGGCGTAATTAACGGCGCATCGTTGCCATCGACCCATAATTCCACGGCACGCGACGCCGTATCGGGTACTATTACGGCTAAAATATCGCCTGTTTTTACCAGTTTTGAACCCTCTCCCGCCAAGCGCCTCAAGATCGTTCCTGAACGAGGTGCCGTGACAGACTGTTGCTGTTGCCGCGCCAAACGCACTTGTATGCGCGAGAGCTCAGCACTGCTATTCGCTTCGTCAGTTAAATAGCGTGCGTACTCTAACTCGGCTTGTTCGTAGGTTCGTTTGGAACTAATGCCTTGTTCAAAAAGTTCTTTCTGACGATCTACGTTTTTTTTCGAAGTCTGCGTGGCCAATCTAGCAGCGTTAAGCCGCTTTTGTATGGCATTTTGTTCAGCCTTCAATCGCGTGAGAATATCGGGATCGTTATCGAAGATTTCCACAATCGGATCGCCCTCTTCTACAATCGAGCCCTCTTGCACAAACCACTGGCCCAAACGCCCCTCAATGGGGGCATCGATATTTTGCTGGCGATCAGTCGGTGAAAAAGCAGCCACACGCCCGAAACCACGCGATGTTTGCTGCCAAGGCACCACTAATAATGCGATTAAACTCACACCGAAGAAACCAGCCAAGAGTTTCGCTAAAAAACGGGCCGACCTCGTCGATTCTACTAACGCAAACGATTCTAGTTTATCTTGAACTAATCGCGGTAGTCGGTAAATCATGTTGATTGTCCTGACTTTTGTGATTTGGTTTCTAATACGATGCGGCCCTGTTCTAATCGATAGATCGTAGCGCAGTGCTGTAACTCGGTTTTATCGTGCGACGCTAGTACCAACGTCCACGGTGCATCGGGGGCAACCAACATCGAAAGTATTTTTGCTTTCGTAACACCATCAATATTTTCCAACGCTTCATCCAATAAAAGTAGTTTAGGTCTGCCTGCTAAAGCGCGCGCTAACATGAGGCGCTGCGTTTGACCTGCCGACAGTGGGTTTAAACTACCGGCTAGACTAGTCTGTAATCCATCAGGAAGGGCCGAAATATCGGCCAAAAGATCTACCTTTTTCAGAGCCTCCTTCGCAGCCTCGAGTGTTACGGCTGCGCGCCCCACTTGAATATTTTCTAAAATAGTACCATCAAAGATCTCAACCTTACGTACTAGCGCGACGTGACTGCGGAACCAATCGTGTGGCTGGTCTCTTAAATCTTGTTCGGCGATTTCAACGTAGCCAGAAGTCGGCTGTCTTAAGCCAATCATAATATCTAACAACGTACTTTTGCCTGAGGCATTTGAACCATATATACCTATTTTATTATATTTAATTATATCGATATTAATATTATCAAGTGCTTCGTGGGCTATTGTTGGATACGTAAATTGAACGTCTTTTAACTTTACAGAATAGGCTTCGGTAGCAGACGGCGCATTTGATTTGGCGACTGGGTACGCCTGCGAATCGACGCTGTCTTCTAACGGCAGATCAAACAGTGCCCCTAATTTATCTATCGCTGCAGCGAGATCGTAATACCCCTCTAAATACTTCCCAAATTTAGCAAAACCAGAAACCACCATCGTGACCACAATTTCAGCAGCAACCAGTTGGCCAAGTGTAAGTTGTTTTTTTATAACGAGCACACTACCCAGCCCTAACAGCAATGCACTCAAAATGGTTTGCACTAAGAGAGTGCCCGAGATTTGCTGCAGTAAAACTTTAAAGTGGTACTTACGTGCCAATAAATATTGTTTCGTAACCCCATCAGCCCGTTGCAGCGCATAGTCGGCACCTTGCGATAACTTAAACACTATGGGGT
>CAZYPH010000038.1:0-18255 GCA_964649095.1 uncultured Oligoflexia bacterium | reverse complement strand
TTCTAGAGTACGCCGAAGCGCCAGCCACAATGATGTGCGGTCGGTCCTTCAGAGCGACAGCTTCAATTTCATTATAATCTAAAAGTTGAGTGTCTTTAGATACGCCATAAAAACAGGTTTGGAATAGTTTGCCTGAGAAGTTTACCGGGCTCCCATGCGTCAAGTGCCCGCCGTGGGCCAAGTTCATACCAAGAATTTTATCGCCCGGTTTTAGTAAACTAAAATAAACCGCCATATTGGCCTGAGAGCCGCTGTGCGGTTGCACGTTGGCTACATAGGGTTCGGCATGGGGTACGTTGTACAGTGATTCTAGGCGTTGAATGGCTAGGGTTTCTACAGAGTCTACATGTTCACAACCGCCATAGTAGCGTTTTCCAGGGTATCCTTCGGCGTACTTGTTAGTTAAAATACTACCCTGCGCCGTTAATACATCTTGAGAGACGTAGTTCTCTGAGGCAATCAACTCCAGTTTGTGTTGTTGTCTGTCGTATTCTAATTGAATAGCGCTTTCCACCGCTGTATCGGAAATGGGCAATAAAGCTGCGTGTTTTGATGTGTCATTTTTCATATTATCATTCACTTATATATTTTGTAGATTGAGTTTCGCTAATCGAACACTGTGTCGACCACCGTCGAAGGTTGTGGTCAAAAAGATTTGGGCCATATTCAAGGCATCGTCTGGCGCCACAAACTGCTGGCCTAGGCATAATACATTGGCATTATTGTGTTGTCGTGAAAGACCAGCCAAATGTTTATTGTGGGCCAGCGCGGCCCGAATGTGAGGGTGTCTGTTTGCCGTTATCGACATACCAACTCCGCTACCACAAATCAAAATCCCAGCGTCGGTGTCCGTCTTGATATGCGTACAAACTTTGTGAGCAAAATCTGGGTAATCACACCTGGTAGCCTCAGTCGAACCCACTAAAGGCCCTAAATCAATAACCTTATTAAACCTCAGGTTTAACTGTTGCATCAAATGTTTAACTAAAAAATCTTTGAGTTGAAGCCCCGCGTGGTCTGAAGCTATATATATATATTTAAATATATAATTATTCTGTGTCTCCGAAGAAACATTATTTTGAGTCATAAGACTTTAGTACCAGGCATGCATTCGTACCACCAAATCCAAATGAATTTGTCATGACGTAGCGAGCCCCCTCTGCGTTCGGCAAATTATAATAGTGGCCGTCAGAATGTTTCGGGGCCTGATTGGCCGGACAAAAATTAAGCCGTAGTCCACCCAACGCCGGGTCTAGTTCATTTAGATTTAACGTAGGTACGACTTTCCCTGTAAGAAGTGTTTGTACGCAAACGGCCGCTTCAAAGGCTCCTGCCGCTCCCAGTAGGTGCCCTGTCATGCTTTTAGTTGAGCTCACTAACAAACGTTCCCGGCGGTCGCGAAATGTCCGTGCAATGCCCTGGGCTTCTAACACATCACCCGTTGGTGTGGATGTGGCGTGGGCGTTTACGTATAAAATGGCGTCTACCGAAGCCCCCGACTCCCGAATCGCTGCTTTCATGCACTGCATAGCCCCTTCCCCCTCTGGTGCTGGGCTAGTCATGTGGTGGGCATCTGAGTTGGCACCATAACCTACGATTTCTGCAAGAATCGATGCCTGTCGTTTTAGGGCATGATCCAAAGACTCCAGAATCAAAACACACGCACCTTCGCCCATTACAAAACCATCGCGTTGGGCATCGTAGGGACGTGAGGCTTCGCTGGGAGATTCATTTTTTTCAGATAACGCCTTCATCGAGGCAAATCCTGAAATGCCCACCGGTGAAATCACAGCCTCGGCCCCCCCCGAAATAACGAGATCGACCGAACCACCTTGAATCAGCCTATAGGCTTCTCCGATAGCATGAGCAGAACTGGCACAGGCCGTCACGTGGCACATATTTGGGCCCTGCGCACCGGTCGCTAGACTAACCTGGCCGGCAGCCATATTGGGGATAGTCATTGGGACAAAAAATGGTGTTATATTAGTCTTTCCACCAGCTTGCATTTTTTTATGTAGGTCAATCGACCACTCTTCGACCTCAGGCAGCCCACCCATTCCCGATGCTATGTACACGGCCTTATTAGCTCTATCTTGTTCAAAACGCAGTGGAAGTCGGGCATGGGTCAACGCTAGTCTACTGGCAGCCAAACTAAGTTGAATAAAGCGGGCCATTTTACGCGTGTCTTTCGATGAAATATCAAAGTCTTGCGGATTAAAATCACTAATTTCTGAAGCAATACGCGTTGAGAATTTGGTCGCATCAAACCGTGAAATGGGCTTCACGCCGCTTTGATTAGCCAAGAGCGCTTGCCAAGATTTTTCAAAAGACAACCCTAAAGGAGAAACCGCCCCAATGCCGGTTATCACTACACGTCGTGCATTCATCTATTAATTTCTACTATTTGGTTCAACTGCTAGTTATTATTTAGCCAATATATATAAAAAATTGTATATTAATTAAGAGTAGATGATTTTTTGAAAAAAGACCTGAGGTGAGAGAGTGCTCTATCTACCTCAGGTCTTTTCGAGAACAGTACGTACGAGAAGAAAAGTTAGGCGCCAGTTGTAGCACTCTTAGATTTTACGTACTCAATGACGTCCCCAACCGTTTTCATTTTTTCGGCATCTTCGTCTGGAATATCAAGATCAAACTCTTCTTCCATGGTCATTACAAGTTCTACGATGTCCAAGCTATCAGCACCTAAATCATCAATAAAACTAGCGGACAATGTTACGCGCTCGGCCTCTACGGCCAATTGATCACAAATAATTGTTTTTACTTTGTCTTCAATTGATGTGTTGTTGGTGCTCACAGAATCTCCGTTAAAAATGTAGGCTGTTATTAAATGTAAACAAAACTCATGTTCACTGCAGGTCTATTGGTAACACTACGTCTAACCTAAAAGAGTTATAGTGCTAACAGTGCATTCCACCATTTATCGCGATAGATTGCCCCGTAATGTAAGCGGCTTGCTTTGAAGCCAAAAAACCCACAGTGTGGGCTACATCTTCGGGAGTACCAAAACGCGCTAAGGGAATCTTTGAAAAGATATCTGCTTTCGTGGCCTCAGGCAATGCTTTCGTCATATCGCTCTCAATGAAACCTGGCGTTACTAAATTCACTCGAATATTTCGAGGCGCCAGTTCTTGAGCAAGCGACCGTACCAATCCCTCTAATGCTGACTTTGATGCGGCGTACAAGCTCTGACCCGCATTTCCTGTCTCGCCAATAACGCTGCCAATAAAGATGATGGACCCCGATCTCTGCTTCAAAAATAGCTTCGAATAGGCCTTGGTTAGAAAATAGGCCCCCCTGACGTTCGTTCCAAATGTCTCGTCAAATTGGTCAACCGATGTTCTCATTATGAGGCCATCCGATGTCATTCCGGCATTATGCACCAGACAATGCAGCGCCCCGAACGTTTCGGGTATTTGGGTCGGAATTTTTTCTAAGGCGGCCACGTCTAACATATCGGCCGAAATGCCCAGGCATTCGATCTGGTGTTCTGACTTCAGTTGGGCGACCAAGCTCTCACTTAATGCTGTGTTTGTTTTGTACGTGAAAACGACGTTATACCCTAATGCCGCAAAATGGTTGCAGATGGCGCGACCGATGCCGCGTGTTCCGCCTGTTACTAGTACGTAAGAATCCTTCATTTTTGGAACCTCGCTAAATCACTAACCTGCCCAATCGATGTTGTCGGTAGTGTAATCCCCTCATGGCGTTTTACTAAATTGCTCAAAACTTTGCTCGGACCAACTTCTACCGCGAGCAACGAGTCCACCTGATTTAGGTTCTCAATAGTACGTGTCCACTGCACTGGCGCGGTAATTTGGTCTACTAATAAACTTTGTATCTCAGACGGATTTTGCGTGGGTTGAGCGGTTACATTTGGAATAACCTTTACGTTGGTCAACTGAAAACGTGTCTTCGCAATTTTGGGTAAAACGTCTTGCTGTGCAGCCGCCATCAATTGGCAGTGAAAGGGGGCCGAAACTTTTAATCGCATGCACTTCATATTTTTGTAGGCAGCTGACTCTTTTAGCTGGTTTAGGCGCTGTTCGAAGAGGTCTAAACCGATAATGGTTCCTGCAATAACGATCTGTTGGGGATTATTATAATTCGCTACAGCTACAAACGGACTATCTAAATTTTCAGGCTGATACGCCCCAGAAACCTCACGGCAGAGAGATTCGATAGTCGGGGCTGCGCCGTTGATAATGGCCGCCATGCCGCCTTTGCCTGCCGGTACGGCCGTTTGCATTGCTAAGCCTCGTGCATGAATTAGTCTTATGGCATCACCAAAGTCTAAAACGCTGCCAGCTACCAGTGCCGCGTATTCGCCTGCTGAGTGGCCTGCAACGTAATCCGCCTTCAAGGCGGTTTCAGATGCAATGACTCGCGTAATAGCCGTACACACCGTAAGTAGTGCTGGTTGCAGGTTTTCGGTTAAAGTGAGGGCATCTAATGGCCCATCAAAACAAAGTTTTTTGAGATTCAGATGGGTCACATCGCTAGCTTCTTCGAAAGTCGCACGGGTCGATGAAAAATTGTCATAAAAGTCTTTAGCCATTCCGAGAATCTGGCTGCCCTGGCCTGGGTATAAAAAACAATGTTTTTGGAAGGTGGGGCTTGGAGGTGTCTGTGCCGCTTGCATTTCAGGAGAGTCCTGTCTGATACAAAAAACCCCATTCTAAATTAATTGCAGCTTCAACTAAGACACACGAAATGGGTGCCGTTAAGAGTGGGCTGGAATCTTTCCAAAATGGGGCCAAAATAAATTTTTTAAAACTATCTAAAAAAGACGGGAATTACGCTGCTGGCGTTGATTCTGCTTTTGCCTTTGTCTTTTGTGCTACAACCAGGCGGCCATTGTAGAAACCACATGAAGAACAAATACGGTGTGGACGGCGTAAGTCAGCACAATTTGGACAACTTACGAATGCAGTTGGTGTTAGTTCATAGAACTGACGGCGCATTTTTTTACGACCTGGGGAAACTTTTTTCTTAGGTACAGCCATGACAATAGACCTCCGGTTTTGACCAAATGATAAATTTCCTCTGATTTAATCGTTTTTTGGAGTTTTAGCAATCGAAAAGGCCCGCTCTAATGCTTCTGCCAAATTACCCTTTTTTAATCGATGGCATTGGCATGGATTAGTGTTTTGATTTTGACCACAAGACGCGCAGAGCCCCTTACATAGTTCTTGGCATAGGGGTTGGCTTGGGATTTGAAGACGTAAAATTTCCTCTAAAAACTCTCGTAAATCTAACTGATCAGACGACAAATATTCGATTTCAAGACTGACGGCCTCATTATGTTGGGCTTCCGAATGCGCGACACCAGAATTGAGAGAACTAGGTTCCACGAGCGTACGATCGCGAGTAAATAAGCCTTCAAAAGGGCCTTGAATCAAGTACCTAAAGCTGTCCGCACAGCGTGAGCAGTTTAAGCCCAGCGTGAGATGCGCATCGCCTCGCACGAACACCATTCCTTGCTGTCTTGACAGGCTAAACGAAACCGATGGAGTCGCTGGTGCCATGGCAGAGTCGGTGTGAGGTTGTTCGAGTGGCGTTTTGGGCGCCGGTATCTCGCATTCCTGAGTCGACTTAATAGCTTTCAGTAGCCAGTTGTCTAACGCAGGCTCGGGGGGGAGAGTGAATTCTTTGGGGTCGTCACTGAGTTCATGTATCGCAATTTTTTGGCGAATTTTTTTGTCCGTATTTTTAGTCGGTAACGAAAGCTTTTGTTGAGAGAGTGAGGTATCCGATTTTGTCATCTTGTTTTGCGTATACCACGATCTTAAAAAGCAAAAACCCGTTAAGTGTATAAACGTTTCTCAATATTCAGATTTTGCTCGATTCCCTTAGGTACCTTCAAGTATGACTTGTATTAAGACAAACTTATGACCGGGAGGGGCTAGTGGCCACCAAAGTTTTATTAAAGGCAATCAAATCAGGTATTTCCAAAAAACTGTCCAAAACACTTTCAAAAGACAGTACGAAGGGGAAGAAAAACATTAAAGCAGATGCGGCTGTAAAAAAAACGGCCAAAGCCGTAAAAGGCGCGGTCAAAAAAGCGGGGCCTGCTGCGAAGGCGTCTAAGCTTGCTAAAACGGTCGCCAAAGCCCCAAGCAAAACTTCAAAAATACTGTCCGCTAAAGCCGTGTCAAAAACGGACAAAACCAAAAAAAATTCAGCAAAAAATGCGGATGGCGCGATCAAAGCCAAGTCGGGCTCCAAACAAAATACCCGTGATTTGACGCATGGCAAAATTAAGTCTTCCCAAAAAGAAAAATCCAAATTAAATACTCCAGTCTTGTCTGATGAGTCGGGGGTTACAAAACGCGCCCGGGGTCGGCCAAAAATAGAAAAAAAATCAGGTCTCGAACTAGATGTGGCGGCGGCACAAACGGGTAAAAAGCGCGTGGTAGAATCGGTGGCTTTAAACGCTCAGTTGTATGGTGCTGCGTCTGAAAAGGGCCCAAAAGGCTCTAGAAAAAAACGTGAGAAAAATATGATGTCAGCGAGAGAATTATCAGCAACGCGGTCTCGACTTGGAGCTTCAGTATTGGCTACTAGCTTTATGTGTCGAGAGGTTTCCTGCGAGTTAAATGCAACTACTGGCCAATACTGCCGCATGCATTACATAAAAAATTGGAAAAAAATTAAGCGCAAAGAGCAAATTTTGCGTGAAGGTAAGCTCGAAGGTTATATTCACGAATTACTATCTAAATATCCGGAAAAGTATTTGGAAGCACTCAAACAAGATTTGATGAGTGATAAAGAATTTACAAAAGTAATTACCGATTTAGAAATCGAAGAATCTGTCGATGATTTTGATGGTGTCGAAACAGAAAGTGCGGATGGCATTATCGACACGATTAAGCGTGATTTTGAAGACGATGGGGATGTGTTTTAAATTAGTGTTTCCCCAAAACGTGCTTGAGGGCCTTAAGGCTCAGAAGCCTCAAAAGATTTCCTAAGTTAGAGGCCGTAACACTCCGTTTCGAGTGCTACGGCCTTTTTTTTGAGCTTTTAGTTTATCCGCAAAAAAGCTCCAGCGAATGAATTCGCCAACTACCACCGTGCAGTTTGCCTCGCGGCATTTCCAATGCTCAAAGCAGAGGGGGTGTTTTTCTGGGCGAACTAGTTAATGCAGAGATGGTTTGGGTTTTGTAGTTTTTGCTGTTTTTGATTTTGTTGAAGCTGTCGGCGTATCATCGATAGGTGTGGTGAGCGTTTCGTCAAAGTCATCACCCAATAACAAATTAGCCGCACTTTCTAACTCTAAATTATCGCGGTTGATGCTGAGATAGACGACCGGTGCTTTCGAGTCGAGTTGAATTTTAGTCCAGCCCTGGTGGTACTCTGTTTCGTAGTCTAATGGGCGCCCTTCATCAAAATAGGTCTGAAAAAAGCTCGCGCTAGCATCAACACAGGCATTAACAGCGGTGCGGAGTTTTTCGCTCTCCGATGGTGCCGGAGACCCTGCAGGTACAGGAACCGGATAGTCGATCGACGCGTAACAAGTATTGCGACTAATACGAAAGTCCTTCTCCGAAGGTCGTGGGCATAACGAAATAGCGATCAAAACTTCGTCGGGAAACATTTCACCAAACACAAGAAAATGCTCGTGGTCTGACGTTGGGCCTAACAAAACTTTTGAAAAAGTTTCATTAAACAGCGTTTCAATCATTTCGAGATACTCTTTGGGAATACGGACACCCTTGTGCGGCGTGTCTTTACGGCGTTCTAACGAAGTCATAATGCTTTAAACCTCAGGCTGCACCATAACCTAAAACTGGGAATACTTTAGATGAAAAATTATTGTTGGAACGGCATTTTATGTCTTTTGAGACACAGCATTATAACGTTGAGTTTTTTTGTGTTGTTGTCGGTGTTGTTGTCGCCTGCATTTTCTGTTTCGGTGCGAGCCCCTCAAGACTTGCTAACATGCCCATATGACGACAGTGATTACCACACATTAAACGACTTGAATGTGCCGGTACTGCCGCCCAGTATTCCGGCACGTGGACAGCAGTGTTTAACGAATCAACGGTGGTCATTAGGGGTTGGTGAGGCCGCCCTTGAGGTACGCATTGATGGGCGGGTGGTTCAAAGCTTACTTGGTCGAGGGCGTCTAAAAAATGTCAGTGTCTTTGTAGTGAATCGTTCGTGGTTAGAGTTTTATTTGGTCTCGCGCGAAGGGGATGTTTGGCTACAGCATTTTAATATCGACCTTGCCCGATTTGAGCCGGCACAGTTACTAGATAGAGCCGCCATTTTACCGAGTTCGGAGCGTGTGGATAAAATTTTTCAAAGTACGTCGGGGCAGGTTTTGGCCGTAAACGCCGTTGGACAATTGCTGTGGGTGAAACAAAATCAAAGGCAATACAACTTAAAGGCCTGGGGCCTTGTCGCACGCGAGGTGGTTCATAATATATTAGGAAAACAATATATATTAACAGACGCCGGTCGAGTATTCGCTATTAATGTTTGGGCGAGGTCGCCTTCAGACGTTGTAGTGCCCATTAACTACGATCACGATCGTTGCGGGCCGATTGCGGCTCTGAAAGCTACAGCTACCGGATTGTACATGGAGTCAAATACGAGGACTTGTATACTCTGGGTGCCAGCACAGGGCGCTGGTCCCGCCTTAGAGGTGACGCCGCATGGCCAGCGAGTCGATCGTTTTGTGGTATCAGCCTCAGGTGATGCTGCGGTCGCCACAGTAGAGGGGAAAATCTATAAAATCACGACGTCTGCCATATCGGCCATTGTAAACCTGTCGTTGCTGCAGTCGTTTGATCGGGCTGTGGTGCAGATCAACAATATGGTATTCGACGCTGCCGACGAAGCCCTCTGGCGAAGCTACTGGGAGTCGATGCAAAACTTACGCGCTCAGGTTGTGCCACGTAACTCGCGCTTAAATGTTCTGTGGAATAACGGAGTATCTCATGTCTATTAAAATGACGCTGATCTGTCTGTAGAGGCAGCACCCAGAATTTCAACGCTGATTTATTTAGGGCAAAAATCTAGCGAGTGCGCGCAAAATCAACCAGTGTTTTTTCAACGCGATCGAGGCCCGTTTTTAATTCGTCTTCGGTGATATTTAGAGACGGTTGAAATCGAACGGACGCGGCGTAGATCATCGATAAAACACCATTCTCGACCCCAGCCTTAAATAGGTTTTCAGTGTCGGTCTTAGAGAGTGGTGTTTTGTTGTTTTTATCCTGCACAAGCTCCATGGCTAGAAATAAACCTTGTCCACGCACGCCATCGACAAAGTCGAACCGGTCTTGCCACGCCTGGAGGCGTTCTAAAAATAAGCGACCCATTCTACGTGAGTTTTCATCTAATTTTTCATCGATGATTATTGATACAGATGCATGGGCTGCAGCGGCTGCCAGTGGATTGCCGCCATAACTAGAAGACGAACCACTCGGGTTTGCGAATGGTTTGGCTTTTGCCAAGTCGGCTTTAGTGGCTACGGCCGACATTGGGAAACCAGAGGCGATGCCTTTGCCTAAAGTCATAATGTCGGGTTCGATGCCCGATTCGGGCGACGCAAACATAGTGCCTGTACGACCAAAACCAGTAATCATTTCGTCGGCGATAAACAGGGCATCGTTTTCTTTTGCGATATCAGCCATGGCTTTTAACCAGCCCGGCGGGGGTAGGATGTTTCCTGCTGTTCCCTGCATCGGCTCTACGATAATGGCCGCTAGTGCACCGGCGCTTTGGTGTTTAATGCTATCTCGTACAAATTCGGCGCATAACATGCCACAAGAAGGGAACTTCAATTTAAAAGGACAACGGTAACAGTTAGCATAGGGTGCGGATAAGTTCCCTGCGGGGAACGGCCCTAGCCCCTGTTTGGCTGGGGTGCCCATTAGGGCCATCGTACCCATGGTTTTGCCGTGAAAACCGCCCCAAAAAGACAAAAACTCCCATTTTTTTGTATACGATTTAGCAATGCGCATAGCGGCTTCTACGGCCTCAGTGCCGCCACTATAAAACTGCACCTGGTTTAAATGTTTCGGTAGAATTTGCATGAGGCGTTCGATCAACCGCACACGCACTTCCGTGGTAAAACTCCCGACGGTGATATGGTCCAGTTGTGTTTTTAGAGCCTCGATATATTTCGGGTGGCAGTGGCCAATCGCATTCACACCAATGCCGCCAATCAGGTCAATGTATTCAGAACCCTCTACGTCGTAGACTTTTGAGCCACGTCCTTTTTCCATAGCTTTTCCGCAAAGCACGGCAAAGTTTTGTAAGCCTGGGGTGACGTGTTGGTTTTCATAATCCCTTAACGACGCGCTTGTTTTTGGAGTGTTAGAATTACTGTTGTGTGATGGCATAAGTGTTTAACTTTCATAGACTAGATTGGCGTGCAATCTTAAAGACATAATATTTGTGCAGAGGGTAGTTATAGAAAAATCCAACGCTGACAGACGCGACCACTTTCGCAGTCAAATACGGAATGTTGAGTGTTTCCGTCAAAAGGCCTACAAAACAGACGTTAAAAATCAGGCTGCCGACCGCCACTAAAACATATCGTCGGCTCTGCCTAGTAATCGATGATTCGAATCGCTTTGATTGGTGCCGAAAGGCCCAGCGGTAATTTATGGTAAAATTCGTAATCGCGCCGCAGAGGGCCCCCAACGCAACAGCCACAAGGTAATAGACGTGCAATAGTTCTGCCAGCGTAACGGTCACTCCGTAGTCAACCGCCGTAGCCGATACCGCGCTCAATTGAGCTTTCAAAAAAGCTTTCATAGGGGTTCTGTTGCTCTATGCCGATGGTTTGGATTTTAACGCTTGATATAACGCGTAAAAACGAATCAACGCGGTGTAATGGGTTAAAAAACCTACCATTGTTAGAGACACCAACATGAGGGGGTGGATTTGGTACACACGAACGGCGTCGAGACTGCCGACTGTCGCTATAAAATGATTGGCTAGTGGACTTAAAAATGCACCGCCAAAAAGATATAGGGCTCGTTCTGGGCGTCGCATGAAACCTTTTGGAATAGGCGTCTGTAGGGCCTCGGCTTTGGCTTGCGAGTAACTGACTAAAAAGGCACCGCTCAATGTGAACAGGCTAAGAAGCATTAAGCCCACATCAAAACGATAATAAACGGTCAGAGCGCCTAGAAAAAATAATTCTGTATAACGATCGATGGCGGCATCTAATACTTCGCCACCATCGTTTGCGACGCCACGTTTTCTAGCGACCATCCCGTCTAATGAATCAAAGAGCGATGAAACAATCGCAATAGTACCGGCCCAAAATAATGCACCGAGCGCGGCGTAGTAGGACGCCACAAAGCCTAAAATAAGGCACATCCACGAAAAAAAATTGGGCGACAAACCCAAACGTGCCGCGGTGTTGCCTATTGGGGTTAAAACGAAATACCCAAATTCCATCGGTAGATGGCCTAAAAAAGGGCTGCGCCCCTGTTTCTGAATACGGGCACTGGCTGGGCGTTTTGTAGCGATACTGTAGAGGACAAAAAGAAAGAAGCTCACCACGCAGGTTACTAAAAAGTAGCCTGCGTAGTAAGCTTCGATATTTGATGTCATTACACTGGAAGCCATTAAGCTTGGTACGGCGCTTCTTCGTCCACACCGTAGTAAGTTAGACCAAGGTGGTTGATCAGTTCTTCACCACCCAAAAACCGCAATGTGTTTTGCAGTTTTAACTGTTGCACAAACAGATCGTGCTCGGCCGGTAGTCCTGGAGCGGTCATAGGGCTCTTGAAGTAGAAACTCATCCATTCTTGAATACCTGAAAAACCAGAGCGTTGGGCGAGATCTAAGAACATCGCGATGTCCAGAACCAATGGTGCGGCTAAGATACTGTCGCGGCAAAGAAAGTTCACCTTAATTTGCATGGGGTAACCTAACCAGCCAAAGATATCGATGTTATCCCAACCCTCTTTGTTGTCACCGCGTGGTGGGTAATAGTTGATGCGCACCACGTGGCTATAGTCTTTATAAAGATCAGGATATTGCTCCGGTTGAAGAATTTGATCTAAAACACTTAGTTTGGTGAGCTCTTTTGATTTGAAAGAACCCGGATCATCTAAAACCTCACCATCGCGGTTGCCAAGAATGTTGGTGGAGTACCAGCCTTCTAAGCCTAATAAACGCGCTTTTAAACCAGGTGCAAGAACGGTTTTGATGAGCGTTTGACCGGTTTTAAAATCACTACCAGCTACCGGTACGCTATTTTTTTTCGCTAGTTCTTGAAGGGCTGGAATCTCTACCGATTGGCTTGGTGAGCCGTTGGCGTAAGGGACTTTTTCTTGTAACGCCGCGTAGGTGTACATCATTGATGGTGAAATACCAGGGTCGTTATTACGAAGACCGGCTTCAAAGGCCGCTAACGTTTGATGGACTGGGCCCAGTTTGATGTAACTCTCGGTAGAGGCGCACCAGATCATCACCACGCGCGACAAGTTATTGGTACGTACGAAGTTTTTAATATCTTCACGCAACTGGTTGGTAAGATCTAACTTGGTAGGACCCTTTTTAACGTTAGGACCGGTAATACGTTTTACAAACTCAGGATCAAAGACCGCCGCCATGGGCTGCACTTTTTCTAATTGCGGGCGGAGTTTTTCTAACAAACTGTCGTCTAAGACTTTGGCGTGTTTGGCCGCTTCGTAGGCGTTGTCTGTAAAAATATCCCAACCACCAAAAACAATCTGATCTAAATTTGCAAACGGGAGAAAATCTTTCACATCTACGATACGGTTTTCATCGCGTTTGCCGATGCGCATTTTGCCCATGTAAACAAACGAACCAATGGGCTTAGACATGCCGGCTTTGATGGCCTCGACACCAGCGATCATTGTTGTCGCCACAGCGCCCAAACCTGGCGTCAGGATACCAATTTTGCCTGAGGCTGGTGCTACTGCTTTTGGCGATTTGACGTTGGACTGATTTGGGGTTTGAGGTGTCATAATTGGGGCTTCCTTTTTAAACAAGTGGGGCAAGACATGATGCCCCGCATTCGAACAGCATGTACCCCATTTTTTGGCATTTGTCGTTAGGGTTTTGGCGAGAATTTTATAGAGAGCTGCTTGGTGGGGTACGGCCGCCGGCAGAAGATGAGGGCATTGCGCCGATCACCTGCTCTAATTTGGCCCAGGCCAAGTGGTGGTTGTAGATAGCATCCCAAAAATCATGAGTGGCTTTGGCTTTGGCGAGATAAGCTTCGATGAAGTTTCTAAAATTGGTGGATTCTCGACTTTTTGAAGGTCGTGCGGTGTTGCTGTGGTCGTCGGAGTGGCCTCCAGAATCTAAAGAATCTAAGGCTTCTAATAACTTAGGGTGTTGATGGGCTTCAAAAACCACCCAGCGGTCGGCGCTGCGTAGAACCCCTTTTCGGATTTTTACGTTTTCTTCGGTTAGGGTGAGTTCGGCGTGGGCCTGTTCCAGTTCTAGTAGAAAACCATCGTGCGCTTGTTTTTGAAGGTGTTCTAATTCCAAAATGTCGGCCGATACGCGTTGTTCTTCAGCGTGGACAGCGGCAAGGTCGAAATCCCAGGTCAGGCCTAACCCGAAGCCGCCTGTGCTGCGGTTGTACGCATCGAACGCGTAGACAGACTGTTGGCCGTTACGCACATTCGAATACGAGAAATTGAGAATACCCCCAATCAAGATGTTTGGGAAAAGCATGGCATGGCGGGCTTTTTTTTCCGATTGTTTGGCTGAAAGGCCAAATTCGATGGCCTTTAATTCGGGCCGGTGCGTGATTAGGTACTGCGTTAAAACACTTAAGTTTGGAATGGGGCGGTCGATTTCGAAGAGCCGCGCGTCTTCAGGAAAAACTTCGGTGTTTTTGTCAAAACCCAGTTCGTAGGCCAGGGCCTTATGCGCTAATGTGCGTAATGTTTGGGCGCGTTTTAACTGCGATTCAATTTCACCTTGGAAAACTTCAATGCGGTAGCGGTTGGCCTGGTCGATAGACTTAATCGTCAGCGCCGTGGTTGTATTTTTAGCCGAGGTTTTTAAAAAACCGACCCACTGCTCGGCTAAAATAGCGCCAAAAAATAAGGCCTTGAAGTCGTAAATTTTTTTATTTTTGTTTTGATCGAACTGCGCTTCAGCCGCCTTTTTGGCTTTTTGTGCGGCCTGTTCGAAGTTGCTGATTTTTCCAAACGTGTAAACAGGCTGGATGAGCGTGAGTGTATTTTGGGCCCAAATGCCCCAGTGGTCTAAATCATTTTCAGAGCGTAGGGCGTCGCCCTTGGCTTCGAAGATGGGGCTTAAAATCGATTGGCTAAACGCCTTGGGGTATTTTGCAGCCTCGGCTTTACTGATCGTGGCCTCGGCTTGAACGATAGCGGTGTGTTTTGTTTTTAACTCGGGGTTCTGCGTCTCTAGTAGTTTGAGAGCCTCGTTCAATGACAGAGTAACAATGGTTGTTTTATTGGGCGTTTCGTCAGCCCGTGCAATTTGAACACCTAACGGAATTCTGGCCGAAACGCTTGCCAGGGCCAAGAAAGTAAGAATAGCAGTCGAAATACTAGGCATGGGGTACAATAGCCGTCTAACGCAACTGGGCGAGTTTGTTTTCGAGTTTGCCGACGAGCCCTTTGACGTTCGATTTTTCAATGACGGCTTCAAACTGGTCTTGCAGACTCGTCGACCAACGATTGCCGTCGATGGCCACATCGATGATTTGGATTTTGCCCGAATCCGGCGAGTCGGCCGAGTCATTCGCCTGATAAACCCAGTATTCTACCGTGGTGCGTTCGCCGTTTTTGTTGAGTACCGATTTTAAATGTACCACGCTGGCGGACGGGGTTGATGCGCCGGCGGAGGCCTCTTGTTGAGCGGCTTCTTTGTTCAATTTAATATCGACGTCACGGAAAAAATCTTTGGCGTGTTTAGTAACCGAGCGGTCAATGATGTTGGTGAGGAGCATTTTTACTTTGTTGAATTCGGCTGGTTTTACGGTTGTGTAAAATCGGCCGAAGGCGGTGCGCGTTAAGTTTTCGAAGTCAACTCGAGTGCGTAGTTCTTTCGAAAGTTGGTTCACAGAAAGTTGCTGGGTTTTTTGCAAAGTCTCTTCAATAAAATTTTCGGCCGTAACGGTAGATGGTGCAATGGCCGCTAACGCGGATGTACCCACCATAAAGAATAAAAGGGTGGCTAGGGTAAACGGGCAGTGGCAGGCTCGGCGTGTTTTGAGGCCCATAAACTTAGCGAAAACGTTTGTGGAAAAAAAATGCTGCATAGCTTCCGATAATGGCACACTTCGGGGGCGAACTCCATAGGCTAAACGAATGCCTTTTTGTACTTGCCGGGGACTTTTTTTGGCTGCCTAATATTAAGAGATGCTATCCCATTCAAAAATTCTTCAAGCGGTTTTAGTGGGTTTTATAGGCCTTTCAAGTATAGCGGCGGGGCTTTCGGGCTGTGCCAGTCGTGGAGCCAAATCAGAGAGCGAAGGTGTGATTGTTGGTGGCGGTATTCATGGTGCCCATGACCGATCGGTGTTGGAAGAAGATTTTGCTCGGAGACCTCAGCGCACGTCGGAGCAAATGGCCTCGGCCACGATTGTGGAGTACTTCGATGGCGCGCAGATCAAAGACCTCGAATTAAAGTTCTCCAGCGCTACCGTCGTGGTGCAGAAGGCTCATGTTCCGCAATGGATTGTGTCGATATCACCGGGCCTGGAACACGCCCATTGTAATGTCAAATCAGAGCGGCGTACTACGGGCGAACAAACAATAGCTGTTTTTGAAGAAGTGAGTCGGTTCTCAGCGCGTCGCCAAACAGCCTCTGCCATACCGAACCACTCGCAGTGCCATTTTTTTGTGTTGATTGATGTGCCTGAAAAAATACATGAAAGCGCGAGTGTGGCGCTCAAACTGGTGCACGGCAACGTGTTTTTTGAAGACTTAGAATTGCGTCAGGCCCAGATTGAGGTGCAGTGGGGTGAGGTGTTTTTGCGCAATTCAAAAGCGCCACAGTTGCAGTGTGACCAGTGTAACGTGGTGGGTTTAAACGTGTTTGGTGCGTTTGTTCTGGCGCTGAAAGAGGGCAGTGTGGCCCTTGAAAATGACACCCAGACTCAGGCTTTGCAGGTGGTAGGTAAAGTAGCCGGTGATGTGTTTTTAAAATTACCGCACTGGAACAAACAACAGTCGCAGCTCGAGCTTGAAAGCACTTTAGGTGATATCAATCTTGATTTGTCGAAGAGTTTAAAGAACCACCTCGAGTTGATTCCCCATGGTTTCTCAGGGGCGCAATTGCAGGCGTTTGGTGATGCTTCGACCGAGGCCTCTGCGCTTAAAGTCAATGCCAAAACAAACACCGGGTTAGTGCGCGTACAGTTTGGTGGTGAGGCTTTGCCGAAACAAGCGCGTAGGCTTTAGGGGAGGTCTCAGGCCCGCGTATCTATGCGGATATTCCTGCCTATCGAATCTAAAAATCCAAATTATCAATTAACCGCGTCTGGTTCAGGTAGGCGGCGGTGATCAGCGCGTATTGGGGCTCGGCGGTTGTTGGGGATACTTTTAGTTGGCCAATCGGGCCATGTAGGGGCTCTAGATGGGGCAGGCTTACGAGTTCCAGATACTGCACTTTAAACCCGCTCCGTTGTAGTGATGCGATACTGTCGGTCAGAAGGCCCTCAATAGTTTTTATTGAGTTCGTCGTTGTTGTGGCACTCCTCGCGTCACGTATCAACGTTGCTTTCAGCTCGGTCAGTGTTTTGTATAAAATCGGAGCCGTGTGATGACGTTCCTCCGGCGACAAGTACTGGTTGCGAGACGAGAGGGCGAGTCCCGAAGCCTCGCGCACGGTGTCGGCGCCGATAATTTTTATGGGTAAGTGCAGGTCTTCGACCATTTTTTTAATCACAAAATACTGTTGAAGGTCTTTTTTTCCAAAATATGCGGCATGGGGACGTATGAGATTAAAAAGTTTTAAAACAATCGTTGTGACGCCCTTAAAATGCCCGGGGCGAAAACGCCCGCAGAGGTTCTGGGTGAGCGTATTTTCTTCAACAAACGTTGAATAGTTTTGCGGGTACAACTCGGCGTTATCCGGCGCCCAAACGGTGACGTTGGGAAAATCCGCCAAAAGAGCGGCGTCGTTTGCCAACGTTCTAGGGTATTTTGCAAAATCTTCGTTGGGCCCAAATTGGGTGGGGTTTACAAAAATAGAAACCAACACGTGGTCGTGCGCGGCGCTGGCCTGGCGCACGAGCTCGCGATGGCCGGCATGCAATGCGCCCATGGTGGGCACGAAACCTACCGTTGCGTTGGGATTCGTTTGAGTGCAACGCGTGCGAAACGCTGTGACTTCGGCAATCGAGTGGAGGATGGGATTAGGCATTTTGTTTTTTGCTCCAAATTTTCAAAATGTGCTGCAACAAGTGCCACGCTAGAGCGGGTTTGGGTTGGGTCTCGAACCTAATCACGGTGTTTTGGTCGTTGGTTTTTTTAATCAGTAGCGTGCCGCCGTTTGTTGGGGTTTCAAAACCAGTGGAAGATGGGTCGGGTCGCTGAGGACTCGAAACCGTATTTACAAAAATAGCATCACAGTTTTTGGTGTTTAGCTTTTGTTGCGCATACACCAATTCGTTTTCGGTCTCGGCAGCAAATCCAATAGTTACTTGTTTGGAGTTTTGATTCTGGGCAACAAACTGCAGTACGTCGGGCGTGACAGTAAACTCAAGCTCGTCAAATGGTTGGGCATGGCTTGTTGCTTGGGCTGTGTGGGGCTTTTTTGTTTTCTGGGATCGTGGATTTGTAATCTCCCAGTCTAAAACCGCCGCGGTGCTTATGTATATATTAAAATTATAATATATTTTTTTAACAATATTAAAATAGTTATCGGCCGTTTTGATGGCATGGTTGGCAACCGGTGGTAAAACAACGTCGCTAGGCCCAGTAACGAGTTCTAACGGTAGGTCTAAAAAATAAGCCGCCCAAGCCAAACTGGCCCCCATGAGGCCGCTAGAGCGGTTGGTGACGAGACGTACCGGGTCGATCATAGTTTGTGTGGGACCCAATGTTAATAAAACAGATGGTCGAACAGTGCCTGAAATTCCACTCGATAAAATTTGTTTACTGGCCTCTAACACGATCGTCAGCGGATCGCTTAATCGACCCAGACCCGATTCTTTACAGGCCATAATGCCTTCCTCAGGGCCGATAATTTTCACGCCGTAACGTTTTAAAGTATTTAGGTTGTTCTGTGTCGGAGGGGCTTGGAACA
>CAZYPH010000037.1:0-18382 GCA_964649095.1 uncultured Oligoflexia bacterium | reverse complement strand
AGTAAGGAGCCGTTTCAGGAGTGGATCAAAAAACTAGATACCCAACACCGCGCGAGCATTCGAGTCTTTATAGATCGAGTTGCTAATGGCGGCGGAAGAAAGAACATAAAAGCCTTGGGCGATGGTGTTTTTGAAATAAAGATTGATCGCGGACCAGGATTTCGCGTGTACTTCGGAGAAATCGGAAATGAGATTATTCTTCTTCTAGTAGGCGGCGACAAGAGCACGCAGAGAAGAGATATTACTACGGCCAAAGAGTATTGGAGGAATTATGTATCGAAGTAACTCTTACAACGAGGATTTCAGCCAAGAAATGCGTAACCCAGCATTCGCAAACCAGTACCTATCTGAGCTGATCAATGATGAAGATGAACCCATGAATGTTGAAGACGCTCTCCGTTTTGTCGTCAAACGAATGGGCACGACCGACTTTGCGAACCTAGTCGGCGAAAGCAAGCAGACGGTAGACAAATTTCTTAAGGGAGAGAGAAACCCCAAGCGTGAAACACTCGACAAATTCTTAAGGCCGTTTGGGCTCGTTACAGTTGTTGGAGTGAAACCACTTGATGAGGATGATGAAGACAAAGTGGCATAATTTGATCAATTGAGGTGTTTTTCCCAGCAGTGTCGACATGGCCCCTCGCCGAAAGTCCAAACCTAACGCATGTGCGCATCAATACTGAGCCTAGCCCCCCACATCAAGAACCACAGACTACCAACGAGGTCCTACAGCACGAGGCACCCGCGCCAAGCCCTCGTCGAAGAGCCCGCTAGTAAGATTACTAAATGCTTACAGAGGCGGGCTTTCGGATGTTTGAAGCTTGAGTCTGTTTTAGTCGGTTACGTGGTGGCAGATAGTGTAGCCACTAACAATCCTACTGCTCTGGCTGGGGGCATCGCCTGCTCTAAAAAGCGCCGGCGGATGAAAATTGTACGATTGCAACGGCTGCTCCCTATACGATAACATCTCTGTTATCACAAAGGTTCGACGACGCGGCCGGCCATTCTCCATAAAATTCTCACTAAACGTCCGAGGAGCGCTGTTTCCAGTATCAACGCCGTTGGAGATAATTTGAGATGCCGTTAACCGCCATGCAAGGGCCACCTGATAATCATCATACCCCAACCGGGAGCACTGAACCTCCTGATGCTCACTATTTAGGCCAAGCAAACGCACCATGTCAGCGGCGGTTGTCACGGGTGTGTGTGCTCGAAGCGCCAGCGTTCGCACCTGTCCTTCAGCACCCGTAGCCTGCTGCCAGCGAAGCATTCTTGTAAAAAAAGAATACGGCGACAACATACGCCGCGTAAACACCAGCGGGTCAGGCGTCGAAGCCAAACTTGCTGATGGGTGGGTCTCAAAAATCTTGAAATAAAGTTCGACGTCAGATCTGACGTTAAATCGATCTTTTAAAAAGAAAGAACAAAATCCCAATGCCCTACCAGAAGAATCCTCTTCAAAGATGTTAGGAATCAGACGTTCGCTAGATCCATCTTGCCGCTCAAAATACCCAGCAGCGCGATTCCATCGAAAATGTCGTCGTTCACGGCCTTGTTCAAAAAAAACATCCCCGTTGATTGATTGCAGGACAGAGAACGAATATTCTCTGAGGAATTCGCCCATCTGATTACCCCACAGCCTCCATTCAACACTACCATTCAGGAGATCCCCATGAAGGAAAGAGAAATTGAAAACCCTACCATCCCCCCGATACCTCGGTGCATCGCGGCCGCGCAGTCGAGCCGTGATGCGCTCAATGCTATTATGTATAACTTGGCCACGCTCACGTAGAAATGCCGTCGCGGGTGGGTAGGTGCGATCAGCTACGGTCGTATTGGTTGGCGGCGTTTGGGCCACGGCAGTTGATGATAACACCACACCTAAAAACGCTGCGACCAAAGTTACACCAGAGGCTCTACTAATCACAAACCCCACCAATTTTTGTTTAAACACCACACACCACCTAAACACACAAACGAACTTAAAAAATACAGACACCCGATGGGTCTGCATCCACTAAAAACAATGCTAGTACTTGTATATTATTGTCGGGTAATTGTCAATGACCTGCGTTGTGCTTGCCGCTTGCTACTGTTACAGCCAGGCAGAAATATATTTAATATTAGATAGTTATACTGCCGACGGTATTTAATTCGAAAGAGCATCGGGCGATACCTCTAGCTGCCTAAACCCCTAACGATCTTCGGCCACCACACAGAGACATCGTTTAAACCTCGCGCCACGAAACTACTCGGTAGTCTTTGAAATCGAAACTAGTCTCACCGCCGTAGACGACCGTGCCACGATTCGGCGGTTGCAGTTTGCCCAGAAAATCGAGCCCCGCCACAAAATCAGTCTGAAACGTAGCGCCCGATTTGATCTCGGTAGGCTCGAGCATGCCCGCTTCGTCTTCAACCAAATCGACCTCGTTGCCGTGCGTATCTCGCCAGAAATATAGTGGGGCTTCGCGGCCTTCGTTCCACCGCTGTTTGATGCGTTCTGAAATCACAAAGTTCTCAAGAATATGGCCACGCAGTGGATGCGTCTGGAGGTGTTCTGGCCGAGTGATACGAAGCAAATAACAAAGCAGGCCCGTGTCGTGAAAATAGAGTTTTGGGCTCTTAATCAGACGTTTGCCGAAGTTTTTAAAATAGGGCTCCAGCGTGAAACAAACGTAGCTCGTCTTTAAAACCGAAAGCCACGCCTTGGCGGTCGGCTGCGCAACGCCCGCGTCAGTGCCTAACGAGGCTAAGTTTAAGAGTTGCCCCGTGCGGCCAGCCGCTAGACGCACGAATCGATCAAACTGATCGAGGTCGCCAATGTTGAGGAGCGATCGCACATCTCGTTGAACGTACGTCGAGTAGTACTGAGCAAGCCAATCCGTAGCGTCGAGTCCCTGTTGAAAAATTCTCGGATAACCACCGCTTAACAACCGAACCTCGAGCGGCGCCTGAGCAGCAATCGCATTAACATTCATTTCTCGTTGCGAAAGCGGCAGCAGGTGCAGAATGCGCGTTCGGCCCGCGAGCGTTTGCGAGACACGCTCGGCTAAGAGTAAATTCTGAGAACCCGTTAAAACAAAACGCCGCTTTGAAGAGCGGTCATCAAGGATGGCCTGCAAATAGGACAACAGCTCGGGGGTCCGCTGTACTTCATCTAAAATGAGATCGCCCGAATACTGTGAAAGAAAACCACGTGGATCTGCCTGAGCGAAAGCCCGCACATCGGGCGCCTCAAGAGAGAGGTACTGGAAATCGGAGAATAGCGTGGTAGCCAGCGTCGTTTTCCCTGACTGACGCGGACCAAGCAACACCAGCGTCCGGTATTGCTGCAGGGCCTGAAGGGCTTTTTCTTGCAAAGCTCGCTTGTACATATTTGATTATATTAGACTTTTTTAATTTTGTGTCAAATCAAAATTGGATTTTGAAATTGCACAAAGTGGGTGCGTGTGGGTTTTGGGGCCCGTCCTACGAAATGACCAACTGCGCTCCCCACAAAATGTGTCGTCGTTTATGTGGAAATAGAGTCGCTAAAACTGCCACCGGGTGCTGGGACGGAACAGATTATTGGCCGATGGTTTCGGTTTTGACCTGCCTGACGGCACTCGTACGGCCCAACCAGCGGAATAGCTTCGATTGGTTCATTTGAATCAGCGAATCTCAGCTGTCATGGAGCTTTAATACTTCGCTACCACCGCCTGGAAGAGAGGGGCCATCGGTGAATTAGAGGTCGATCGGGCTGAGGCCGTACTTCCGTCTCAGAATAATAAGCCCTCCGAATTGTTCCGGCATCTGGGAGAGTGGGCCCGATAGTTCGGCGAATATACTCCCCATGTCGTAAATCAACTACGTCTATTGGCACATCCCCCAGAGCCTCAAGGATTGGGTTTCGCCGCGTCCGAATTGTCAATTCTCGCTCGGTTAAGTTCGGCGCCTTATCGGCGAATTGAAACTGGTCAAAGGGGAATGAGAAACCACCGCGTTCATCGGGCCCCCCCCACTGAATTGAGGGTAAATTGATTCGCGCAGATTGTTGGCGAGCTACTCTGAGAACCAAATCCCAATTTTGCGGTGGCAACTCTGCCCGGCTATAATCACCGCGGATTTCACTCCGAAATCGCCTCCATATTACGTTCTGAATCAGTTCTAAACGAGGCACATCGTCAGCATCAACGACATCAAGCAGGCCACCTAGCAGCCGTTCAAGAAGCGGCAGGCGTGCTCCAAACATCCCGAAAATCCCCTGTCTGCTCACTTCCGCGTGGTAGGTATTTGGCTGTCCGGGGGCCAGCGACAGTTCGGCCTCAATAGCGCGAAATACCAATTCTTTGATTTCACGAAAACCGACCCAAGACAGCAGACTTGGAGCCAACTCGGTCCCTATGTATTCTGTGTGGAGATCACGATCGCGACTACCCATGCGACGTAATATTTGGACGATCTTCCTGCCGTCCTGTGCCGAGATCCTCGCAGGATGCGCCCCGTTATCTACTCTACTATTCTCTATGAAGCCCCTTGCCTGATACTCTCGAACATCTGCAAGATAAGTGGGCAGTGGGGGGTTATTCCTGGGTAGGCGGCGGCCAAAATTATGCGGGCCCTGGTAACTCTCCCAGACGTTAGTTAACTGTGTACTTATAGCTTTCACCTCAGCCAAAGCATGTTTCTCAAAATCAACCTGCACGCCACGCTGTATCAATCGCGTGATCAACTGCCTAGCCTTGTCGATCAAACTCTCCAAAACAGAGGCATCATCGGCTCGCAACATCGGCCTCAAAACCTGAAACAACACAGTGCCGTAGCTCAAATTATCAATAGGACCCAATGAGCGACCTTCAAGCGTCAGCCTTAGCTCCTCGAGAAGCAATTGTTTGACTTCGAGAAATTCGGCCCCCATTAAAGCCCTGACCACGTCTTTCATTTTTTCTAGATTGTAGTAGTAACCAGGCCGCCTCTCAGTAAACCGCATTACTGACGCTCGCATTTTTTGCAACTGAGTTACAAGCAGCCACGCTTGAATTGCCGCATTTTCGGGGTAGCAGCTTGGTAGAGGCATGCCACTCTCAAGTGAGCCGTTGCTACGCTGGTCAAAGCGCCTGCGAATTCGAACCAATTCGGTATTTAAGGCATTAAGCTCCCCGATAATATTGCCCATACGACCTTGCTCGAGATAGAAGCGCTTCAGCCGGCGATTCAAGTCACTGGTTGCCTCAACAAACATATCGAGGACGAAACGATCCTCTCGTCTCAACATAGGCTCTAAGACCTCAAGCAACGCGTGACGATAACCCAACGTATCAAATAGCGTCGAGTTACCAGGAAAAGTGTGCCCCAACTCATCTTCGAAGTCTTTAAATAGAGATCCGTTATCAACAAACGTTCGCCCCAATTCCTCAATTAATTGATCACGTACTTCCCTGAATCCGAGTCCCTGTAACCTTCTTACCAGGGCGATTCTCGATTGAACTCGGCGATCAAACTCGGAATTGTCGGCCGAATTACCTAACAAGGGCGTTTTTTGTAATCTAGTTACAATCTTCCAAGCGCAATCGGCGCAGTGTCTATCTAACTCTGGAATAAGAGCGTTATTACAAACAGGCGCACTTTTTCTTCTGCTCGCAGCGAGAGTAGTTGAACTTACAAAACTCAGCACAAAAAGAATGGACGCAATATACTTTGATTTGCTCAGATGCATTTTAACCATGCGAATTAACCAACCTGTAGACAGTCTTTAACGATAATCAAAAATGGTTTCCAGCGAATTGTAATTTGATAGTACGGCCCCCAGGGCACACTCTGCACGGGCGAACTCCTGCAACACGAGGCGGCTGACGGTACTTTCTTAGAGTTGTGGTCCCCCACTAAATTGAGGAGGCGCCCCACAATCGAACAGAGTGCTCGTGAGCGTTTACCAAGGAGCGAACTGGGAGATTCAGCATTCGGACTGATAAACGACGGGAGCTAACCTGATTCCCTGCACCCTGGCGACGAGTCAACTACGTTTGTAAATGGTCGCTGAAAGTGCGCGTAGTCGTCGGGAGCGCGACATCTCATTGGTACTTGTTATCTCCACCAGGCCTTTGATATTCTCGGGCGATACCCGCTGCCCCTTAACCAATGAAAGGCTTCCCTTGGATAAACAAGTTGTTCTTCTTGGTGAGTTAAAAAAAGCTTTAGCGCGATTACGCGAAGCACTGGCGTTACCAAAAGATGATGTGGTGCGAGACTCTGTTATTCAACGCTTTGAATTTACGGTCGAGCTCAGTTGGAAGGTTTTACATCGCTTCTTAAAGAATTCGGGATTATCAGAATCGCTTACGCCAAAGGCTACGTTTCGTGAGGCGGCTCGTTTCGGATATGTCTCGGAACCGGAAGCTTGGATTGAGTTTGTCGACCAACGTAATCTTTCAAGCCATGCGTATCGAGAGGACCTGGCAGAAGAAGTTTATGCCTCGGCAGTAAAGTTACCTGATTTTGTGGATAAACTTATCAACGCACTTGAACGGGATTCTTCATGACTAGTTTTGGCCTGTCGTTTGATCATTGGAAGTTACTGGAACGAATACTCATTACGCCTCTGAAAAGCCATGGCGTGCGTTTATGGGTTTTTGGTTCTCGGGCACGCGGTGATTTTAAGAAATTTTCAGATTTAGATATTTTATACCAGCTCCCAGAAGAGGGCCAACCACTGCCGAGTGGTTTTTTATCTACCATCGCAGAACAGCTTGAGGACTCTAGACTGCCCATTAGAGTGGATCTAGTGGATCAAAAGAACGTCGCTGATAGTTATTACGCGTCTATAATGAAAGACAAAGTGGCAATCTAATGCAAACTGCAAGATTTAATAAATGCATATATTATTATATATATATTTAAAAATATACTAAATATAGAAACCCACTCACGGATTCAAAAAACTTCGAATATTCGTCTGCTCGCACGCTGTGAGTGTACGCAACTGCGCAGCGTCTCGCGAATGCCGGCTGCAAAGGCAAAAGACGCTGACTGAACCCTACGTTTTTAGCCACTGCCGCATCAGTACTTTTATCTGCGTCTGGTAGGGGGTGCCGGTGATTTTGGCTTTCGCTTGAAACGCTGCCAGAAGATCTTGAGGGATCTTGATGCTAATCAATTTACTTTTCTGCGCAGCATGCGGCGCTTGAGCTGGAGGCTCGCCCGAGTGCAACAAACGAAACTGCTCTAAAAACTCGACAATCTCTTGAGGGCTTACATTGCGGCACTGCTCTAAATAGGCATCAGAAAAATATTGTACGGGACGAATGTGGGATCCTAAAGGCGCTCTGGGTATTTTATTGGTCTTACTTTTGGTACTCGACTTACTTGAGTCCCTTTTTGCTGGCTGCCTTTTTTGCTGCGGCTTTTTTCCTGCGACCTGCTTCGGCATTTTTGTTCTCATCTTTTCTGTTGAAGCCGCTTTAACGCTGCGATGTCTTCGAGATCTTGCGGCCGTGCGCTTTGTTTTTTCATGCGAATCAAATCTTCAATCGAGGCCACTTTTAGTGTCGCTGTTCCAATGACAACTTCTGTAACTTTCAT
The DNA here is from genome assembly GCA_964649095.1 of uncultured Oligoflexia bacterium. Classification (GTDB taxonomy): domain Bacteria; phylum Bdellovibrionota; class UBA1018; order UBA1018; family UBA923; genus CAZYPH01. The sequence continues at coordinate 10,825 of CAZYPH010000037.1, read as the reverse complement.
TTGAGAGAGATCGTTTGTGATAATGACATCCACGATCTCAGATGGTTTCTCTGGATGATAAAAACTCCAGGCTACGAGATTGCGATTTTTAATGTACTCTTCGCGAAATCGAAACACTTGTGCCCCATTAACCGGCAGCCTTGCTTGAAACCCAATTGATTGTAGAGCCTGTTCGGCTCTTTCAAAATCTTTCAGCGTGAATCTTAAAACAAGGTCCAAATCCATCGTACCGCGTACGGCGCCATGCAATGCGACCGCAAAACCACCTACAATAGCGTAGGGCACTCGAAACGTTTCAAGAACGTTTACTACTTTATATAAGTACATAGTATATACCAGTATATACCAATGATCGTTTTATGACAAGTGTTGCAATAGATGGCACCGCACCAACATCGCCCACAACGATCTCATACCAGCAACGCCACAGCCGACACTTTGAGCACCCGTGCTTCTAAGAGCTCTGGTTTAATGCGTGCTTCGGTAACATAAATGACTTTGGCTTCAGGGTGGTGGCGCAAGAAGCTATCTACCGAGCGGCGCTGCGATAGGGTTGGTTGTTCCCCTGATAACGCTACTAATCCAATGCGATGACCATTCGCCCCAAACACCAGCGGCACATAGGCGCCGCTTCTTGTTCGATAACTGTCTACCGTAAACGTCATTCCCAAACTGTAGCCAAACTGGGCTCTTAGGTTGCGATACAGAGCACTTAGAATTCTGTTTTCTTGGGTTAGAGCCCCATCTGCTAGAAAAAATTCTTCGAACTGGTCTTCGAGTAATAGCGTAAACCCGCGACTACCCGAGAGGGGAATGCGTCGAATGAGATAGATGGACTCTAGGGCGTAGATTAATTTTTTTTGCGTGGCTTCGGCAAAACCCAGCTGGCGCTGTACTTCGGCAAATCGGTAGGGCCGCCATGCCGTCTTCGCTATGAATTTTAAAAACCGTTGCAAGGTCTCTAAAGATAGGCTGGTTTTTAACAACAATCGCAAATCGCGATCCAAAATGAGATCCAACAACGACGACAAGGCTTGCGCACGCAACTGGTCATTACGCAAAAAACACAATCCTGGCAGACCACCGTAGATGAGATACTTTTCAAACGCCGCGCACTGCGTGGGGGTTGGTATCTTTAATAGGCTATGAATATTCCCATCAAACGTCGCGTATTTTAACAGTTCAGGCAGGTAGTCTGGTAGCGCCTCACGCAATAACTCGGCCAGAACAAGCGGATACACCTCTAACGACACTAACCGCCCCGTAAGCGACTCTCGAATCGCCTTGCGGCTTGAGAAACGGACCGACCCCGTCAATACAAACTGCCCCGGCCGTTTACGCGTACGCACCCACTCTTTTAATGCCGGAAACAAGCGTGGGGCATACTGGCATTCATCAATCGCCGTACATGACGAAGCGACCGACTTTAGAAATTCCTTCGAAGCATTTTCGGCCTGAGACAAAGAATCGGCATCATCAAACGTAACGTACCGATCAGCGTGATGAGCGACAAAAGTAGTTTTACCAACTTGTCGATGCCCGAACACACCTACAATAGGACTATAAGCGCAGAGTTGTTTGTAGAGCGCCTCAAAATGCCGAATACGAAAATGAGCCATCATTATTAAAGAGTAGCGGATTTTACCGTGACTGTAAAATCCGTAAGGGGGTTGTGGATTTTACAGTCACGGTAAAATCCATAAACCTAGAATAATAGGCGTTTGATACCCTCTTGCCACGTTAGGCATTCAATGCCGTTGATTGTTTTTGAAATGGGATCTTGCGAGAAACAAAAACGCTCCCCATTGGGAATATCAGCTGCAATTTTATTAAATGACGTCAACATCGATTCGGTGATGTGGTGGCTAGACTTTATCTCAATCAGTGCCAGCGACTGACCAGGGCGGTCGATGATGAGGTCGATCTCGACATCGTCTTTAGTGCGCAAATAAAAGAACTCCCATCGTTTGCGATGGTACCGCGCCAGACGAACTATTTCTAAAATTAAAAAATGTTCAAACGCACTGCCATAATCATAGGTCTGAGGCTTCACCGGTATCTCAACCGTTCTCTCTAAAGCGCGTTTTACGCCCAGATCAAAAAAATAAAATTTTGGATTTTTACGGATACGCTTTCGTACAGACGTATCAAAGGCCGGCAACTCAAAACCGACATACGTATCCACCAGAATATCAAAATAGTTGCGCACAGAAACCGGATCGCTATGCACATCACGCGCGAGTTTAGAAAAGTTCACAATCTTACCTGACGACTGGGCCGCTGCGTTCAAAAACGTACGAAAGGGATTCAAATCGCGCACCAACTGTTCCGCAACCACCTCTTCTTTTAAATACGTCAGCACGTAGGTGTACAGGTACTCGGCCCGAGCATCGGGTTCGAGCTCAAACACCTTAGGCAATGCCCCCCACTGCAAGACTTTAGCGAGGTCAAAATGATCACCCAATTCGAGGTGCGTGAGCGGAAACAACTCATTTAAAAAGGCTCGTCCCGCCAGCATATTCGCTGAACCACGTTTGAGTTTGCGAGCACTCGAGCCCGTCAGTACAAACGAAACACCACGACTTTCGATTTCATGGTGCACTAAATCTAACAACTGCGGCAACTTCTGGACCTCGTCGATAACAACCCAAAAGTCTTTACTCACCGAGCCGGTAGACGATGGGCGTTGGTTCAATGCGGTCGTGATTTGGTGGCTTAAGTGTTTGGGGTCTAAACGCAAACGGTCTTCGACGATCGGATCTAAAAGATCGATATAAAGATGCTCACAATTGGGCAGAAATTCGTGTTTTAGATAGGTACTTTTACCAACGCCACGTGAACCAAAGATAAAAAAACTGTTAGATTTTAATGGATTGAGCAATCTACGATACATGATTTAAAATTGTCCGCCATTTTTAAATCGTAGTCAATGCGTGGCAGCAGGCATGGGCAACAACCACCCTATAATGCATGACAAATTTGGAGTAGGGTCCAAATTTGTCAGCCAAGCGCCTCAAACCACAACGCGCTACACAGATCGTTCACACGTTAAATCATCCACAATCACACGGGGCGCTTAAGATGGTTTCGGTTTTGGATGCGTTTGCGCGGCCTCTGGGGTGAGTTACTCTAGATACGAAATCCGCAAATACTCGCTTTCGGAAACTTGAATTTCCTGCTGGATATTTAACTTCCAGGCACTCGGCAATTGGTGTTCTGAGATAGGCGTACCCGTCGCATACGCGATTCTTTGGAAGATAATCACTTTTTGAAACAGGTGACGCTTCCATTCTTCAAGAATCTGCGCTGCACTATTGCGAGCATAATAGAACGCGACTGCGCCGTACTCAAGCGTCGTAAAATGCACGGGGCGATCCGTAATAATTAAAACCTCTTTACTGAGAATATTCTGATCTAAAAAGGCGACCTCACGACGGAACTCTCGATTGAGTAACAATGTGTTGTAAAAACGTTCTTCAGCACCAATCGGTTGATACAACAATAACAACAGCACACTGGCGCCCAACAAGCGACGAGCTGTAACTACCTGTGCGTACTTACGCTGTAAATAAACAGCACCAATAACAAACCACAAAGCGACTAAAATAAAGAATCGTGCTGACGAGGGGTGCGAGGCACGGCCAAAATAGTAAAATAGATAAACCACTATATTAATAGCAGTTAATAGGAACGTCGTGAAAACGAATGTGTTATTTTTATCTAGCCTTTTAATCGACGTCAGAAACCATCGCCTCTTGTCGAAAGCAAGAACTACGATCCCCAGTACCACGGCCCAGCTTAAAATCGAATTAAACGGCAATTGGGAATCAAAAACAAAAAAGGATTTGATCAGATCTAAAAAGTTCTGTTGAAAGTGCTCAAAACCAAACGGACGCACCCCTTCTGGATTCTGATAATTACCCTTCTGTAGATAACGCTGTGTAATAATTGGAATTAGACATACTGATGAAAATATATATAAAAATTTATATTTTTTTAAAAACTCAAAACGAATATTCCCACTCAGAACTAAAACAAAAATGACCACTGGTAGATAAACAAACGACTCGTAGCGAATGTGGGCATTCAATAAAAGACTGAGCCAGAGGAAAACCAGTCGATCGGCACGAGGCATTTTTAGATAAAACTGCAGCAACAACAATACAGCAAAAAAACTAATCGCTGCCATGAAGTCAAAACCAGCTGAAAACGCTGATAGAACGACAATCGGCAGCGACAACACCATGCACTGCGCTGCTAGCCCCAAAAAAAGAGCAGCCTCATCGGCAGGTTGGGATTTTGTTGCTGTCGAATGCTCAGAAGAGCCAGATCGGCGCCCAACGGTATAGACCCAACCAAACAGCACGACTAAAAACAGACCGAACAGTATGGTGTTTAAAACAAAAATATTCTGAGGCCGATACCCCACCAAAGCATGCACCAGCGACACTAATAGTGGGAACAAAATGGGCCGAGTCGGCACCTCGGCTACTAATGCATTAAAATTGTCGTAGTAGTAGTACCCCATGGTGGTCAACATCGGAGCTTTTTTTGCAAACAAAGACTGCGACACTGACAACAAATTGGCCTCATCACTCAAGGTACGAAAGTCATAACCGACAGCAAAAGAGGCAAGACATGAACACAGAACAGCACCCAATACTCCAACCGCTGCGTGCCTAAGCGGTATTGTCAGAAACCAATTTTTAAGTGGAGTACGAAGAGTACGTTCGGCCCAGATCAGCCAAAAAAAAAGAAGACCCAGTACGATGTAGTACGAGGTCTTCTCAAAAAGAATGAGCATGATGTTATCCATAACGTCTAGTGTTGGAAACCAACCTACGGTCGTCAATGGAAAATGGAACTACATTAGGCGGCAACAGAATGCGGCATTGGTAAACGTTCCATCTGCAATCATAGTGCGGTGCGGATGATGGGCAAGGCTAACAGTTAAGGACATATTTTACAATTGAGATCAATGCCTGTTCGACCAGGACGGCCAGTACCAGTGCCTGTGCCAGTGCCAGTGCCAGTGCCAGTGCCAGTACCAGTACCAGTACCAGTGCCTGTGCCAGTACCAGTGCCAGTGCCAGTGCCAGTACCTGTGCTAGTGCCAGTGCTAGTGCCAGTACCTGTGCTAGTGCCAGTGCTAGTGCCAGTACCTGTCATCACTACTTGCACTGAAGTTGCGGGCCGCACGGGACGCACATACTGAGACAAGCGTTGAGCCGAAGCTTCACTCAAGGCACTTTCCATAGCAGCCAAAACTACTACTAAGCTCAAAACAAAATACTTCTTATTTACCTTCGAAAACATACGTACCTAACCTTTCGACCAGAATGATAACACGTCGCACTAGTCCTTAACTAAAAATATTTTATCGACCGGTGCAGAAGTAAGAATCTAAAGCAATTCTTAGCATTAACAATAACTTACGCCGCAACGCGGGCAACAAAGGACTCCACTCTCAACTAATGAATCGCCCTCAACACGAGGTTAGTATCAATCTCTAACACCGAACCATTCACCGAGAATGTACCGTCCGTCGTCCGCAAGGTGCCATGCTGAGCATCGGTTACGTCAAGCTGAACGGACGCATCGCCTCGTCGAAGAGCGCTCATCACCGAACTCGCATAAATGCTAGTCTCTGCAGTTAGACGTCGCGTGTTAATAACGACGGGGTAGCAGGCATTATAAGATACATCGAAACAACTCCTCTGGCTTTGGGTCCACCCACTGTTATTAATTTCAGTAATACGACACTCACTTCTAGAATAGCTTGAGCAGTAGACCCGCGCGATTTGTTCGTTAATGCCCAGGCTAGCGCCCACATTCAAGACAGACACCTGCGAAATGCGACTCAGGACATCGCGAGGACAATAATTTAGTCGCCCCCGTACTATCTGCGAAAAATCACCTAAGAAATATTGTACTGGTGCATAAAACTGAACAGCTCCATTAGAATCCGGCGCCAGTTGGGTACGAAACCTAGCATTTAAAAACACATCTGGACCGATTTCATAGGTGTATTGCCCCCCCGTGCAACTCCCATAACCCCTATAAGTTCTGTTGACCGTACCTTCTCCTGAAAGCGTTACCGACAATTCGAGGGTCTCGACAGGAGAAGGCGTGCGGTCTGGAAAGTAGACATGCCCCCTCATAAAAATACGATTGATACTTTGTGGAAGTTCAATGGAGTCGTCCGAACAACCAGTCCAAAGAAAAAATACGTTGATTAGCAGCACTAACGGATGATTTTGGTCCTCCGATCTGCCAAAGCAGTTGGCGTTGAGAGGCCGTGTTAAAATAAAAAAAAAGGAACTACAAGGAAACGATATTTTTTCTCTACCGACGATGAAGCCACTAACCATCGATGGAGGGGCATGTTCTCAATGGGCCTGAGCTATGGCTATGAATGTTACTTGTGAGCTATGCAGAGAACTTACGCTGCCACGCTGGTAGCAAAGGCCTCAACTTCAGACCGCAATTGTTCGATCAAGTGCACCGTACGTTCCGACACAGCAGGGTATGGGCCGTCGACGCCTAACACACGCAAGGCTTCGTCTTTTTTCTGATCGTGCATGAGTTGAATTACATGAGCGGCAATTTTGTGGAACTCGGCGTGCGAGGCGCGCAAGGCTTCATAGGTTTGGCGGCAATTCTGCTCGTAAGATTGACCAGCGCCATAAATCCATTTGCCCAAAATACAGGCATTATCGACGCAAACTTTTGCGGGATCTAAAGACCGGTCGGGGTTCTCAATATATTTTGTTAACTTCATCTTCCAATCTATATGAGCCGAAATCGCTGCTTGAAAATCAAAGACCTTTTCTATTTTTGGTACCGCAAAACCCATTCCCGATAGTGCCTCGGCAAAATTCTTTAAAATAGATTCTACTTTGCCCGCCAAGTCGGCCGATGCCCGATGACTATCTTCGGCCATAGAGTTCAGTTGATTCGACGATTTTTCAAGATCACTCAGCGCTTGTGAGATTTGCTGCACACCAATCTTTTGTTCGCCTGTCGCTACAGAAATCTCTTGAGCCTTATTTTCAGTTTGGTTTGACACCTGGCCCAATTGCACAAAACTTTCGGCGATTTCAAAACTCTTCTTCGACACGTCATCAATGGCGCCGACCGTTTTTTTTGTAACGTCTTCTAAATCGCTAGTAACCCGTTTGATTTGCTCTTGCGTGCGCGAAACAGCGGTCTCAAGTATATTTTCAATCTCACGCGCAGCATCACCACTCGCCTTGGCTAGGTTGCCCATTTCTTCGGCCACAACCGCAAAACCACGACCGTGTTCACCGGCCCGGGCAGCTTCTACCGAAGCATTAAATGATAATAGTTTAGTCTGAAATACGATATCGTTGATCATTTTTGCCTTATCGCGAATTTCGAACATCGTCGTTGTCACGGACGAAATTTCTTTTAGTCCGTCACCCATGGATTTTTCGAGTGACGCACTCAGCGTACTGACCTGAGCAATGCGTTCTTTTAATTCGTTGAGGTTCGTCTCAGAGGCCGACACCGCCTGATTTGCTGTTAATGCCATCTTACTAAGCTCGGTCGCCGCTTCGGCCGTAGTAGAGACCATCGATGAAATTTCGTGGGCCGCTGCGGACGATGACTGCACTGCCGTTTGTTCTGAAGCAATAACTTTTTTTAAAACCTCGCTTGCCCCGAACAACTTACGTGCTGATTCTACCAATATATCTATTTCTTTATATACGTTATTGAGGGAGGTATTTTTTGCCGAACCCACTACAAGGCGTAATCGTGAGAGTACTTTCATATAACGAGAAATCGGCACCCTAGACGCATAACTTAATGGGTCAATTAAAAAAAACTAACAACCAGCAAGCCCCAAAGCATACTTTGCGCTGAGGTAGCATTCTACCGCCTGACGATTGGCCACGGACAATTTATCATCATAAAGTATTATTTCCGCATAGTCATTTTGACTAAAATTACCGTCATGAGCCCCCCCGTCCAACGTGTTCCGAAAATATAGCGATACGGAGATATAGTACTATCGGTATACGTATCAGTACCCTGAGAAACACCATCTAGAAATAGTTCAGACGTGCCGCTGCCAAAGACAAGTCCCAACAATCGATAACCCGCTGTGATAGTACCTGAACTTAAGATATAGTTTTGATCGGCAACGGCCCCAAAAGCCCACACCGTATGGAACTTGTAATCAGTAACATCAATTGTAAACAGACCAAAACCGTTCGGATCATTCCAGCTAGTATTGGTTCCACCATTGGGAAAAAATTCAAAGATTGAACGATTATTACTAGTAAGGTCATTCATCTTAACCACTACGAAAGCACTGAGTTTTGAAAAGGAGAATGCCGGCCCTGTCAAATAGTCTGTACCATTCATGCTGACAGCCGGTAGACTATTTACGGCATTGGTCTGGTACGTGGGTGGGAATCCAGAATTATAACCAACCGACGCATGTCTACCGTTGCCCGACTGGTCTAGCCACGAATCTAAACTATCGCCATTTGATTTGCCTTCGATAGCATCGGCACGCAGCCACAGTTGCAGGCCAGAAATTGTGCCAGGCGTCTGCAACTCGTAACACGTACGCGAGCCATTTACCGCAACACCTGATGCGTTATACCCATACCGATTCGAACACACATAACCCGCTGCCGCCACCGAACCGCTACCGGCAGCACCTTGACACACGCCAGAGCCCGCAACACTTGCGATCGTTGTGCCCGTACAAATCGTACTAGCTGTAGGCGCTAATGTGCCTGTAATTTTTGTGCCCGAACTATTCCAACACTCACGGCCACTTTGGATATTAGCGGCCGCGGCAGCATCAGCCGTAGTACCACTAATACAACCTGCCGTACCGGTGCTGCCCAGTAAACTCGTCGTGCTACAAACCTGAGAGACAGCCAAACCCGTGAAACTCGATACATAACCAGCACCGGGATACGCCCCTGTTAAATCAAACGCCCCACGATTGGTCATAGTACCCGTTGCTAGCGCACCAGTGTTATCTAAAAACGTTTTTGTAGCTAACACGTCGCCTACCACAGCCGTGCCCGTAGTTGGGCATGAGGCCGCTGTAGTGCGCATAAGTTGTGCGTGAGCGGAAAATGAACATATACCTATGTGCATATAAACATATGCAGCCGTATATCTTGCAAATTTTCTGAAAGCGCCAAAAACAACACGCGACATGGACACAACTCCTCAAGAGTCGCATCGTCAGAAAATTCTCAATAGATAATGCCGTCTAATTTGGTCTAGGAATTTTTTGCCACATCAATGATACAGACACTAAAGTAGATTTATGGTCGAAATCATAACGGTCTTCCTAAAGCTTGGGTTTACGTCCTTTGGTGGCCCCATCGCTCACATTGCCATGATGCAACGAGAGGTTGTTGAGCGACGAAAATGGCTAACGCAGCAAGGGTTTCTTCGATTAATCGCGTGGACGCATCTAGTTCCCGGCCCGAACTCTACAGAACTCGCGTTACACATTGGTTTTGAACGGGGTGGATGGTTGGGCCTACTAACCGCTGGTTTGTGTTTTATTTTACCGGCCGCGGGCATTGTATGTGTATTAGCTTTTTTATATACAAAATACGGTCACCTACCGACTGGGTTATTTATCTTCAACGCCACCAAACCTGCGGTGATGGGTATTATCACTCACGCACTGATTAAGTTCTCTAGCGAAGTGTGCTTTAAAAAAGGCAACTCCACCACTAAAACCAAGAAAGTGCACGGACGCGCATTGTTGACGACTACGGCGATGCTCTTAATGGCGATTTCGGGATTGCCTGAAATACTACTTATTGCCAGCGCGATGATTCTAACACCACTGCTGGTGACTATTAGTCGTCGCAAAAAAAAATGGCTTAAATATATTAGTATATTTGGATTTATTAATATTATTTGGCAACCGCTGGTTTTACTAGCGCAGTCCCCTACTGCGACTCTGGCCCAGAACCACGTCACTACACTGGCCCATAAAAAACCCTACGACTTAACGTCGCTTTTTACGTTCTTTATTAAAGTAGGGTCGATTCTCTTTGGCAGCGGTTATGTATTAATTGGCTATTTAAAATCGGACTTAGTCGATCAGTTTGCCTGGCTTACGGAGAGCCAATTATTAGATGCCATTACTATCGGGCAGTTTACACCGGGACCACTATTCACTACAGCTACGTTTATTGGATTTCTTCTAAATGGGTTACCCGGGGCCGGCCTTGCAACGCTCGGCATATTTCTACCAAGCTTTTTTTTCGTAGCTCTGAGTTGTGCTTTACTAAAGAAACTCCCTAAATCAGAAACCCTTGATCTAGCTTTGGAGGGCGCTCAGGCGGCTTCACTTGCTATCATGGCCTATGCCGGTGGTACGTTGATCTACTCGGCAGGCCTAAATAGCACACAGCCCGTATTGGAACTGAGCCTTCTTTTGGGGACTCTCATATTACTCATGACAACCAAACTCAACTCGGCATGGTTTATTGTTTTTAGTGTTGTACTCAGCGCGTTATGGCCGCACTAGTGCAATGACTTGATCGACCGCGACCCCGGCGATGGTTATGTCTTTTTGGCGGCTCGTGAGACCGCGAAGAATCTCGAGCTGACTATTGGTGACGCGCAATCGTTTTTTTAAAAACTTTAAAAGCGCCTCATTCGCCGCCCCTTCGACGGGCGGACACGCCACGCTAATTTTTAGACGACAGTCGGCATCCGCCCGATACTCACCCACAATCTTTGTCTGCGAGGCATTGGGCTGGATGAACACGCGCAATAACACACCATTTTTATACGGAACGCACCACGC
>CAZYPH010000036.1:10751-19004 GCA_964649095.1 uncultured Oligoflexia bacterium | reverse complement strand
CGGCTAACATGCCCGATGCGAATGCGGTTCGGTACCCCGCCCAGCGCATCACTAATCGTTTTCGATGTGTAGAGCAGATTGCCATCCGCCGCGTGGAAACCAATGACGGTATGACAATCGAATACCAACCGGCTCGACGCCGTCGCCATAAATAATAAAAGTTTACGATCGCCAGTAATGGCAATTGTACCCATCGGGATTTTTTTGCAGATAGTCTTGGTGGTACGCCTCAGCCACGTGAAAGTAGCCGGCCTCTTCTACAAGCGTTACAAGGGGCTTTGACCAACGCCCTGATTTCTGGGCCCGCTCGATCGCTTGATGGGCCGCCGCGTTTTGAGCCTCGCTGCTATAAAATATCGCAGAACGATATTGACGCCCGACATCATTCTCCTGACGATCAACCGTTGTCGGATTATGCAGACGAAAAAAATGATCTAGAATTTGATCGTACGAAATCTGCTGTGCATCAAAAACGATTCGAATCGCTTCAGCATACTCGGTTTGCCCCGTCTTTACCTGAGAATACGTAGGTGCGACGGCACCTTGCGGTAGCTGCCTATCAGCCTCAGCACTCTGGATATAACCGACCTCGGTATCGATGACACCGGGTAGCGATCGAACCAGTTGTTCGACTCCCCAAAAACAACCGGCCGCTAAAATGGCGGTGTTAGGATTTTTCGTCATAAAAATTATCCTCCAAAGAAGTTCAAATTATAAGCTCTTATTACGAACTCTCGTGCACTCGCACACAGTAATGAAAACAAGTTTGTGCGCGTTCTAAATATTTTTTTTCAAAGTGTGTACGCGGCGCTTCAACATCATATTTAAATTTTTGTATATTATGAGATTTTAACGCCATAAATTCGACTACCTCAATTTTAACAAACTGTGACCAGTAGTGTTCGATATACTGGCGGGCCTCTAATATATAATTTTCTATATTTGTAGACAAAATCAAAACGCCACCTGGCTTCAAACGATCTAATAACACACTAAAAAATGGCATAGCATGCCAACGTTTATTGAGATCTTTCGGTTTGGGGTAGGGGTTCGGATACAATAGATAGATGCGATCTAAACTCTTAGAGGGCACCTCGTGCGTTAAAACACTGATGGCATTGCCATGGCAAAAATAGAAATTATCTAACGACACACCGGCCACTAGTGCCGACCGCACATGGGCACGCAGGGTATTACTACGCGATGTAGTGTGTTCACACGCGATAATATCAGCGCCCGGCTCGGCCTTCGCGAGGGCAATGGGGTGTTTACCAACCCCACACCCAATTTCGAAATACAGGGGCCGACTCAAAGACACTTTTGCGGGGTAGTCGTACCTATGCGGAGATATCTTTAAATTTTTTTTATTTAACTCACGAGCATCGGGCACCAATGAAAAACTTTCAAATAGACCGGCATCTTTTCTAACAGGCACCGCGTCGGGAGAAAATTTTCTAACCTGAATGGGCTTCATAACTTGAGCTGACCATGAAATTGTTATACGGATCTAAGATCCGCCTACTTTTCTACAACGATTCACAAACCCTTTACGCTACCGCGTTAAGTACTAAGTGTAGTGTTAGTGGAGTTGGCTGATTAAAGCTATTTTAAGGGAGTAAAAATAAGTGGCTCAAACAACTAGCGCTCTTTCAAAACAACCCACTCTGTGGGGCCACCCCAAAGGGTTATTTGTTCTGTTCTTCACCGAAATGTGGGAACGATTTTCGTACTACGGCATGCGTGCTTTGTTGATGCTCTACATGGCGAAGTATCTGTTGTTAGACCCAGAGAAAGCATCGTCTGTACTAGGCTACGACACTTTGAAAGCGGTTCTCGAGGCTTTTTTGGGGCCATTACAAGTATCGGCGATGAGTGCGCAGATTTATGGCATTTATACCGGCTTGGTTTATTTTACGCCGTTATTTGGCGGTATTCTGGCCGACAGAATGCTCGGCCAACGCAAGTCAGTCTATCTGGGCGGCTTTTTGATGGCGATAGGCCACTTTTTAATGGCGGCAGAGAGTCTATTTCTACCAGCGTTATTTTTTCTTATTTTGGGCAATGGTTGTTTTAAGCCCAATATTTCGTCTCAAGTAGGTAACCTTTACGAACAAGGCGACGCGCGCCGCGACAGTGCTTTCACTATTTTTTACATGGGTATTAACCTCGGTGCCTTTTTTTCACCTCTAGTCTGCGGAACGTTGGGGCAAAAAGTGGGCTGGCACTATGGATTCGGCGCTGCGGGTATTGGTATGTTACTAGGCCTTGTGGTTTACCACTTTGGGCGCCACCTGTTGCCGCAAGACCGCATTACTCAACGAGCGGCTCAGGCTATAAAAGAGGGCCATACACAAAATAGTGAGCCACTCACAAAACAAGAAATGCAGCGTATTTTGGCCCTTGCCGTTCTCTGCATGCTCAATATTGCGTTCTGGGGAATTTTTGAGCAGCAAGGCTCTTCGTTACAATTGTGGGCTGAAGACAATACGAATTGGCATTTTTTAGGTTTTGATTTGCCCTCGTCTTGGTACCAGTCGATGAACCCAGCCTTTATTTTTATGTTTGCACCATTCTTAGACATGTGGTGGCGCCACCGCGCAAAGCAAGGCCACTCCTCTTCGAGCACCAGCAAGATGGGCTTGGGCTGCCTACTAACAGGGGCCGCATTTATTATCATGATTGTAGCGTCGAAAATGGTTGCAGCCGACGAAAAGGGCAGCCTACTTTGGCTAGCAGGCACGACATGGTTGTTCACTATGGGTGAGCTGTACGTTTCACCAATCGGTCTGTCACTAGTGACCAAATTGGCGCCGGCTCGATTGGTTTCGATGTTGATGGGCATGTGGTTGATGTCGAGCTTTTTCGGTAACTATTTGGCGGGCTATATTGCTAGCTGGTACGACGTCATGCCAAAAGACAACTTCTTCACGCTGTTAACAGGTATGGGCATTGCCGCCGGTCTGTTGTTTTACGGTGCCAATATTCCGTTGAAAAAAATCATCGGAAAAGGCGTCTAAAAACTGGTTCTATTTTTAAGCTGTGCCTAAAATGAAAAGTGTAAAACTTACATTTTAGGCACACCACAAACTCGAATGGCAAATACCACACACACTAACAACCAACTAGAACGTCGGACCTTTCAAGTAGTAATTATTACAGCTATAGTCATGGTTTTAGAGATCGTAGCGGGGTACTGGACTAGCTCGATGGCTCTTACGGCTGACGGTTGGCACATGGCCTCACATACAGGAGCGTTATTAGTATCGTGGTTTGCTTACCGGGCCACTAGAGTCCCCAAGTTTCAACGTTTTCGACAAAACCAAATCATCGCACTAGGCGGTTATACGAGCGCTTTGTTTTTGGGTTTTATCGGTATTGGAATGCTGATCGAATCGGGCCGCCATCTGTTGACAGCCGAGCGCATACATTTCGATGAGGCCATTGCCATTTCTATTTTAGGGTTAATCACCAATCTGGTGTGTGCTTGGCTGCTGGGGCATCAACACACGCACCACCACGAGCACGGCGAGCATTCTTCTAACGCACACCACCATCATGACCACCACCTACCCGACTCGAACATTAAAGGCGCCTATGCCCATGTATTAGCCGATGCTCTGACGTCGATTCTGGCTATTGTATCGCTTGTTTTAGGTAAACACTTTGGGCTTCTGTGGCTGGATGCTGCGGTCGGCATAGTAGGCGCTTTAGTCGTACTACGATGGTCATTCGGATTAATTAAAACCTCAAGTTTAGAGCTCCTTTCGCCATAATAAACCTCGGCAATTACTGCCTGAGGGCTCACACCAACAGTTAAGAGGCTCTGGCTTCGCATCTCTCCCCCTTCTACAATCAGGAGGCGGGGGCAACGTAGTTTGTGAAAACCTCTCACAGTAAAAGTGCCGTATTAGATTGGATTTGGGCCTCATTTGTTTGGTTAATCGTAGCCGCCATGGGGCTGCATACGTTTGGTTGTTCCAAGCTCAACGATTTGCAGGAACGTATTCGAGATGCGGTTCCAAACAATGGCGACGCGTCGGCAAATCCCCCTCCTCCGAATAGCACGGTACAAATTCCCAATGTCTCGGATGAAGAGTTGATTGAGATCGTTGCACAGAGCCGAACACTACCCGCGCAAAATTCGTCGTTAACTCTTGAATCCCGGCAAACCTACCGCCCGACGACCAATGAAGACTATTCTGCGCAGTTTTTAGAAGAAAAAAGCCTGCTAATTGCGGAATCCATCACCGTACGTTCAGGACGTAGCGGCACCCATTGGGCCACATTTCGTTTTACGAACACTAACGAAGACGAAAACGATGTGACTTGTTTTTATCAAGGCCAAGGTCAATCAACGCGATCGAACAACTGCACCACAAATTCAACCAATGGGTTCACTTACCGCTTTCAGTACTGTATGCGCACAAGCACCAGCACGTCGCTAGATTGCAGGGGCAATCCGAATAAACCACCGTGCCGAGATACTACCGCACACACCAAGCTACATTTCCAACCCGATCTGAGTCTGGGCCAGTATCAGGAGTTCCATGCCAAGGCTCTTTACCTCAGTATTTTGAACGGTGATAATGGCTGCCCAGCCACTGCAGTAAGCCTCACGCTCAAAACACCGTCGGTTGCTGTAACCTGTGGAAGCGTGCTGGATCAAAGCCACACGTTAACATCAGACATTACATGCCCAGAACGAAAGCTACCTCTACTAACTATTATTGGAACAAACGTGGTCTTCGATGGCGCCGGATTTGAGCTCTCAGGCCCGCAGGCTAAGGTCGGATTACTACTTTTGGGCGAAAATATTACGGTAAGAAATTTGAAAATCAGCGGTGAGAAGTATGGGATTGGAATCTTGGCTCATCAAACCAATGGCCTCGTTGTCCACCATACCGATGTCGATCAACGAGGCATTGGTTTTGATTTTATTGGCTTAACGTCTTTAGGTATACCACCCGTGCTCAATAACAATCGGATTACGAATAGCCACCAACAAGATATTCGCGAGCGGGATGATTTTGGAACTCCCTAAAAAGAACTTTAGGCGCCGAGAGCCGTTTTACCCAACTTTTTTGGCCCAAGAATTACACCAGCCTTTTGCAGCCACTAGTTTATTTTGGAATATCTGACAGCCACCCTGTTTTGCATCGGTCTTTTGATAAAACATGCAGTTGTCACAAAATTGTGTCTTACCGTCGGCTGAGGCTCTTTTTGGGAATTTTTTTACGTCTGTTTTAGTCGCGTTGGCAACATAACCCAATGACACGGCTAGAGGATCGGACTCTGACAACGTCTCTGCAGCAAAAGCTGTTTTTGACACTAAAGGTGACCATTTTGAAAACAACGCCATGGAACCTAGACCCAATGCTACCTTCTTGAAAAATTGACGACGCGCCGCGGTGTCGACTTGAGCGGGTACTACATCATTTTTTTTGTTTTTCTGATTCATTTTTTTTCTCCACCTTTTGTTTGGAATGCGGACCATGTTCTAATAACGTCTTCTTTTTATCCGCAACACACTGTGCACGATTATCGCGCAAAATCTCTTCAATCGCATTGAGCTCATCTTCTAATTCCCACAGAGCTAAACTAAAAACCACCATCGCATCATGTGTATCCGGCTGAGGCATGCTGTTGTGGACTTTAATTTTGTGACGCAACCCTAACGCGCGTCGCATTAATTCTAATTTTTGCTCTCGCGTAATCATACCTAGAGTTTACAAAAATAATCTGGATACGTGAAGGTCTAAGATAAATATACATAACGCACCACGCCTTTCCGTGCTTTTAAAACTCAGTATCATCAATAGAGTGGACACCATTGATACGTATTCTACCTGCAAGCTTCCGACTAAACGCCGTTTAAATATGACCTGCGCGGTCCTGATATTGTTAATTGTATCTAGCGGCGCAAAAATAAGTTTCGCACAAGAATCAGATGGTGCGGCCCCACCTTATTTTTTGCACACAGTAAAACGTCGCGAAACGTTGGGAGCCATTCTGCAACGTTACTATCTTGGCCCGTTATGGGGTAAAGGCAATTTTGTTGATGTCACTAACCGCCTTAATAAAATTAAAAAATTTGGAAACTACTTGGCGCCGGGGACAGTAGTAAAAATTCCTAAATATCTACCTTCTGATATATCTAAAAAAATTAATATAAATCCTACAATAGAAAAAACAGTTGCGGCACCGCAACCAACAGCTCAACCAATAAATGATCGCCCCACTGAAGTGGTGCGATTTACTGATAAGTCTAAATGGTATAACAGCGCGTTTTTTTCGTTAGGTGGTGGGTTGTTGTATTTTCGAGATACCGAGCCTGGTGTCACGACCGAGACGATCTCGCAATCCAAGTGGCACACACGTGGACGCCTCGAGTACGAAGGCAACTATAATTCAAAGATCGGCTTTAACGTCGTTGGATATGGCTCACACACAACGCTGCAAAAACCCGCGTCTGGAAGATTTGTTATACGGCCCACGTTCGCGTTCGGTGGTTTGACGGGTGCGCACTGGCTGCCCTTTTCGACGGGCGCTTTAGACCAATCCACATGGCGATTTTCTACGCTGCATCTCGGTGGTGGATTTGAAAATAAGTACTACTTCCGCCGCATTGGTGCGGACGAGGTAGAAATTTTAGGCCTTTACACTCCATTTGCTCACCTTCGAATAGATCTATCTTTATTGAGCTTTTCAATCTTTAAAAAACGTACGGCACTAGTGTGGGATTTGGGTGGGCGCTTCTATCCTCAACGTGCTTCTAACGGCGCTCTAAAAGGTTTCTTCGAAGAGTCTGGCATTACGCTTTCGCAGCGTTTAGTACGTGGCTCGGGTTGGTTAGTCGAAGCCGGTGTGCGCCTTACCCACGACCACCAGCAGACTGATACGGCTGGTCTTAACCGATGGTCGTTTTTAGGTAACGCGACGCTTGGGTATTCGTTCTAGATCGACTACTCCATAGCCGAATCTAAAACAAACTGATTGGCTTCTACACGCATCAAATACATGGGTTTTTCAGCGTCGCGATGGCTGTTAATGGTTATCCCACCAGTTGCACCAGGAAAGTTGCGGGTTTGACGCAACGCCTGTGCAATATGCTCACGAAAGGCACTCAACAACAATGGCTGGGTTGCATGAAATGACGTTGGTGCTAGCTGTTCTGCCGCGCGCACGATTGCATCTAACACGACCGATGTCGCGTCATACGATAGCGCCATCGACTCTGTTAAAACATGATGGCGAGCCTGCGCCCCTTGTACAAATTGCCTAGCATTCGGGTTCCGCAACAATACCTCGCGAGGGGCTGCCGAAGCCAAGATTCCACCGACAGCAGCATCGTCATCGTTGGTGTACAACACGGGTGACGACCAAGCATCACCACCTAACAACAAAGGATGCTGATCTGGGCGAAGGGCACGGAACTCCCGCAAGATCAGAGCGGCATCACCGTAATTTACAGGGAGAAAAAAAACGTCTGGAGCCACTCGAGTAATTGAACTCAATTGTGCCGAAAAGTGGGTGTCCCCGGCCTGATAGCCCTCACGTTCGATCACAGCTTGAGGTGATAACTCGCGGATCACCTCAACCAAACGGTCGGCCAAGCCTGTTGAATAAGCACTCCCACGGTTTTCCAAAATGGCAATTTTAGGGGCATTTGGAAAACGACGGACTACATAACGCGCCAACTGCAAACCCTGAAAACTATCGGTAAAACAGGTACGAAAAACAAAATCACCTACTGAAGTGACATGCGGATTTGTCGCCGACGGACTTACAAACGCCACACGCCGTCTTTGCGCCACGCGACTCGCTGCCAAAGCCAGTGTGCTTGTCGACCCACCAACAATTGCTAAAACCTGATCATAGTCCGCCAAACGCGTGACTACCGAGGCGCTCTCAGTGCCCTGACCGCGGTCGTCATAAAATCGTGCACGAATGCCGCCTTGTAAAATCGTTCGATAGGTTTGAGCCAACTGGCATCGTAAACGGCCAATACGAAATTGAGCATTACGTGCCACTTCGGCATAACTAGAAGGTTGCAGGCACTGGCGAATGGTTTCATTAAATTCTGCGATTGCGATTTCAGATCCTGCCCGGCCATTAACCCCAAAGTCGGCATCGAGACCAGTCAATGGGTAAACAAAACCTAACGTAAGATGTTCGACGCGCCCTGAGCCCTTAAGACACGAAACCGTCAGCAATAACGATAAAAGAATGGGTAGGGTAAAAAGAAATAACTGC
>CAZYPH010000036.1:0-10741 GCA_964649095.1 uncultured Oligoflexia bacterium | reverse complement strand
GCGTTAACTTTCGGACTTTCATGTGTAGGTCTCCTGCATTGAGGTTGATCAACAAACGCAGGAGGACCTAACATTTTCACAGAAGATTGGGTAGCGCTAAGCAGCCTTTTTCATCAACGATTCGTAAACTAATTTAATTTTTTCGCCAATGGCCTGGCTCGTAAACGGTTTGATAATGTAACTAGACACCCCAGCCTGTTTCGCATCAATGATCTGACTCGCTTCGGCCTCGGCTGTTACTAACAAGAATGGTACGTTTTTATAAACAGAATCGCCCCGACATCTTTTTAAAAGATCTAACCCAGTACAATTAGGCATATTCCAATCAGAAACAATCATTCCAAACGGTGGTTGGCTTTTAGAGAGTTTCTCCCAAGCCTGAATACCGTCGTTGGCTTCTGTAATATCAGTAAAACCAAGCTCTTTTAAGCTCTTCGAGACCAACTTACGCATGGTCATCATATCGTCGACTACTAGAATTTTTGTGGTTGGTGCAAACATGATTTCCTCCGTGAATTTTCATGTAAATAGTTTAAGTTTATTTATTTGAGGATACGACAGCCTCAATAGTAAAATTGCCTGCCGGTGTACTGAAGCGCACAGCCAAACAAACACCCGGTATCATATGTTTGATCGAGTGTTTTTTTCCGAGTACTACCGTCGGAATCGCTGGTTTTATCGAATGGCCCTTCTCGTTCAATTGACGTTTAGCGATTCCAAAAATCTGATTACAAATCTCTCCTGCAGCGTCAGCAATTTCTTGATTCACTTCGGTAAACGTCTCACCAAGCATTCCCGACACACAGCCCAAAAAAGTACTCTCTTCAAATGCGATCGCCATGCTTCCACTTAAATCGTCGCTGTTCATAGCTACTAAGGCAGAGACGTCGCCACTAATCTGATCATCAGCGCGAACAAATACCTTCTCTCGAGTAGCCTTGATGCCACAAAGTTTTTCAAGTACCTCGGTCGAGCCTTGAATAAACGGATTTATAAAATGCACGTCGACTTTGTTTCCGACTGCTACTTTATTTTTCAGGATGCCATTCACGGTTTTGTTGGCGTAATCTAAAAATTCTGTTTTTGACAGAGTTGGAGCCAAGTACGTTACCGTGCCCACCGTCTTGCCGCAAAGTTCTGGCAAGTGTTTATCCGAAATACAAAACACATGGGCCGGCCTAGCCTCGGCAGGTAATTGATCAATAATTTTGAGATGCAACACGGGCTCACAAGCGGCCTTGCGCAGGTCAAAAATAACCAAATCAAATCGTTGGTTTGTCATTTTTTGCAACAACTCTGACTCTTGTTTGGCGAAAACCAAGGCAGAATTGACAAACTTTTCGAGCAAAGTCGATTGATGACTAGCCGAGACTTCGGCTTCATCCGAGTAGATTAAAAAACTAAACTTACGTACGGGGTTACTGTTGGTTGCAGCATTTTCTGCGGCGGCTTGTTGCATATACATTCCCTAATATATCGTTCAAAGTACTGGGGCATAAAAATAAAACAAATGGCCTCGAATAATTGTTACATAGTCTAAGAATCCGTCAAAGGGGGTGATGTTTAATCAAAGATCTGATAGGAAAAATTAACCCCATTTGTTAAATTTTCGCCTCAAAAATTAAATAGTTTTTATTTATGAATATTCAATCAACTCCAGAGAACTCGATCAACAACACTCCATCCAATTTAAACGTTCTGCAGAAAGAAGTGGATAGACGCCGTACGTTTGCCATTATCTCGCATCCCGATGCCGGCAAAACAACATTGACCGAAAAGCTGTTATTATATGGCGGAGCCATCCACTTGGCGGGGGCCGTAAAAGCAAAAGCGAAAACACGCAATACGACATCGGATTGGATGGAAATTGAAAAACAACGCGGTATCTCCATTTCAACCAGTGTGCTGCAATTCGAATACCAGGGCGCCCAAATCAATCTACTAGACACCCCAGGCCACAAAGACTTTTCGGAAGACACCTACCGCACACTGACCGCAGTAGATGCCGCAGTAATGTTGATCGACGCGGCAAAAGGCGTAGAGCCACAAACTCGAAAACTATTTGAAGTCTGCCGCATGCGCGGCATTCCAATTTTTACGTTTATCAACAAACTCGACAGACCGTGCCAAGACCCTATGAATCTGTTGGACGAGATTGAAAAGGTTTTGGGCATCAGGTCTTGCCCCATGACCTGGCCCATTGGAACGGGCCCCGATTTCAAGGGCGTCTATGACCGTGAACGACAAGAAATTCTATTCTTCCAAAACGAAGGTAACGCGCACGAAGAATCGCGCATCGCACCAAAAAAAGTACTGCGTTTAGAAGATGAATTCGATGACAGCTTTCGTAACGAACTAGAGTTGCTTGAACTAGCCGGTGATCAATTTGACTTACAACGCGTATTGGCGGGTGAGTTAACCCCAGTATTTTTTGGCAGTGCCATGAATAACTTTGGCGTGCAGCGTTTTTTAGAATCGTTTATTAAAATTGCACCAAAACCAACGGGGCGCTTAGCCGACAACAATCAGATCGTTGCACCAACGAATCCAAATTTTTCGGCGTTCTTTTTTAAAATTCAAGCCAACATGGACCCCTCTCATCGCGACCGCGTCGTTTTTATGCGCGTGGTTTCGGGCCATTTTAAACGCGGCATGACTGTGCAACACGTTCAGGCAGACCGCGAAATCAAACTAGCCAAACCACTCAATTTCTTTGCACAAGAACGTGTGATGATTGAAGAAGCATATCCAGGCGACATTGTGGGTTTACTCGACACCTCGGGCGAGTTGCGTATTGGCGACACTCTTGTCGAAGGCAAAGAACGTTTTCGCTTTTTAGGGGTGCCGCGTTTTAGTCCTGAAAACTTTTCGGGCGTAACTATTTTGGATCCGTTAAAACGTAAGCAGTTAAAAAAGGGTTTAGATCAACTAGCCGAAGAAGGCGTGGTCCAAGTGTATCGTCAGCGTGGGATGGGCGATAAAGACCCTGTTTTAGGCGCTGTGGGTGCGTTGCAGTTTGAAGTGTTGAAGTTTCGTTTGCTAGCCGAATACAGTGTTCAGGTCAAAATGGACAAGTTGCCGTATGTCACGGCTAGGTGGGTAGTAAAAAATTGCCCAGAAGAATTGAGAAAGCCAGGACTTTATCCCCTTTTAAATGAAGCCGAAACCGATGCCTTAGCGAAGGGCTTAGAAATTCGTGAAGGCAATCGAGTATTGGTAGATCGCGACGAAAGCCCTGTGGTGCTGTTTCGCAGTGAATGGGCCATGCAGTGGGCCATCGACCACCACAAAGACTATCTCTTTATTTCTACAGCGCCTCGATAACGCTGGACAGCAAGGACGGACAGCGATGCTTGTAACGTTTGGAAAGTTTCGTTTTTTGTTTATTGTGGCCGTTATGCTGGTGCTTAGCTCTGGGTTCTGGAACATCCGACAGCGATCACAAACCAACATTACAGGCTACGTAGACCCTGAATATGCGTATTTGATGAATAGTTTGGCCGTTAGTACTGGGCGGCCAACGGGGCACTGGGATCACCCTGGCCTTACTCAACAGATTTTAGGCGGTTTTTTTTTACGAACACTTGAGCGGAATTCCACCACACAAATCCAGAATGTTTTAAAAAATCCTGAACGTTATATAGTATTTCTAGAATATTGTACTTTATTAATATCTACATTCTTACTTGTACTGTCGTGGTGGTATTTTTATCGTGGAACACGCGATCTGATAGCTACAGCGCTATTTATGTTTGGGCCGTTCACGCATCCTGAATATTTTACCCAGGTCGGACGTTTAGCACCGGACTTTTTGATGTTGGCGCTGAGTTCGTATTTATTGGCGCTGGTAGTACCGCTATGGCGTGCATCAGATCGGGCCGACCCCCTCAAGATTTTTCAAACTACTTTAATAGCTATTTTTGTGACGCTGACGGCGCTCACTAAAATCACCGCTCTATTTCTCTTAGCGTTTGTTGTTATGGCAGTTGGCCAACTGATTTTTGGACAGCGGCCGCATCTTCGGCGTCGGCACTTGGCTTTTGCAATACTGAGCGCTTTGAGTGTTTTAGTGACCTGCATCTACATTAGCGTAGGTGGCCTCTACAAAATGTTCATCGCGTATTTTTACAACTGGATTTCAAACATTGCCGCTCACCAAGATAATTACGGTAGCGGTGCCATAGGCTTCTATAACTGGTCTAGACTGCCAGCAAATATTCTTGCGAGCGTACAATCAGCGCCGTTTGTCTACGTGGCCTTATTGTATGGAATTGTTACCACATTCAAACTCGACCGACGCTGCAAGAATTGGCAAGTGCATTACCTACCGCTAATAGCATTAGTTTTTTTACATATATTGACGACGTTAAAGGCGCCACAGGGGCGCTACTTATGGCCCATCACACCCCTTGCAGCTTTGTTATTCTACACTCCTCAATGGTCGTTAGTCCGCGTGCAAAAATGGCTGCGACCGATCACAGTGCTGTTTGTGATGATGACCGTGATGGCAGGATTTTGGTCAGGCTATCAGGCGTTTGACATAAGAATAACCAGCAATAAAAAGAGTGCCGAGATTATGGCAACATCAAGGAGATTTGCGTGTACCTTGATCGATTTTGACAACGTAGTACCCTCAGTCACCGCGGCACTATTTTTTGGTAACAATTTCTCACATCGTAACTTTACAACAGAACTAGACGCGCTCTATCCAAACTATTTCAACTTAGGCTCAAGTGGCGTCGCTTATGATTTTGCTCGCAGCGATAAAGCCGATAAACTACTAAAGCTTGTGAAGTCTAGCGACGGCGACGTTGATAAGTACTGCTGCGTCGTAGATCGAAAGGATCAAAAGGTTATGATTGGTCGTTTTGTTTTAGATAGATTGTCTAATGTGGGCGACCAGCTGGGTCTTTATCATATACAATAAATGGTATATTATTTGGGCAAGAGTGCATCATTGCAAAGACCACGCAAATGCCACTCCCCCGCTACAACAGGTCCCGTTGTACTCGCTCGTACGGCGCGTTTTGGATCGAAAATAAATTCTTCAATCAAATGAGAAAAATCCGTACGAGGGTCTAAATGCAAAACCCCCTGCGTGTGGTTCAACCATCCCAAGACAACATGGCGCTTTTCAGGCGCCCCTAAAGCTGCAAAGTACTCGCGCTGGCCATCCAGCGGAGCTAACGTGTCACGCCCACTACTGAACATCAAGACCGGCACACGCACGCGCTCGGGTTGGATAAGGCGCTCGCCATCGGCATCATAAAAATTTCCACCACGCCTCAATGCAATAGAAAAGTCTTCGAGCAGATCTAACGGTATCTTCTCGGCCTGCATTTTAAAAACCAGTCGGCGCATTAGAGTGGCAGAACTATAACGAGAATCAAACGTAAAGTGGGCCAACAAAATCATCAAACTCTCAAACCATCGTGCAATAAGACCCTGCACCAGCGAGCCTGAACGTTTAGCAATGTGCGACATCTGCAAAGGATACCGGTGAAAATCGAGAACATTCCACCCCTGTCCCCGTAATTGACGCAGTAAATAGGGCGCCACTCGAGCCAATCCCAGCAATAACGGCGAAACATAACGTACATGATACGGGCTCTGAAACAGCACCACCCCTTTGATAAACGGCGCAAACTCCGCAGCCAACTGAGACTGCGACAACAACCCCATGGCCATCATACCGCCCATGCTATGGCCCATGAGTACAATTTTCTCAGAACGACCACGGAGGTGGCGCTGCAAAATCTCGCGTACGATAGCACTAGAATCGAAGCGCAGCACTTGCTCTAAACCATTTCGAGTAGAAGCTAATTGTGAGCCATGAGTAGACCCCCGCCAACTACCAACAAAAACGTTGTAACCATCGCGAAATAAACGCTGAGCTACGACTTCAAGCGATGCTGGGTGTGCGGCCAGACCGGGGAACAAAACTACGGGCGCACCATCAGTATTTTGCAAATGAAAGTACTCTAATTGAGCGCCATCGGCCGTTTGAACGGTATAGACATGAAACTGCGCATCAGGAACTTGATCAAAAACGCGCGCAAATGCTGATGCCGTAAGCGACAATATGCATATATATATATATATATAAAATTTAGAAAAATAGATTTTATTTGCCCTCACAACGAATGCCCCCGGTCTAATCTATAACTAAGGCGATTAAACTCGGTCAATGTGATGGGAATACTTTCCCGTCTCAACCACTAACGCGATGCGTATTTTTTTGTCTGCTGAAGAATCAAATTTAAGGCTCGTTGAGAGAACAACTCTCTCAAACGACGTCGATCAAGGCCCGACCGCCCCCTCACCTCTTCATGCACAATTACTTGAGTTTTCGCATTTAGGTCATATACCGCTAATGCTATATGACATAGCCCAACAGGTTTCTTTTCTGTGCCACCACCTGGCCCTGCTATACCTGTTGTTGATACTGAAAATAAATATCTAGGTTTCGATATATATTTAAACGCCTCCGACTCAACAGAATTTTTTAATCTTTCTAAAGCACAACTTGCCAAAGATTCGGCGACTACCTGCGAGACCGCTCCATGCTGAATTAAATCATCAGCTAAAACTCCGAGCTGGGTTTTGGCCGAATTGTCATAGGTTACAAATGATCCCCAGAATACTTTTGAAGAACCTGCCACCTCGGTTAGTCGAGTTGCCACCTGACCACCTGTACAACTCTCTACAGTGACAACAACACCTTCACAGCCGACTAAGGCTTCTACAACTACCTGTTCAAGCGACTGCAACGTCTCAAAAACCCCTGAGTTTTGGGTCTTTGCAAACATATTGTAATTTACTAATATATTTTCAATTTCAACGGTCAATTTTTGAAACGCATAGTCACGCCTAGAATCAAAACACCACCCATGCAAACCAATATGATTTTCTGGAAAACGCGTGCGGTAGGTAATTTCAAAACCCTCTGGCAGGTTTTTATACACTGGAGCCAAAGCATCTTGCAGCCCACCCTCCGACGTAAATTGCGTAGCCCAAGACTGGCTACGATAGCCTTCTTTACGGGGCAAACGCGGCAAGACTTCATTGACTAACATGGGCTGCATTTCGATAGGTACGCCGGGCAACACAAAAAACTGCGCGCGACTAGCCTTAACGGTAAATCCTGCAGCCGTTCCTACGGTATTTGGTAAAATTTCAGCCGACTGTGGAAAGTACGTTTGTTTTTCTTGAGTCGGGGTCAAAACAGCCCCGCGTTTAGAAAAGAACTCTTTTAAATGATCTAAAACAGACGGATTTTGCTCAAGTGGTGAGGCTAGAAATTGGGCCATGGCCTCAGCAGTCAGATCGTCAGCGGTGGGCCCCAAACCTCCTGATACGATAACGTAGTCCGCCCGACCGTTTGCGATAGTAAACGCATCGACAATACGATCGATAGAATCATCGACTTTCTGAGCAAACCGAACCACAAGGCCTTGTGAGCGCAGGGTCTCGGCCATGACGATAGAGTTGGTATCGACGACACGTCCATCCAAAATCTCACGACCAATAGTGATGAGTTCTACAAGGATCTCTTGAGTGGGCTTTGTACTCGTTTCTGACATAGATCAGTATTATCACAGAAAATTTGCCGCCCCCAATCCTACTTCGTGACGCGCGATGCTATAGCTAGGCGTATGGACGAACCTATTTCGCGCACGCTGCCTATTCTTTATCAGGACGACCACATGATCGCCATTGATAAGCCGGCCAATCTGTTTGTTCATAAAACCGATATTGGAAACGATGCCGATTCGGCCATGCAGTTATTGAGAGATCAAATCGGTTGCTGGGTCTACCCTGTGCATCGACTTGATCGTGCTACCTCGGGCGTACTGCTTTTTGCCTTTAACGCTGATGTTGCTCGCGTCTTAAGCGATCTATTTTTGGCCCACGCGGTAAAAAAAACATACTTCGCGTTAGTTCGTGGGCACGTTGTTTGGTCAAAAGCATTAAATCGTCAGCCCAGTGGGCAAATTGATATTCCTTTGCGCCGACTCGACCGCGACTCCAGGCCCATCGAGGGCGAATATCGGGAATGCTCTACCGGCTACGAACTAGTTGCGCAGTATGAAGAGGCTATGGCTGTAGGTAAGTACCCTAGCGCCCGATACTCTTTGCTCAAACTCACCCCCTCAACAGGCCGACGCCATCAGTTGCGACGCCACATGGCACGCGTGGGGCATCATATTATTGGAGACTCATTCTATGGAGATCCGAATCACAACCGTTATTTCAAAGAGCGGTTTGGCTACAAACAACTGCTGCTGAGATCGACATCACTAGAGCTTGAATGGGAAAGTCGTCGCATTTTAGTAGAAGCCCCGCTAGAGAACGAAACTTACTTTAATCTAGTGCTTTCCTCGTTATCAAAATCTGAGTTCCCCAGCGTATCGCCAGCGGCATTACCGTAAAGCCGGCAAATTATTCCGGCCTATTTTTATCAGACTTAAATTTGACTAAATTTGTCTGACTCTTCGCCGAGGAGATGGTTGTCAGCAATTACGGCTGATACCAACGTCAGAGTAGTGTTTCCCGACGCTAGACTGATTTGGTGCATGGAGTGCGTTAAACCATATTCATAGGAAGAGTATTAACAAAGGATAGGGTATGGGTTTTAGAATAGCGACCAACACGCAGAGTATCTCTGCACAACGTTCATTGAATACAACTAGAGAAGCTCAAAACAGATCTTTAGAGAAATTATCCGCCGGAGAACGTATCGTACGCGCCGGTGACGACGCAGCCGGGTTAGCAATTTCTGAGAAATTGAAGGCAGAGATTCGTTCTAACAAACAAGCAACACGCAACGCCAACGACGGTATCTCGCTAGTGCAAACCGCTGAGGGTGGCTTAAACGAAGTTCAAAACATCTTGATTCGTTTAAGAGAACTCTCTATGCAGTCTGCTACTGACACTTTGGGTGACGTAGAACGTAGCTTCACCGACAAAGAAGTTCAGAACCTTACACAAGAATTGCAGCGAATTGCCGATACTACAAAATTTAACGGCAAGCAGTTGTTAAGCGGTGTGGGCCCAGCGCTGGAACTTCAAATCGGCACAAACAACAATCCTGAGCAAGACCGTATGATTTATGATCCGAAAAATTCGGATGCCACGCTACAAACATTAGGCCTTACAGGCATGAGTGTGGCCACAAAAGAAGCTTCTCAAGGTAACTTGGAGAAAATCGATACCGCCATCCGTATGGTGAGCGATAACCGAGCAGGTTTCGGTGCCCTCCAGAACCGACTTCAATCAACTATCAATAACTTGATGGTTTATGAAGAGAACTTGGCTTCAGCAAACTCACGCATTCGCGACGTAGATGTCGCATCGGAATCGGCAGAGCTGACTAAGCGTAATATCTTAGCAACAGCCGGCACTTCGATGTTAGCTCAAGCAAACTCGAATAGCATGATGGCATTAAAGCTTATCGGCTAATCTGAGTTCAATTGGAAAATGTCATTTTTCCTTCCTGTGTGGAACCCAAGAAGCCCTCTTACAGGCTTCTTGGGTTTTTTATTTTCGCCGCTGACTTGGCGAAGGTTCTCTAGCGGTAGTAAATTTTAGGTCTATGAAAAAAAATATCCATAATATCGAACGCATCGTCCGCATTGGCCTAGGTTTAGTGCTCGTCAGTCTGGCGTTCTGGGGTCCCAAGAATAACTGGTTTCTACTCGGTATCGTACCGGTGATTACGGGGCTTTTAGGTTGGTGCCCGCCCTACGCCCTCCTTGGTATTAGTACGTGCCCGCGTGGGAGTAGCGCGAGCGACAAGCAGTAGAGAACATTCTCCCCCCTAGAGAATTATCTCTACGATGCAGCAGCGACTTTAGATCGACCCCGCACTCCACTAAAGTGGGCAATTTGAGCTGCAAAAGAGGTTTATGAAGACTCTCAAATTTCAGGCGGCCAGGGTTTTGGTCGCTCTTTGGGCGAGCGCATCCACAGAGAGAATCAACACAGTCCGCTTTTGACCATTGATTTCAAGAACCTCTACCGCCTCTGAAACGTCGGCAGTCACACTGCCATCCCCTTTGCTATAAAGCATTTCTGGGAGCTTAGTTTTGTCATTGTCTGCAAAAGTCATAATGGACTCGACCGAATCGACCACGAGTCCAAAGTGAAGCTGATCTCTCTTAAAAACCAAAACTTTTTGTGACGCAGGTAGTGGAGCATTTGAATGGACGAGATACATTGATCTTGCATCAACAATCGTTAGCAATTCACCTCTAAGATTTAGTACTCCTTTTATAGGTGGCTTCAGGCCTGGGGGCTGCAAAAGATTTTTGGGGTAGTCGATAATTTCTTTTACTTCATTAATGGCAACCGCATAGGTCCCATCAATTTCAAAAGTAATGCATGTACGACGAGCCCCGCCCTTTGACTTTAATTTATCTTTGCCAAGATCGTGCGCCTGATAAAGCTTGCTGTGGCCTCTGGTAATTTCATTAACCTCTCCATTTGTTAAAATCTTTTGATGGTCCAGCAGCAATATGTCGGACTCACCATGCCCAGTGACGCAGCCTATAAACATATCTGCGCGTTTTTGTTCGATCACTGGAAAGCTAATCAACTCATCCGGAAAGAAGCTAATGATACTATCAATAGAATCAACCAGGAGTCCAAAAAGCTCTTTTTCTAGGCGCATGACCACAATTCGACGATCGCCTTTGGTAGCACCTTCAGAGCGATCCACTACTCGATATTGAAGTCGTGC
>CAZYPH010000035.1:0-19683 GCA_964649095.1 uncultured Oligoflexia bacterium | reverse complement strand
TGGGTTACAGACACCCATATTTCCGCTGGTACCCACACCACTGGCCCCGAATTCTTCCCATTCTAACGCCGAATCGGTGCCATCATTTTCTTTCAACATACCGCCCAAAACCTTACGGGCACGCGCTAATAGGGCGTCGTTACGACTCCAAATGCTCACGGCCAAATCATGAGGGTTGGTAATTAAACAGAATTTTAAAAACTCTTCGATCGACTTCATCTCAGACGCCACAAGAATGGGCATAAAAAATTCTGTGGTCATGAGATCGACCGCACGTTGTCCACGACCATCCCAATCGACATCGACCGTCATGCCTGGTTTTACACCGCTCAAAATAATGGGTGCAATGACCTCGGCATACTCGGCGTATTCAGAATTGGACACACGACCACCCTTTCTGAAAACGCTAGCACCACACTTCGAGGCGCCATCTTGAATCTCTTGCGCTGTACGAGCACGGTGCACCATACAAGGCCCGACTACTTTCGTGACATCGTGCGGAACAAAAGCCGGGTTGGCCACTTTCCACTCGTCCATCTCGCGCGAGATCAACGGCAATAACTTTGCTAAGACGTCTTGCGAAGCCGCAATGCCATGCAGCGTTGTGCACTTATGGCTTGAAAATCCTAGCTTAGAATACGCCAAACGCACGGCGATCTTTTTTAGATCGTCTTCGCTGAAGTTAGAATCGATATAGGCCCAATTACATCCACCACCTTCAAACTTTACAGGGCGCACACCACGTAACTTCTGCATATGGGCGGCGGTTTCATCAGATCCAGTAATACTCACTACCGCCACACGTTTATCATGCACCAGGCTTTCAATGCCCTTCCCAAAACCTTCAATTTTTTGCACGCAACGTGGGTCAGCACCTGCTGCTAACAACATACGCATCATTGTGGTGTTGCAAATAGTCCCGAACGGATGCCCTTTAAATACAAACGGGGCGCCCGATAAATAAGCCCCAATAATCTGTATGACCGGAATGCCATAAATAAAATTCATTGGTGTAAAAATAGCTGCCACTCCTGCCGGCAACTGCGAGTGTTTCCAATACGTGTGGCCTTCTACCATGGTCGGTAGCAGCTCGCCGCACATAGCACGCTCGGCCGAACCTTCAAGGTGATCGGCTGCGCGTTTGCCTTCCCAAAAATCTTTGTCGGCTTCTAATTTTGTTTTTGGAATAACGGTGCGAATTTCTTCGATCAATTCGTCATAAAAGTAGGCCATCATGCGCGAAAAATTTTTCACAACATGTTTGCGATACGCCAACGTGTCATCGGCCCACTGCAAACTTTGCCAATGGTTGTAGGCGCAATCTAGGGCCGCCTGCACGGCGTCGGCCTGAGAATCAGGCATTTCTGATAAAATCACACGCCGATCAAACAACGCCGGCATTTTGGCCGTCTGGG
Organism: uncultured Oligoflexia bacterium; assembly: GCA_964649095.1. Lineage (GTDB taxonomy): Bacteria > Bdellovibrionota > UBA1018 > UBA1018 > UBA923 > CAZYPH01. The sequence goes on along the minus strand of CAZYPH010000035.1, from coordinate 18,268 downwards.
CCGCACCACGCCACTCACCGGCGATCAAATTATAGGTTTTTACGGGTGCATCACCTTGCACACGGGGCAGTTGGTCATAGCAAAAAATATATCTACGAAGGCCCTCGATTTGGGCATCCGACATAGGCTCAGTAAATAAGGAGTACGATTTTCGACGTTCTTCATACACAACTCCCAGAGGATCTAAACCAACCTGAGCGTTTTCTAAAAAAGTCCGCACACCGGTTTGTGCTTTTTCAAACCAAGCAGGCTGTTTTTTTTCTGCCCGCACCGTAGCGCCAGAATTACTCAAAACATTTGTCATAAAATCGTGTCTCCTAAATATAGTTTTAGGTATCTCATTTCAGCAGCTTTTCAGCAATCTGATCGGCCACAAAATACCCCTGGGCCACACAAGCATGCAGCCAAAAACCGCCAGTTATGGCATCGAAATCAAGCATTTCACCAATCGCATAACAATTAGGCAGGCGCTGCAGTTGAAAATCAGAACCCAGATTTTCAAAAACTAACCCACCCGACGTCGAAATGGCTTCGTCGATCGGGCGAGGCGCGTGCAGCGGCAATTGAAAGGCTTTTAACGTAGTTGCGTTAATCGGCGAGCCATCTCCATTGGCAAAACCATCTAAAACACAATGAAACAATAGAGCCTCTCGAACAGGGTCTAAATGAAGAGTCTTTTTAGCTTGGCGTAGAAACGCCCGTTTTTCTGACCCGCGACTTAGTTTGTACTGCAACTGCTCGATGGAAAGGTCTGGAAAGAGATCTAAACTTAATGGGCCCGGTGTACCGATGGTATAAATGGGCGTGCCCTCAACACCATATTCAGTAATTAGTATATCTCCACGGCGACTACCTAGAGCACTAGTGCAGAGCACATTTTTTAAAGGTGTACGTCCGCCAATTTCGTTCAAAAAACTTTTTGGCCAGCTTACTTCAAAACCAATATTCGATGGTTCATATTTAGAAAATGGTATATTTTGTTTTTTTAATGCGTATTCGATCGGGTTCTCAGAAACCGCCTTTAATATACTAGGCAAGTAGCTTTTCCCACCGGTAGCTAACACCACCCAGTCAAATAGACTCTGCGTGGCGGCCAGCGTATTTTCGGAGTTTTTATATTCCAGAACGTACTCAGAGTGCGTGCCTACCGCATGTTTAGTCGCTGTTAGGTTGGAGACAACAGTGTTTTTGAAAACAGTTACGTTACGTCCCAACGCCTGAACCCATGCTGCTATAAAACGTGCCGCCTTTTTATCTTCTAAAAAATAACGACCACTGGAACCAAAAAAATGCCTAAACCCAAGTCGTTCGATAAACGCAATCCAGTGGGGGATGGAAAAATAATTTAAAACCGCTTGAAACGCCGTCTGTTGGGCTGGGCTCAGTTTTGTAAGGTCGTATCCCTCCACAAAATGCCTGGGGCCTTGATACGTTGTTGAAGAAACATCTAAACCCGGGGCGACGTTCAACCCACTGGCACCCGCAATTAAAATTTTACGGCCAAGACTACTTGAGGCTTCAAATAAAGATATTTCGGCCTCCGGCACCCGCTGGGCTAAGCGCCATGCGCACATCAACCCAGCAGGCCCGGCGCCTACAATCGCTATCCGTTTTTTGGTCAAGAGCAGCCCATCGAATTACCGCAGTTCAAACAACGATAACAGGCACCGTTGCGCACTGTGGTGTGCCCACACGAGTTACAAAAAGGCGCATCGCCCATCATACTTTTTAGATGTTCGCTCAAAATAGCGCCTGCATTTTCGACCGTATCGTTTGCAGTGCTATTATTAGCGGCGTTATTAGTTGTTAACTCACGCGACGCAGTAACCTTCACTGGTTCGTCTAAGGGCTTAACGTGCACAAAATCGGTGCGGCCCAGATACTCCATGCCCAGTGCTCTAAATACAAAGTCTACGACCGACGTCGCCGACTTAATATTCGGATGGTCGACCATGCCCTGCGGCTCAAATCGTGTGAACGTAAACACATCAACAAACTCTTCTAAAGGCACACCGTGTTGCAACCCGAGACTCACAGAAATCGCTAAGCAGTTCAGCATACTGCGAAAAGCGGCACCCTCTTTGTGCATATCAATGAAGATTTCACCCAACGTACCGTCGTCGTATTCTCCGGTTCGTAGATAGACTTTATGGCCAGCCACTTTAGCTTCGATTGTAAATCCAGCACGTTTTTTCGGTAATCGACGTCGCACCTGAGGTGTCGCGGTAGTTTGTTCCGAAGTGGATGCCCCGCTAGCCTTACTGCTAGACGACAAAGGCTGGCTCAATTTACAACCATCTCGATACAAAGCGACGGCCTTTAGACCCAGCTTCCACGACTCAAAATACACTTCAGCTACCTGCTCTACGGTAGCCTCATTCGGCAAGTTTACAGTTTTTGAAATGGCACCACTCAAAAACGGTTGTGCAGCACCCATCATACGAATGTGGCCCATGGGTGCAATCGAACGCGTACCCATAGCACCGCACTTGTTTGCACAATCAAAGACGGGCAGATGCTCGGCTTTTAAATGCGGCGCGCCTTCTACGGTAGAACGCCCACAAATAACTAAGTTCGCTTCGGCGATTTCTTTTTCGCTATAACCCAAGGTTTGCAAACTTTTACCTTCACCCAATACACTCGCTGAAAAAGCCTGCTCTAAAGTAAATACCGTCGGTAGGGCGGCTTCGGCCTTTTTGATATCCGCCGCACTAAGGCCACGTGCTTTTAAACTCTCCACGTTGACAGCAACACCACTGGTACGGTCTTTTTCAAAACGCAAGGTACCCATCGCAAACTCGACAATTTGAGCCGCTTGTTGTTCGCCGTAACCCAAATATTTTAAAGCGGATGGAATGCTTTGGTTTACGATTTTGAAATACCCACCGCCGGCTAATTTTTTAAATTTCACCAAAGAAAAATCAGGTTCGACGCCCGTCGTATCGCAATCCATCAACAGACCAATCGTACCTGTTGGTGCCAGTACCGTTGTTTGGGCATTACGATATCCAAACTGTTCCCCTAAGGCTAAAGCTTCGTCCCATGCGCCTTGAGCGGCTTCTGACAAAGATTTTGGCAGAGCATCTGAAACAGCAATATCCTGAACAGCCGCTCGGTGTTTTTTTATCACACGTAACATCGGCTCTTTATTTTTAGCATAGCCGGCAAAGGCTCCTTTTTGAGAGGCCATCTGGGCCGAGGTGCTATAAGCCGTACCTGTCATAATAGCGGTCAAAGCACCACACCAGGCACGTCCGGCATCAGAATCATACGGAATGCCTTGAACCATTAACAACGTACCCAAGTTTGCGTAGCCCAGCCCAAGAGGCCTGTAATCATGACTGTTTTGAGCGATACGCTGCGTCGGGTAACTAGAATAATCGACGGCGATTTCTTGCGCGATGGTAGAGATTCGACACGCATGTTGATAACCGTCGATATCAAACACCCCATCATTCCCTAAAAATTTTAACAAATTTACACTCGCTAGATTACAAGCAGTGTCATCTAAAAACATGTATTCGCTGCAGGGGTTTGAACCATTAATACGATCGGTATTTGATGACGTATGCCAATCGTTAATAGTCGTATCGAATTGCAATCCCGGATCGGCACAAGCCCACGCCGCATGAGAGATCTGCCCCCATAAATCACGCGCCTTGTAACGTTTATGCACAGCACCGTTCGTGCGATACGTTGTTTCCCAATCGCCATCAGTTTCTACTGCACGCATAAAAGTGTCAGTCACACGAATGGAGTTATTAGAATTTTGTCCGGCAACCGTACGGTAGGCATCGCCGTTAAAATCGCTCGAATAACCACCCTGAATCAACGCGGCGACTTTTTTCTCTTCACGTAATTTCCAATTAATAAAATCTTCAATTTCGGGATGGTCGGCATCTAATACGACCATCTTAGCGGCACGACGGGTAGTTCCACCTGATTTCGTAGCCCCCGCGCCACGATCTAAGACTTCTAAGAAACTCATCAAACCGCTCGATAAACCACCGCCAGAAAGCTTCTCCATCGCGCCACGAATTTTAGAAAAGTTTGACCCCGTACCCGAACCATATTTAAAAATACGCGCTTCGTTTTTTGCGAGATCAAAAATAGACATCAAATCATCGGATACTGATTGAATAAAACACGCCGAACATTGTGGGTGTTCATAGGCATTCTGGGTTTCTTCAATGCGATCGGTTTGCGGGTTCCAATAAAAATTCCCGCCTGTGCCCTTAATGCCATACTCTTCATAGAGGCCACAGTTGAACCAAACCGGTGAGTTGAAGGCTAACTTCTGATGCAACAAGAGATGGGTCAATTCCGCTTCAAACGCATCCGCATCAGCATCCGTTTTAAAATACCCCCCCAGACGTTCGCCCGAGCGCCTGAGTGTTCGAGCCACACGTGTGATGAGTTGTTTTACGCTGTGCTCGCGCCCGGTACCATTTGATAAATCGTTAGGCACGCCAGCTCGACGGAAGTACTTGCTAACAGCAATATCCGTAGCCAACTGTGACCAGAAGGCAGGCACTTCGGCATCGTTCATTTCAAAAACAATACTGCCATCGGGATTAGAAATGACACTCCGGCGTTTCTCCCACACCACCTCAGAAAAGGGGTGCTGACCAGGCTGCGTATACCGCCGCTCAATCTTCAAACCACGCGCCAGGCCCGGCAAACTAGTCTGTGTCGGCTGTGGGTTTCTGGTAGTTGGTTTTTTTGATTTTTTTTGTGAAGAAGAAGTAATTTCGGCGGTAAGCGGCATGATGGGGTCTCCTGTCTGAATGGCTTTTTGATAAGAATCTTTACGACTCAACTAACAAGGCTAAACAGACAGAAGACCTAAGACAAGAATCCAACCCATCTTTTGTGCGAACTTTATTTTCAAAAATACAAAATCAGAGGATTGAACAAGCACACTTCCTATGTGCTCGAACGCACTAGCGGTTGGGGACAAACAAACACGTTGTCAATGTTTTGCGCTAACCCACAATGTACAAAAACTACGATAGGTGTCGGCAATCATACGAATTGCCGCTTCACGGGAGTGTTTTTCTTCTTTAAAGCCCTTTAAGGCATCCCAAAACACGGTGCGCCCCACTGCAAACCCGATAACACCTGGCGTTTTAGCAGCAATCGTTAACCAGGTGCGTACTTTTTCAGCGTTTTCGCCACGACCTAAAACCATCCCACCGACATGACTACGCCCACCGATGCGTGCTTGTTCGGCTACAGCACGGGAGTCCGCGGCCGTCTAAATACCTTCTAATTTCCACAGATCAGGCTCTACGCCAAATTTTTGAATCTGATCCATCGCAGCACACATTAGTTTAGGTCTGAGCGTCGCATCATATTCGGCCACGCTTCCACCGCAGTGGGCTAACTGTGTTTCCGTAGCGGGCACCAATAATTCGAACATAAATTTTCGGTGTGTGCGGTGGCAGTAATCACTCAAGGCCTTCAAACGGTGCAACTGACGATGGTTCAACTCTGCGGCGCCTTCGGGATTATAACGCACCAAAACTTTTACAAAGGTCGGGTCCATCGCCTGAATGTGATCTTCAAAATGATGACCGTATTCGAAATCAAACTCATCTTGACCTGATTTTTCCGCTGGAATGGCCGTCGAAAAACCACGTTTTTGAGCATCACGAATCAACTCTGTGCCAAATTGCTCGTCCACTAAAATACCGGCTTTGTCGCTAGGCACGCCATCGGCAATGGCTTTTAAAAAACCTTCATAAATAATTTTTTTATAAGAACTGATTAATTTAGTTTCCTCTGCCGTCGGCTCGCGGTCTTTCACTCCAAATAGCTTTGCTTGAAACGAACCCCGATGATCGAAAGGCAAAATGAATAAATCTTTTGTGTAACCTAGTTCACTTTTTGAAATGCTCATTGTGATCTCCTCCAAATAATTTTTTTGAGGCCTGTGTCAGTGAAGAAAACTATATTTATAAAAGTAGATATAGTTTTCTTGTTTTGACGCGCCTTTTCAGCGCGATACTACAATCAACATCTTATTCCGTCTCGATTTTTTTCGCTCTGACATGGTGTGATACGCAGAGTATTGACGATTCTAACAATACCCGGTTGAGTAGAAATCACACATGACACATCTCCATTTGAATGATTACATCTTTGACGTCAGACGCGCTGTTTACATCAAATCTATTAAAGCGCTTGTGATTGGCCATTTAGGCGATTCGCTGTTGGGCGGCTTTAGCGGCAAACATTTGATTAGAGCCTCATCACCGACAGTAAAACAAAGCCAACGCATCGGCGTATCCGTACGTTCTCACCTAATGTACCTCAGTCAATTGCTAGAAGAATATACTCCTAGCACCCTCTTGTTATTAGGGGGCCCAGTGTACCAATCCCTCATTGATGCACTAACGCGACGAATCAACCGAAAGAAAATCGTTTGGATTACGTCAAAAAATACCACCAACGAATGGCCTAACCACCCCAAGACCAATCAACAAGCTTTGCTCGACACCTGCGAGATCGAACACCACACAGAGTTGTTGTGGAACCAATACCGATTTACTGCAGACCAAGGCATCGATTTTACTCCACCTCGCAACGACATGGTTGAAGTAACATGTGCGTCGTCGTTCCAACTTAAGCTGGGAACACCGATTGGAACTGCCCATACACTGCCTGTGTTTTTAAAAAGCCCGCAAAAATTATTTATTCCAAGCTTCGGCGACACCGGACTTGCCGCCAGCATTTACCAAAAGGAATTTATGCGTTTTGATGTCTTTGCCATCGGTCACGCTAGAATTTTACCGCTCGGTAAAGTCTCTGATCTCCATTCTGATAAAAATGTCTTCGGTAAACTGCCATTTAGGGCGATCAAACATTCTGTTCGAACGAAACATGAAACTCCTGAATTAAATTCATGAAAACACATCACGCACTCCGAAATTATACGTCTCTCTTAGCAGCGGTCTTTATGCCCTGGCAGCCTTTTTGGGCGCAGCACAAATTCGAACTACCTGATCACTTTAAACTTAAAGTCGCTTTTTCAGATGAATCTAAAAACTGTAATATAGTTAAAAATATATATAATGTCGAGATTGTACGCACAGAAACCTCACGCGCTAAAGGCCTTGGCGGCAAAAACCGCAAATTAAAAGACAACGAAGGCATGTTGTTTTTATTTGAATCAGAAGAGCCTTTAAGTTTTTGGATGAAAGACACCTACATTCCACTCGACATCGCCTACATGAATTCTAAAGGCGAAGTGACACAAGTTTTGTCGATGCCTGTTGAGAAAAATCCACAAAATCCAACAGCGACGTTTCCATCGAAGTACCCAAGTGCCGTTGCCCTTGAAGTGAAAATGCATCAATTAAAAAAACTAGAAGTGCATGATCAAAAAAAGACCCCATGGTATCTTTGTATCGAAGACGTTTTTCAAAATAGAAAGCAGGAGTAACGGCCATGATGGACACCAAAAAACTTAGCAAAAAACTGTTGCAGTATTTATTAGAACGCACGAGCACCGAACATAATGCCTTTGCGTTAGCCATTCTGAACAAACTTTTGCCGCAAGTCATTCCGTTCAACGGACCTCTCGGACTGAAGATAGAAGCCCTCACGAACACTAGGTCATTAGTGAGTATCCCATTTATCCGCGCCAATAAAAACCATTTAGGTGGGGTGCACGCCTGTGCCATGGCGACTGTGGGTGAGTATACAGCGGGCATCTTGGCGCTAAAACACTTTGGCGCTGAGGACTACCGCCTAATTTTAAAAAACATTAGTGTTGATTACTTTAAACAAGGGCGACAGAAGTTATGGGCCGAGGTTAAAGTAGAAAGCTTCCCCGAAAAGGGCGACGCGTTTGATTTGCATCTGGTAACTCATTTGTATCAATCAAAACCGACTAATGCGACTTCTGCCGAAGGCCCTGTAGCGACGATCAAAACCCACTGGCAGCTAAAAAAATGGTCCCTATTAAGGAGTAAATCGTGAGCCAAAACACACAAGACTTTATCGTTCCCAATTCCATCGATTTTATCGAATTTGCCGTAAAAGATCTGAAAACAGCCCACACACTATATCAGAATTTGGGTTTTACCTGCCTTGGCACCAAACAAGATAAAAATGCCTGTTCGGAACTTTGGGTACAAGGCGACGTGCGCGTCGTACTAACAGCCAGCGACGACAAAGAACATGAAGCCGGGCGTTTTGTTCGAGCCCACGGCGACGGCATTATGAACATCGGCATCGCCGTCGATGATGCCAAGTGGGTGGCCCAGTTTTTAAATCAATTCAACACAGGTGAACACCCGTGCACACAAATGCGCGGCTTAGATGGGTCGACACTAGGCATCACCACCCACAATGTTTACGGCGATGTGAAACACCTATTTTTTTCTGGGGCTTCAAACGGAAAACCCCATATTTATAGCCTTTTTGAAGAGGCCAAAAACCAAACGATCACCATGGGCACCTACGTTCAGACGCTAGACCACATCACCGTCAACGTAGAGATGGGCCGCATGGACCACTGGGCAAACCACTATAAAAAACTGTTTGGCATGACGGAGGTCCGTTACTTTGACATTAAAACTGACCGCACGGGGCTTTATTCCCGCGCGCTGCGGACTCCCAACGGAAAACTCACCATGCCGTTTAACGAACCGGCCGATGCCCGCTCGCAAATTCAAGAATTTCTAAACACGTTCCGCGGACCAGGCATTCAGCACATTGCCCTACATACGGTGAATATTATCAGCACCCTAAAAACCTATAAACAGCGTGGGTTGTCGTTTTTATCGGTACCAGACAGTTATTACGATGCCGTTCCGACGCGAGTGCCCAACGTCGCAGAAAATTTAGACGAGTTAAAGGCGTTGAATATTTTGGTCGACGGTTCTGACAAAGGCTATCTGTTACAGATTTTTACGGAGAATTTAGTCGGCCCATTTTTTTACGAACTCATCCAACGCAAAGGCGATCAGGGTTTCGGGGACGGCAATTTTAAAGCGCTCTTTGAATCGATCGAACGCGATCAAATGCGCCGAGGAGTATTATAAATGCCCAAAGTAGTTATTTATACGATGCCTGCGTGCCCATACTGCATTTCGGCCAAACGGCTCTTTGACGCTAAGGGCGTAGCGTACGAAGAAAAACTACTCGGCTACGACGATGATGCGGCTTGGGACACCCTCGAATCTAAAACCGGCTTTAAAACCATGCCGCAAATTTTTATCAACGATCAATTTGTAGGCGGCTACAACGACGTCGCTAAACTAGACGCTGCTGGCAAGCTCGATGCTTTATTACATTGAGAAACAGCCGCCATCAGCCGACGCCCACGCGCCCGTTGTCGTTTTTTTACACGGTATTTTAGGCACCGCGCGTAATCTTACGCGACTAGTAGAGGCTGCTGCCGCAGCGGGTTTTCACGCCATTGCCTTAGACCAGCGCGGCCATGGCAAATCACCCCACGCAGCCGAATACTCGTTAGAGTCTTTTGCGGGTGATGTCGTGGCATTTTTAGATTCTAAAAATATTACTAAAGCCCACATCGTAGGCCACAGCATGGGCGCACGGGTCGCACTCACGACTACCGGATTATACCCAGCCCGAGTACTCAGCTTGACCATGTTAGACGCGGGCATGCGTTTAGATGAAAACGCTCTAGAAACGATTCGAGAAATTATTTTTCCGCTTCCCGAATCATTCGCCAATAAAACCGATGCCGATGCGTTTCTCATGCGATTTCCCGCGAGTATTCGACTGTGGTTGCAATCGAACTTAAAATCGCAATCTCAAACTAGTGCCTTGACGTGGGTGTTTGATTTGAAGGGTTTACGCGAGCAACTTCTCACGAACGCCTCAAAAGGTTTGCGCATCGACCAGCATTTTGTTTTTAGCCAAATCAAATGCCCGATCTTAATAGTCCGCGGTGGGCAATCGAAACATTTTTCAGTTGAGGCCGTCGAAGAGATGTTACGTACCAACCCCAACGCCGAATCCGCTACCGTCAGCAATGCCGGCCATTGGTTGCATGCAGATAACCCGATAGAAACCTCCGAAGTGGTCATCGGCTTTCTAAAAAAGATCTCACCACGTTGAAACATTAGCTCACTTCGCCTTGTGTTTAATCATCTGCGATGGTATCCCATCAAGCGTTTGTCCAGAGCTTCGTTTTTCTACTAACGGGAGTTGATTGGTGAAAACCAAACGATTAAAGTACTTTTTCGCCCTTTTGAACGCGACATGTTTTTACATGATCGCGTTTTTTTTGGTCTTAAGTAGTCCAAACGCTCACGCCCAAGACCACAACCCCCCGCTGTTTCAGGGTAGCGAAGCCGACTTTGCCGACTTACAGAACCACCCCCAACACTCCACTCTCCAAATTGAGGTTCCAAATAATTCTTTAGCTCGGGGATCAGCCTTCGACGGCTGGCAACGATTTTTCTCGTGTCTCTTTCACGCCCTAGCATCGTCGCACCCCGAGTTTAAAGCGAATGCCTTAACACGTGGCCCGCACGTGACGGTAGCTTATCTCGGTGGTCTTACAATTAACCAGCTCGTTCAACTCATTGAAGAATGGACACGTGTGAGTGGAACCGATTTGCGAGAGGCTGGCCTGTTGCCCACGGAACCGATTCCATTTGTCACTATGGGTTCACTCACGATTCAGAACATTATCAGCATGGGCAAACACAATAGGGCTATTGCGCTGCGCCCGCACCCCCAGTTTGCGCGCTGGGTGGCTAAACTTACGTTATTTCTGGCGCGTCGTTCGCCACTCGTACGGCACTCTCTAAGCGAACACTGGGGCGAGGCGCTACCTACTGAAGCCCAACTCGCTCAACGTGTGCACGTTACCGTATTACAGTACGGTGGGGACGCGGGTCCACATCTCACACCCAATCAGGAAGTCGCTCTCCGACAGACCGTTCTAAGTTTATTACGACAGACCATGCGCACGCCCCGACCTCTCAAAACCCTCTATTTTGATACCCAAGATTTTGGCCTCGACATCTCTCAAGCACCGCGAGCCCTTTCAGAGCGCTCGCCAGTCGCCGCCTCGTTTCGTTTAAACGCGGCAGGTATGACCGTAGCTCCTGTAGCGCGATTAATAAGGGCCACAACCAGTGGCGACCCACAGTCTGTAAATACTGCGGACTTATTCGATATCTCTAGTACTCTAACCTCGAGCACGCCTCGCCCCCCACGCCACAACGTCGTAGAGTTTTCAACGCAGGCTTTTTTGGACGCACGCAACGCCGGGGCTTCGCGTGAGGATGCTCTAAGAACTGCTCGAGATCAGGCCAATGGCGGATTAGCAGCCCACCCGACTTTAACCGCGTGGTCGGCAAGCCGGGGTTATGCGCCACTGACAGACGCCGATTTTTTTCAGGGCCCGTTGGGTGAGGAAGTCCGTCAGCAAAGAGACTTTGGACGTTTACCCCCAAGTAGTAACTTCGCCCGCATTCCGAATCCCAGACCCGTAGTGGGCATGCCGCAAGCAGTGTATGTTCGCCAAAATGCCCATCCTTCTTTAGCGCCCTCGCAGGCCGTCGATGCCCTTGGTTGGTTAGAAAGGCTCGGTTTTCTTACAGCTACCAATCCCGGCACCCACGTCGGCGGTGTAGTCTACGCCTCATCAGTGCGGGGCCCCTCAGTCGATGACCCCACAGGTCGTTCTGAAGGGGGCCACCCCAGCGATATCGACACGATGATCACTCAACGTTTTACGGTGCCCGATGCGGTAGCTACCTTGTCGCAAGCGCGCCGGCATGCAGCGGAACAATTTATTGAGCAAACCCTAAAACCCCTGATGCGCACGATCTCCGAAGGCCGTGCGGCCCTCTTAGAGTTACGCCTAGGCTCTAGAGCCTCGTTGCGGCGCCCTATCTCGGCCAACACCCCAAATGCTCTTAGGCAAGCTTATTACGACAATTGCGATTTAACGTTGGAAGACCTTGTAAGAGGCTATCATACCGATCCCCAGACCGGCCGGCGTTACTCGATTATTGAGCTTCTTATGACGGCCGATTTTATAAAATTGAAGTTAGATGTGTTTAAGTTGGATGGCTCTCGTGAAGAACTTTCGATTCAGTATTTATTAGGCTTTTTATGGCACAGGCAAACCTACTCGTTGATCACTGAGGGGTTTAAGGGCTTGCCGGCGTATCTGCTAACCGGCGTGTACAGCTCGCTTGAGGCCGCGCATCTGGCCTTGCTCTTTCGGAATGCTACTATCGTGAATCTTAACCTACGCAGTCCAGGCCTGATTGCCAGCGCCACCCAAGACCTCGTGGATGTGATGGTCCGTAAGCAAAACACTACCGAGAATGCGCCACATGCGCTGTCGTTTAATCTGCGACCGAAGGGCTTAAAAAAGATCCTCGCGTTACTCACCTACTTAGCCCAAGAGGGTCTAGGTCAGGACACGTTGATGTGGTCGCAACTCGAAATTATTTTACAGCGATTAGGCGTCACAACGGTCGATGCCACACGTTTCCGTAGAACGCTCTTAGAAGCTATCAATGACCGTCGCCACATCGAAGTGAATGCTTTAAAAAGACTCGTCAACGATTTCCGCGAATTTTGCGAACGCGACCAACACATGTTTAACGCCTCGGTAAATGCAAGGCTTGCAGAATACCGCACAAGCCACCAGGCTATTCGTACTATTTTGGCAGAGGCCCGGGCCTCTGGCCACCCTCTGCTAAACGAAGCCCAAGAACAAACACTCCGCAATTTAGATGCTATTATCACCCCCGAAATTCAAACACGACTGACCCACCCCGACCCCGCACACCGTGCACAGCTCGCCGCACAACTGAAAGCCGCTGAGAAGGTTTTAGAAACTATGGCCGATGCCATCAGCCGCACCCATTTAGGCGAGGTCGCGCCGATGGTAGAGCATTTTTTAAAATATCTAGGCCCCGTACAATTGGCACTCTCCGCACAACGACGTTTCGCGCCACCTGCCTTTTGGCGGCCGTATATTGAGGCCTTATTCCCTAACGACGGCGTTCGCACCGACGCCCAGATTCGTGCGTTAATTGAATCCCTACGGACTATCAACTGGGCTACGATGCCACTAGAACAATTGCGTAACTGGGGCCAACTTTCAGCGCCGGTGGCACAAGCCAGTGAGGCCGAACACTTTTACCTAAACCCCTCAGCCTGCGACCGATTATTAACCCCCCAATAAAGAAAGACGAGATTGGCGATGTTAGAACTATTTCGTAAACGAACGACCTACGCGCGCGTGTTAGCAGCCGTACTTTTATGTACGTTTTTAACACCGTTATTCACCCCCATATTAACCGACGTACATGCAAATCCGCAGGCGCCAGTCGTCTACGATGCCCATCGCGACTACGCTACCGATGCTGCCAATCGTGTGCATGGGAAGTACGGTTGGGCAGAAACCTGCGAATATATTTTAAACAAGGGCGGCGAGACGCGCGCTCAGCGTGTGGGGTATCTTTTGGGCCACCTCTTCCCTGTCATTCCGTTTTGGAAGACCGTAACACCAGCATTAAATAAATTACGTTTAATTTTTGGCAGCACCACAGCCGATCCCAAAAATACGAACACCGACCGCATTCAATTTTTATTCCGCCAGGCCTTTTATGGGCTTTTTAGTAACCCTATCTCCACACTTTTTGGCCGAGGTTTATTCAACCTGGTGGTCCTTAGTTTAGGGCGTACGGGTGAGATGATCTCAATCTATAAACACAATTTTTTTAGAGATACCATGCAGTCGTTCCTGGGTTACAACTTGACCAATTTAGGACGCGACGCGATTACAACAGACAGTACGCTGCCATTCGATGTCCGCTTCAAACTAACCGTCATCTGCAGCTGGATTGTGTACATCGGCACCACTGTAATCCCCGACATTCTACGCTCGATCGAAGCCCTGCACCACGCCACCACCCCCGAAGCGATTAACATGGCCGTGCAGCAACAAAACGTGGCCGTTGCCACGTTGATTTTTTCGTTGGCCTGGCCGTATTTCAGCCGTTTTGTAAATTTGAGAGTCTTGACCCACTTAATCCACGGCTATCCCCAAGCCGAGGCTCTAGAACGATTTAGCCGACCGCGCCCCACGGCCGCCAGTGTTGTTAGCGCCGCCGATGCCGACTTTAACCGCCATGCTGCACAAGCCGTCCGCCTTACAGCCGATATGAGCCGGCGGGCAGAACTTATTGCTGAACTCAGCCGACTATCACCGAACAATACAACCTCAGCCGAACCGCACGCCGAGGTGGGCGACATGGGAGCCCGCGCCGCCGATCTACTGAGAACCGACCCTTCGTTACAAAGCGATGCCGCGGCAACTGCTGATCGCAATGCACCATCACAGGCCGTGCAGGCCCTAATCGCCCAGTTCGCCGAAGCCAGCAGTCCAATCACTCCGGCCACACCGACCACTCCAGCAAACCCTGCGGCTGAGACTTTGCCCGGCGGATCGCCCACACTAGAGCAGCTATATGTGTTGCAGGAACGCGATCGTTTGGCACTTGTCGCCGCCCGCCAAGGCATAGCCCGAGCGGAGGCTATACTCCGGCAGCCCGACAACACCCCACCCGACCCCCGCGCCGCGATGATTGAGGCCGAACGTGCCAAATTAACCGCGGCTGAAGCCAAATTAGAGGAATTCCAAGGTCTGTTGACGGCAGCTGAGGCCGACTACCGACAAAACCGCACCCCGCTATCTAGACAGAATCGAGACCTATTTCGACGAGTGATCTCCGACCTTAACTCCAAAATCCGCGCGAGCCTCTCCATGATTCGAAGTTGGGAAGAACTCGCCGAAGGGCTCTCCCCAGACCAGCCGGTGCCTTTGGCAAGAAAACTTAAAGTGCAACGCCACGCTCTAGCGCAGACGTTTGCTGTGTCTATCGGCATGACGTCGCTTTATATGATGTTGCGTTATTTCTTAAACGGCCCGACGTCGAACCGCACGCTGATCAATCTGAATGAAACTACGGGTGTGGCGCAGGTGCTCCACTTCCCACTATTAAGACTTGTGATCCGCATTCGTGGTCTCATTGAAAACCTGACCTATCATGCCAGCTCGACTACGATCGATGCCCAGGTCGACGAGCTTATGGCCTCAGTACGCACACTGTGGACGCACGTAGCCCAAGTCGGGTTTTCAAACCTAGGGCAAATGCGCTTTACGTCGGATTTTGCTGCCGTTCAGCAATTACTGCAGCACGGCCCTGACCACCCCCAAGTGGCCGCGGCGTTACATTCTATGGGACAAACGTTGGGCGTAGTGGGTAATCTATAAAATATGCGTAACCACAACGTGTTCGATTTTATAACCCTAACAGTAGGGCTCGCCGTGTTTACTGCGGGCCTTGTTGCCCCCACCCAAGCCCGTGCGCAGACCCAAAAACTAAAGGCCACTACGCACACGACCAAACGCCTCCTGATTGCGGGCGCCAATGTCTCGGCCTATCTGGTGCCTAAGGGGTTACAGATCGAACCCAACAATAATCTTTTACACATCAACACCGAGGCTCCGGCTGATTGCCGTTCACAAAGATTCTCTGAAAAACTCAAACCGTTCACTAAAACTAAAACTGCAGTGTTTTTTAAAAACCCCCGTGCCCACACGCCGTTAGAGTGCACGGTTTACGTCTGCGACGCTAAAAACACGTTCTGTAAAAAAGAACCCCTAATTATAGACCGCTACGAGTAACCCACTTACATAGGAGGGGGTGGAACCGAGGATAGCGACGGCCCTGCTGCCCCACCAACCCCACGCGTAGCATCCCCAACATCCACGTGGATACTCGGGTCGACTGGTGGTTTAGCTTCTAAAAGATCACTACAACGTTTGATAAGGCGCTCCGCCCCTAAACGCGCTCGTGTAGCGTAAACATCGATATGCGGCCCCAAGCGACCAAACAAACGCATTACCGACGCATAGAGATCCGGCGCCAACGGACTACGCAAGTACCGCGCCTGCTCGTAATTCACAAAACGCATCCAAACAGGTGAAAATAGATAGAGAAGACGCGCCATCGTCACTTCAATGCGCTCCAAAAATGCCAACCACGACACCCACGACCCTACTCCTGCCAATGGCCGAAAAGTCGCACCAATGTTGATCATATCTACGAGGCGAATCACGCCCGGTAAGAGCTCCCACTGTTGAAAATAAAACAGCTCCCGTTTAATGCCGCCAACAAAAAAGTGGGCGACGCGGCCGGCGGCGTTGTCCGGAAAATCCGAACGTTCAAACTCACCATAATAACGCCCGATACTTTCGCGAATCACATAATTCCATCGGTAGTAGTCGCCCGCGAAGCGCGCAATCGCGACGTTGGTTAAGAGGTGTAGATTTTCCGTAAGGCCTGACATTAAAAAATGCCCCCCCTCATCGAACAATCGCAACGATGCCGTGCCCCCTAGCCCCGCCTTCGTCGTATAAGCAAACAACACACTAAGCGCCACTCTCTTAGCCATACGCGACGCCTGGGTGCCGTGATTCGAATAATTCTTCCACGTCTTAATACCCATCCCAACAATCAACGAAAAAACGGCACTCACAGCCGCTGCATTATAACTAAGGTGCGAATGGGGGTCTAAAATATGATTCAACTTAATCACGCCCCCCACCAACGCCGACGACTCGGCCGCGACAAGAACGGCTAAACGAACATCATTGCGATCAATCCCCCGAACAACCGCGTCCCGAAACGCCCTCCAGTATTCCGTCGTAAAGAAGCGTGGCCTTTCTAAAATGGCACGAATCTCTGTCGCTTCTCGTATTCTGGACAAGTCTCCTAGGTTTTCGAGCGGTCGGTGTTGTGCAAAAAAATCATGCGGTATCGTTTGGGACGCGTCTCCAACAACCGCGCTGCTTCCGCCGCCGACAGCCCCGCCGCACTCGAGCGTCACCACCCGAGCCCCCGACTCGCGATAATACATTCTAAGATGAGCTACGTACTGTCTAAACGGCAAACTCTCGCGATCAACGCCTGACCCCACTACTAAGAATACGGTGCCTAAAGGGGCATTAAACGCTTCAAAAACCATGTGACCATCAATGGCCACGGGCTTGACCTGCAAATACCCGTCCCGAAACGTCAAACTCGTCTCACGGGGATCGCCAGCGACCACCATCATATGCACACGATGGTACGCTGCTAGCGTCGCCTCTTGCTCGATCTGAGCATCGGTTAATGCCGCCAAGGCCCGCACACTAAACGATCTCTGAAGCACCCCCGCGCCGGCACCCACACGCATCGTAGCCGAAGCACTTGGTGGAGCCTGCCGCCTTTCAGCAGCCTCAATGCGTCTCCGAGCATCGTCTCGAGCCTGCCGTAATGCGACCACCTCGGACGGGCGGTGTTGACCAATCAAGCGCACCAAATGCCGCTGCGCTAAAGCCGCCGCCGCCGTCAACTCGTGGACGATCGTTCCCTGGAAATGGGTAATATAATTAGCTGCCAAACCTTCCGGCAGCGGTGTGATACGCCTGGGATTGGTAGCATCAAACTCAATCGTTAACTGGGGGTGACCGAGCCCGGCATCGACAAGATCCTCAGCATGTTCAGCACGATCTTGGGAATGAACATTTTTAGGATAAAAAAAGACGAGCGTAAAAAGGGAGAGAAAATAGAAAACCTTAAAAAACTGAGGCACTGCTTTTAGAACCGGAGCAAAGTTCTTCTGCATGTAGCAACTTTCGAAAATGGTTTCGATACTAGTTACAAAGGTGCCTCAGTTCTACCAAAGCTCATCAAACAAACAAGTCTAAAAGTCCAAAAGACGTACAAATTACCGGGAAAAACTACTGATTTACGTTGACCTGCTTGGCCGCAGCGCGCAATGGTTCGTACTCTTCGGTCTTGGCGTCGATAAGTTGTTCAATACGATACAATTCACCTATCAACCCCTTACCTTCAGGGTCGTTGTGGATGTTTTTGAAAAATTCGACTAATTTTTTTACATCCTCACCGTGCTCTTCATAGAATTTCTTGGTGGTCGATAACGTCTCACTCGGCACGGCTTTAGACACATGTAAAACTTTGATCTCTTTGTACTGTTCGGGCTTCAAACGAATCATAGTCCACATGCCATGTTTGCCTTCAGCATCGTTCGAAAGGGTAGCACCGGCATCAACCGTTTTATTGATCACCGCCAGAATAGCCGCATCATGGCCGCCGGCAAAAATTTGCTTTGAAAAGAAGGTATCCGGATCAATACCCATATCCATCAAACTAGCCTTGGCCAAAATATGACCAGAACCACT
>CAZYPH010000034.1:0-19911 GCA_964649095.1 uncultured Oligoflexia bacterium | reverse complement strand
CGGGAGTTTCGGGGTTGCAGGTACCCTTGCACCAACCTCACCCAATAAACCGACCCCTCTCGGTTCCCCACCACGTCGGGCGCAGTGTGGTAGTGGATAGGCACAGCCACCAAACTAGTGCCGTACTGCTGAACGCGATCTTGCTGAAATTCTTCTAATGCTAAACGATTCGTCATACGATTGGAACGATCGGCAGACATATAGAAACCAATATGTGCATTGAGATCGACTTGCATAACGCAAGTTATGCCATGAACGGGTTCGGTTTGATTTGGGTAACGGCGCACAAAATTTTCGAGATCGTCGGTGACTTCAACACCCTGGCGTCTGCGGTTGCTACCATTCCAGTAACCCTGACCACGCGAATCGCAACCGACGTGTTGGCAGATCTGGCGCAAAACAATGGCCCGCTGCGCCTGGCAATAACCCATGAGATAGGCGCGTGCTGTACCAGCATCGTAGTTGGGGTCTAAACTACTTTTTTCTGCCATATGAAATCGCAAACTATAGGTATTGCCGACAAAATCATCTTCTGGCAATGCGGCATGCGCAACCCCTAAAAATAAATACACACATAAATATATACAAATATTAGTATATTTAAAAATCGAATGCGTTTTTAATTCTACCCCCACAGATCCCCCTAACTAAAGTTATGACTTTACAGAAATAAACGACAAATAATGTTTCAACTCGGCAATCGATTCTAGAATGTCATCGATGGCACGGTGTTTATTTGTTTTGTTTACTTTTACCCCGTAACAAGACTTAAAGACTTGTTTAAAAGAACTCACGTCTATGACGCGATAATGCAATCGCTCTGCAAATTTTCTACAATATTCTAATAGAAACGCTTGATCGTTCGATACACTGTTACCCGCCAATACAATGCGTTCATCGGCCGCAAAATGCCGATGAATGAGAGCCAATAGGTCAGCCTCGACCTCACCTAAAGGCTTGCCATGCGGAATTCGGTCTACCAAGCCAGACTCACGGTGCGTCTTTTGACACCATGCATTCATACCAGCAATTACCTCTGGACTCTGCCATACAACGGATTCGTACGTTTCTAATGTATTAAACTGCAGATCCGTGACAATGGCGGCCACTTCTAAAATACGGTCCTTTTTGACATCAAGCCCCGTCATCTCTAAATCAATCCAAAAAAATTTAGACATTTCGTCATTAGGTTTTGCCATAGTTTTTATTCCTCTTGTTTCCACCGAATTCCAACTGGGCAGTGGTCACTGCCCACTACGTGCGGCCATATAAACGCATCATCTACTTTACTAATGCTTTCTGCATTCACGGTAACGTAATCAATACGCCAACCAATATTACGCTCTCGAATACCAGGTCGGTAGCTCCACCAAGAATACTGGTCGCGTAAGGCAGGGTATTTATATCTAAAGGTATCTATATAGCCGACATTCAAATACTGCGTAAGCCAGGCTCGCTCTTGCGGTAAAAAACCGGCATTATTCTGATTCGACTGCGGATTCTTTAAATCAATCTCCTGATGCGCGATATTATAGTCACCCATCAATAGAACCGATTTATAGGTACTGGTCAGTGATTTCATGTGGCTTTGCATGGCCCCGCAAAACTCTAACTTAAAGGGCAGCCGCTCAGCATCACGCTGCGAATTAGGAAAATACGCATTTACGACGGCAAAGTCGTCGAAATGAGCGGTAATGACACGGCCCTCATCATCAAACGGACTATACTGCGCGATCCCAAAACCGTACTCGATGCGAGGCATTTTGAGCTTTGAACTTATATAAAACCCCGTACCGCTATAACCAGGCTTTTTGGCAGGATAGAAAAAACCGACGTAACCTAAGGGCATAAGCAGATCATTGGAAAGCTGATTGGTCTGTGCCTTAATTTCTTGAATACCTAAAATAGAAACCTTTGATTGGAATAACCAATCGACGAATCCCTTTGACGCAATTGAACGGATTCCATTTACGTTCCAAGATACAATATCTAAATATTTCTTTTGCACCACCACCACCAATTCGGGCGCTGAATTAAACAGCAAACTTCTTTCGATAACGGGCCAATTCTACAACAACCGCCACACACATTAGGGTAGACACAGCCGCCAAACCGCAAAGTAGGCCATGCCACAATCCACGCAAACCATTTTCTAAATAAAAACATGAAAACCAAGCTACGGGCATTCCCACAAACCAATGCCCAATCGCATTGCCATAAAATGTAATTTTGGTATTACCGAGCCCGCGCAAAATACCGATAGCTGTTACTTGTAGGCCATCAAAGATTTGAAAGGCTGCTGCGATAATGAGAATTTTTTTGGCCACTTGATGTACTTCTTCAGAAACATCAAAAAATCCAATCAATCGATCAGGAATAAAAACAAATAACAGCGCTGAAGCGATCATAATACTCGTTGCCATATAAAGCGTACGATGGGCAAAAAATCGTATTCTTAAAAAGCTATGTTCACCCACAGCACGGGCCACAACGACACTTGCAGCCCCTGACAAACCAAACGGCAACATAAACGTTAACGACGCAAGCTGCAGCACCACTTGATGGGCAGCCCCCGATGTTTCGCTTAATCGACCAGCCATCATAGTAACGGCAGCAAAAATGGCGACTTCTAAAAAAGCATTGCCCGCTGCCGGAACCCCTAGTTGTAAAAGACTGGTCGTCGGAGCCGCCACCATGATCTTACTTTCACCCTGCAAGCGCTCGGCCTCTAAATCGTTTTCAAGTGACCGAACCTCACGACGATAGTAAAAATATAAGACTCCAAAACACGCTACCCTAGCTAATACTGACGAGAATGCACTAGCCTGTAAAAACGTCAAATAACGATGTAGCCATGCAGCCACACCAAACGGATCAACCGGGCTCAATACAAACCAATAATTAAATACAAAATTTACTATATTAGCAAAAACATATGCAACGACGACCAATGTCGCCTTGCCAAGTGCGCGTAGAAAATTAGCGTAAGCGATTGACAAAAAAAGCGGTAAATAACTAACACTCGCTACGTAGATAAAATCACTAGCCGAACGACTTAGCGACGCACTGGCCCCAATAAGATCATAAAAATACATGCATCCTTGTATCAACAACGTCAGTACAATCGACAGAATCGTCGCAAGTCGCAAGTTCGCTTTGGCATAAACTAAAGCTGAAACTTTGCGTCCTTCTGCAATCGACTTCGGCACAAAATAATCGACAGCACTTAAGAGCCCCACCCCAACTAACACACCGGGATTAAATAGCGCCGTTGCTAATCCCGCAGCTGCCAACTCATGGGCGCCCACTCGGCCTAACACCAACGAATCAACAAAACCCAAAAGACTCACCAGAAAGAGACTTACCACCGACGGTACTGCGATTTTGAGCAACTCGATCGTATCGTTGCTAAATAAATCGGCCTGAATAGGGTCTATAGCATCAAGCCTATCGGCCTGCTCTCGTTTGGTTTGGCGGCGAGTTGCTTGCGTGCCCTTGGTGTTCTTGTTAGTTTTACGTCTCCACGCCAGGCGCTCGAGTCGTAACTTAATATTTTTTTTGATCTTGTTCATAAGCGTAAGAGGTAAACCATATGCCAGAAATTTCGGAATCAAAAGTAGATCATCAGCACATGCCAACGAACGCGCATCCTAGCCTTCGCCCGAATGATTCGCTCGGAAAGCGACCCTCGTTTCAAGAAATTTACATGAAACTAGCGCACGATCTTGCGAGCCGTAGCACATGCACAAGACTAAACGTCGGCACGGTCATTACCTCTACCGATTACCGCAAAGTTTTGAGCGTAGGCTACAACGGTAACGCCACCGGATTACACAATAGCTGCGACCGGTTAGAGCCAGGCAACTGTGGTTGCCTGCACTCAGAAGAAAACGCGGTCATCAATTGCGATGCACCACGATTTATTGAGAAAGTCGTGTTTGTCACACATCTTCCGTGCGTACAATGCGCCAAACGCCTGATTAACTTGGGTAATGTACGGACGATTTATTATGCGCAAGATTATCGCCTGAAAGACAGTCTAGAATTATTAAAATCAGTGGGCATCGATGTGCTGCCACTCGAAACACACGCATAAAGGTATGAAACGCAGTCAAGATAATTTCATGAATAATACGATCGGCGAACGCACCTCAACCACCGCCTCAGGCTTTCATGATAACGCAGCCGTTTGGTACATTTTGGCTGTGTTGTTCCCTGGGTTGTTGTCGGCAATGTTATTGATCGATGTCTATCAAATTAGAGTATGCGATGTAGCAATGCGTAACCGCCCGCAGTTTGCCGAAGCGTCTATCATAAAAGTTAAGAAAAACCGTCGCGGGCAACTGGTGTACGACCTTGCGAGTACTGTTTTTGAAAATATTTATAAAGACGGCCACAGTAAAAAAGCGTCGAGCATCCCGGTCACTCCACACCCGAACAACACCCTAACTATTTTGTACGCAGCTGATCAGCCCCGCTGTTGGGACATTGATGCAAGCCACTACCAACCAGATCATACTGAGCAAACCAGAATACCCATTGGTCGTTCCATAAACGCTGCTCAACGTCAGTTTTCTATGATCATGGAGGGGGTTTTTGGGGTCTTTTTTCTGGCACTGTTTCTCGTCATTATCGTCTACGCCAAATGGCGCCACAATAGACCACGCCCTGTAGAGCATACTCATAGCCTGCACACGAATGAGAACGGAAGCACGAGCCTGAAACATGTGGCATCGGGTGAAACCATGCACTCGCTGATTGGCCCAGAACGCGAGGCACAGATTCTATATATTAATCAATCAAGTCTGGTAAACAGTTTGCTCGCGAACCGCGACACGGTGGTTTTAGATGTGGGTCTAGGCATCGCAGCTAATGCGTTGATGGCTATCGATGCGGCATTAAACGCAACTATTGAGCACGAAACGAACTTAGAGATCATTTCGTTTGAAACTGACTTGTCGAGCCTGGAGCTTGCCCTAACGCATATCGATCGATTTCCACTACTCGTAAAATATGGCGAGATCGTTCGCGAGTTACTGAGTCAAAATCGCATCGTAAAACAATATAATAAGTTAACAATAGAATGGCAGCTACTCGAAGGCGATGCCGTAGCATATTGGAAAAGAAATATATTAAGAAGATCAGATATAGTTTATGTTTTTTATGATTTCTATTCACACAAAGTAGATAAGTCACTTTGGTCGATAGAAACATTTACGGCCTTAAAACACTATTTGGGACCAAACGAATTTAAGTTATTTACGTACAGTGGCTCTACCCATGCACGATTAAACTTATTATTGTCGCAGTTTTTCGTGGGCAAGGGCACTAGCACCGGTGCCAAAGCGCAGACTACGATTGCAGCGTCGGCATTTAATCTATTACAAGCGCCGCTTGCAGAAGATTTTATACACCGCATTAACACGAGTAGTTTGTATACTGAATCCGATAGACAGCATGTGTTAGCACAGTTAAAGACACACCCTCAATTTAGGAACTTGGCATGATAAAAGCCCACAAGCGATTAGCACTCTTCGATATTGACGGCACCATTCTATATGGGGGCCCTCTTTGGAAGGAGAGTTTTTATCAGGCCATGCAGGTGCACTTTCCTGGTTTTGTAATGCCTGAGACATCGTTTAACGGGAAAACCGATCTGCAAATTGCTTTTGAGATTTTGCAAACATCAGTGTCGATTGACGGTGATCTCAACGACCCCGCGCTACGCCGTAAACTCGAGGCGATTATCGACACCTATCTGGGAATCGCTGATGAACTACTCAGTGCCAGAAAGCATGAAGTCACGGTACTACCCGGCGTCACTACGTTGCTCGATAAACTAAAACAATTTACAGACGCGGGTATTGTAGTTGGTTTATTAACAGGCAATGTTAGACGGGGGGCGCTTTCGAAGCTTGCCAGTGTTGGACTCGAACATCATTTTGATTTTTCTGGATTCGCGGGCGTTTTTGGCGATGATAATCCCGATCGTTACCAACTACCGCTTTTAGCGCAGCAACGCGCACTCCAAGAGTGTGGTCTGCATTTTAGGGAAAAAGACATTGTGATCATCGGCGACACTATTCACGACGTAAACTGTGGCAAATCAATTAACGCCCGTTCAATTGCTGTGGGTACGGGTAAGGGAGTATGCCAGGTAGAACTTCGCAATCAAAATCCGGACTACTATTTTGAAGATCTATCTGACACCGACGCCGTTATACGATCGATCTTAGAACCCCTAGAAAAGACCAAATAAACACAGGGAACCACTAACAACGTAAGCACGGTCGACAAAGCAACTCCACCAATGACGGTAACGGCCATCGGTATGCGTGACTCAGCCCCTGGGCCAATCGCTAACGCCGGAGGTATCGCCCCCACAATCGTAGCCAACGACGTCATACTAATAGGCCGTAAACGCACGGGGCACGCATGTTGAAGTGAATGCAACACGGACTCACCTGTCGCCCGCATTTGATTAGTAAAGTCGACGAGAAGAATAGAGTTTTTCTTTACGATACCCATCAACAGAATCAATCCAATTAAACTATAAATATTTATAGATTGGTTCGTCATCCATAGAGCAAAAAAAGCTCCAGACAACGAAAACGGCAAGGCCACCAGAACCGTAATCGGGTCAATAAAACTATTAAACTGTGAGGCGAGCACCATGTACGAAACGACGAGACCTAATAATAATGCAAAGACCAAACTCTGAAACGATTCTTTAAACGTTTCACTAGAGCCACTCATTACGACGCGATACCCCTCGGGCAAATGCTGTTTAGCCAACTCTTGTACTCTAGCTATCACGGCGGCTTGCGAAGCATGTGGGGCTAAATTGGAAAACACACTTACCGAACGTTCGCGGTCGCGCCGCGTAATAACCTGCAAAGCAGGCTGCTCTTTGATGTCAACAACCTGCCCCAATCGAATCAACTCGCCGCGATTGTTACGCACATAGAGTTTTTCAATATCTCGTGCATGCATGCGTTGATCGGCATCTAAGCGAATACGAATATCATAGCGCCTACCATCACGAGTAAATTTACCCACTAAAACACCGCCGATGAGTGCGTTAATAGTCTCGCCAATAGCCTGAATGGAGACTCCGGCTGCCACAGCACGCTCTCGATTCGGAACAACCTGCACTTCAGATTGGCCTAACTGGTAATCCGAATCGATGTCGGTCACGAGACCGGTGGCCTCAATCGCTGCCATGAGCTTCTGCGATGCGGCTGCAAGTGTTTCCCAATTACTGCCACGCACGGAAAACTCTAATGGAAAACCTCGCGACGCCGTAAACCCACGCATCGATAAATCTTGAAGCGTCACTTTTGCACCATCAACTTTTGCCAAGAGTTTTCTAAAATCGGCCATGACAGCAAACTGATCTACTTTACGTACGCTCGGAGGTTTTAGCGTAACAAACAAAACACCGGTATTGACTTCGCCACCCCCAAAACCACCCACCGATGAAAAATAGCGCTCTACCGTAGGGTGCTCGCGTACGATTTTTTCAATAATCAACATTTTTTGATTCGTAGCTTCTAACGACGAACCCATTTTAGTTTGCACCCGTACCATAAAGCGGCCCTGGTCTTGAGCCGGTAGAAATTCCTTTTTAATAAATTTTACGACAAACAAACTCGCTGCGAAGAAAAGCAGCGAGGCTAGAATAATTTTTTTTGGTCTAGCTAAACACCAAGCTAAAAGCTGTATATATAATTTCTCTAATTTATTAAAGGCGGCGTCAAACTTGGTTGAAATCCAGCCCAAATCGGCTTTGGTTTCAACAAACTGCGCGCAACGCATCGGCGTTAAAGTGAGCGCCTCAACTAAAGACAACAGCACAGCAGCCGTCATCGTGATTCCAAATTGATAAAAGAACTTGCCAATCACACCCTGCATAAACGCCACAGGTATAAAGATTGCGACAATCGCAATGGTGGCAGACATAGCCGCAAAAGTGATCTCTTGTGAGCCGTCTAGCGCCGCCTGATAACGCGACTTACCCATTTCACGATGCCGTACGATATTTTCTAAAACCATGATGGCATCGTCGACGACAATACCAATCGCAAGACTCAACCCCAGTAAAGTAAATGTATTTAGAGTAAAACTCGAAAAAAGTAGTATCGTAAAAGTACCGATAACCGATGTCGGAATAGCCAACACCACGTTAAACGTGGCCGACAATGACCCCAGAAACAACAAACACACAACGGCCGTTAGTAGGGCACTTAGAATTAAAGTAAAGTTTAGCTCACCGATGCTCTCCTCAATAAAACGAGTACCATCAAATACAACGTTAAGTTGCATGCCCTGAGGTAGGGTCTTATTAATCTCAGCTACTTTAGTATGAATCAGGTGCGCAACCGCTACAGCATTAGTGCCACGCTGTTTTTTAATTCCTAATCCAATTGCTCGCGTTTCTTGCGAACGGCTAATACGACGCACGTCAGCAAGCCCGTCTTCGACACGCGCTACATCACCAACTACTAAACGTTTAAAGTTTGGTTGCCCGCCGCGAGTCTGAACCACCAATCGACTAATCTCTTGTGGATCAACCACCTCGCCCAACGACCGCACATTAAACTCTTGCGCACTGGCTTCAATGCGCCCCGATGGCAACTCGGCATGTTCATTACGTATCGTACCCATGAGATCGGTAACTGATAGCTGGTTTTTATTAAGACGTTCACGATCGACCCAAATTCGAAGCGCAGGATCGATATATCCCCCCAACATCACCTCACCTACGCCTTTTACGGTGGTGAACTGGTGTTTCACTTGATCGCGCACAAAAGCCATCATCGTGCGCAGTGTATCGGGTTGCGTTTTTTCAGAGGTAAAAGCAATCCACATTATTGGCTGGTCTTCTGGGTTGGTTTTAGACACTACAGGTGGATCAACTTCTTTCGGCAATAATCGCGTCACTTGAGATAGTTTACTCTGCACATCTTGCAACGCCGCATCAAGTGGACGATCCAGATCAAACTCTAACGTCAACGATGCACTTCCTAAACGAGCACGACTTTCAATGGACTTAATGCCTTCTACCGTCATCATGACGTCTTCAACAGGGTCGATGATCTCGCTTTCTACGACTTGGGGAGCCGCCCCCTCCCACCCAATACTGATATTGATGATCGGAAAATCTACGTCGGGCAGCTGACTCACACCCAATCGTAAAAATGAAATCGCGCCAAAAATAATAAGAGCCGACATTAACATCCATGCAAACACGGGCCGTTCAATCGCAATTTTCGGGAGTAGTTTCATAACACCTCATCCATTTGTAAAACAGCCATAGTGGCCTTTACATTGGCAAGTTCAGACAACGCACGATGGTACGCACGTTCGCTCTCTGTCAGACTCTGCAAACTCTGCAAGACATCTAGATTGGTAACCAAACCTTGACGAAAGTCAGCCTCTTGCGCTTTTACTGTGGCTTGATTGAGTTTTACAGCTCGCTCATACAGTGTCACCTCAGTTTGCTGCTGCGTTAACTGTGTATATAGTTTATTGTATGTATTCAGCCACTCTCGACGTAGTCGTTGTAACTCTAATTCAGCGACCTTTTCTTGTTCGAGTGCTTCACGTGTTGTCGAAACCACACCACCACCCTGAAACAGAGGTAGATCAAGGGCGATCGTAAAATCCCACTTTTGGTTCTCAAGAATACCCACACGTTTTAAAAAATAATTGGCCGTAAAGTCGATAGTCGGCAGATGGCCCAAAAGGGTTTGTTTGCGCTGATTTGCAGCAATCTCGTAACGCGTCTGTGCTTCTTTTACCTGAGGCAAAGCTTGCACCCAGGCCTCGGCATTAGCTGGCAGACTAGGCAAAACGTCATTTGCATCGATAATTTGCTGCGGCTTTAGGCGCAAGTTAGTTAAATAAAAAATATTTTCTATTTCGATTTGGCTATTGCGCTGCGCTGTTAATTGCTGCACTTCTAAGCCTGCTAGGGCACTACTAGCCGCCAACAATTCTGACGTACGGGTGCGACCAATACGCTCTCTATTTTTCAGCTCCAACACCCGCTTTTGACTTAATTCTACCTGGCGACGCAAAGACTCTACGTCTAAAGCCGCCGTTTTTGCCCGAAAAAACGCCTCCACAGTTTGAATCAACAGCTGCGTAACCTGCACCCGTTTCAGCTGCTGAGCAGCCTCGACATTGAGGCCAGCCTGCGCCAGTCGATAATACTCTTGCCCTCTTTGAAAAATCGGTTGCCGCAACACCAAACGAGCCTCGGGCCGCCCTGGCAAGTTAAACTGCGAAACAGGCCCAGGAGGGCGATCAAGTCTTGTATATGACGCACCTAAATTTATCTGAGGCATTAACATCGCCCAGGCCTGACGCGTCGTGGCTTCAGCTGCACTTACTCGAGCGTTACCTTGTGCAACGGTCTCAAAACTTTTTTGAGCTTCTTTCAATAGATCGTGAAGAGTCTGAATTGATACATCAGACGCCCCAAAAGCGGACAATGGAGAAAGGGAATAGGTAAAGAAAACAGCCGCGATTACGATAAACTTGGTCCATCGCACCGTAGTTATCGGATTCAAAAGCCTTAGCCGTCGTGACGACATGAAATGCGACATAAAAATGGCCCTTTTTACTGGAATAAAATTTTAGATGAGTACTGGCGATAAATCCCGAATTTTGCAGAAAAATCTCATTCACAAAGATTCTCTATTTCAGCTAAAACTAAATTCTATGACACGTAAACGTATTTTTTCGGGCGTCCAACCTTCAGGCTCTTTGATGCTGGGCAACTACCTCGGCGCGTTAAAACAATGGGTTCGACTGCAAGAGCAAGACTACGAATGTTTGTTTTGTATTGTCGATTTGCATTCGATTACGGTCCCGCAAGATCCGCAACAATTGCGCGCAAAGACGCTTGAAAGTGCTGCGATTTATTTGGCGTGCGGAATTGATCCGACAAAAAGTTTGGTTTTTGTACAGTCGCAGGTACCACAACACACTGAGCTCGCGTGGATATTGGGCACGATGACCTCGATGGGTGCTCTCTCGCGCATGACACAATTTAAAGATAAAAGCGCTAAACACCAACACATTGGTAGCGGCCTATTTACGTACCCCGTGCTTATGGCTGCCGATATTTTATTGTACGACGCGCATCTTGTGCCGGTTGGCGCCGATCAAAAACAACACCTAGAACTCACGCGTGATTTAGCTGAGCGGTTCAACAGTCATTATAAAAAAGATATATTTAGAATTCCGGATATTTTTGTAGCGCCGCAGGGTGCACGTATTATGTCTTTACAAAAGCCAAATGAAAAAATGTCTAAATCAGACACCGATACAAGTGCCGTTATTTTTCTAAACGACTCGAACGACACCATTGTCAAGAAGCTAAAACGTGCTGTTACCGACTCTGGCTCTGAAATTTGTGTACGCGACGACAAACCCGGCGTGAGTAATTTGCTCAATATTCAGTCTGCCATCACAGGTAAAACAATCGATTCCCTAACAGATCAGTATCAAGGCAAACAATACGGACATCTTAAACTTGAAACCGCCGACATTATTATTTCGTGCGTAGAACCGATTCGAAACAAAACGGAAGAATACTTGAAAGATCAGGCCACACTAGCGCAACTACTAACGCAATCGGCAACTAAGGCACGTGCCATAGCTGAAGAGAAAATAGGGCACGTAAAAGACGTGGTTGGTTTTTTACCGTAGGCCGACGGCGCCTGAGGCCGGATGCCGATTACCCCGCTTTTTTTGCCGCTGCCGTTTTTTCTGCTAACGCATCTTGGATTTTGTTTTTCAGTTTTTCGGCCAAGGCGTCGTGTTGGGCATTGTTAATACATTGTGTGATCCAATAGTTTCTCGCAGCCAACACACAATCGTTTAGAAACCATCGCATCGGCGCGTCGGCAAAACCTGTTTGAGCGGATACACGAAAATCTTCACTAGTGTAAACGGCACATCGCGCACTCCACTCCTGCACTAAGAACTTAGCAAGCTCGTCGTCGTTCACTTGAAAAGTGGGGTCTTCTAAAATTTTCTTTCGTTCAGATTCTGGCCCTACCACAGTAAATAGAATCTGTTTTAACTGCGCTATAGATAGCTCCTGACCAAATGCAAGAGCCGTCATACGCTGTGAACGTACAAGCACTTCAAATAGACGTTTTACCAACACAGGTAGCTTTAAAGGCGAAAGTTCTTTTGAGAAACGGCGTGGAAACTCTAAACTTGAAATATAATTTGCGACGTGCAGATGCGCCAAATGATCGCATCGTTCTGGGCGCTGTTCTTGTAAATCACGCACGGAACGAATGTGTTTTGAAAACTGATACACACGAAAATCTTTCGGTTGCTCGAAGTAATCTACGGCCACAATGCGATTTAACAAACTGACAAATGGCACTTGGTTATTACAGGCACCAAAATATATTAAATATAATTCATTTAAGTCGTAAACTTGTGGGTAGTGGTCTTTTAACGTATGGACGGGTGGGACTTTCCCCCATAAACTAATTCGTGATTTTAACTGCTCAAGCGCTTTTGAATGACTAATTCCTCGTGGCATAATTGAATACCCAACTTTTTTAGTTTTACTAACTCTCTAGTTCTATCGGGCATTTGGCAGAGAACTTAAGCAGTAACTTTAGAAAGAAGTATTTTAAAATCGATTTCAAATGAAACGTTTGACTTGTTTAAAAAGCAGACAGGATTGTGTTGATTTTTTATACAGCCATCAGTAAATAATTAATATTTATAAATAAATTATAATTATAAAAGACACGATTTTTTTTACTAGCCGACCTACCCCATGCTCTACACTTTTGGGTAAGGGGTAGATTATGTTGAAAACCAAGGTTAAGTCGAAATTCACAAAACACATGCGGTGGACTGTTTTATTGAGTGTGGGTGTTTTTGCTTCGGTGATTAATGGTGGTATGTCTGGTCGGGTTTGTTTTGCGCAGAATATGCAGATCCAGCCTCAGCGGCCCTCCATTCCGCTTAACCCAGAGCCTCAACAGAATACCCAGCGCAATAGTTTGATCAACCAAGTTCACAACACTCTGTGCCAACAGCACGGCATCACAGATCTACAGAGCGAGGGCTGCGCTCGTTATGCGGAGAGGGCTGAGGCCATTGGCAACTATCTCCATAATGCTCCCGAGCAAATGCGGCAGCAATATCGCGAAAACCCGACATTCCAAGCAGCGTTCTTACGACGCGTAAATCCTCGACCAGCGACTGCAAACAGTCAACTGTACGCACCGAGTGCTGAGTCTCTGAATGCAGCGACTAGAGGGGCTCAGGTAGTTGCACGCAATGCCACACGTGTGAGCGGGGGCGCCACTACTATGACCGATGCCGAAGCCGACCGTATTGCTCGAGAAGCCCAAGCCAACGCTGACCGCGCCCTGAACGGTGGACGCCAAACAACAAGAACTACTTCCAGCCGCGCTGCACAGCGTGCCGAGAGGAGTGCTGAAAGAGCTACGCGTGATGCAAACCGGGCTATTCGGGCAATTAATAATCCAGCATCCGACAGAGCAGTGCGACGAGCCGAACGGAATGCGGAAAGAGCTCTACGCAACGCGGAGCGTACTACAGGCAGAGCTACTCGATCATTGGAGCGAGGATTCGATCGTTTGACGTCTGGCCTCACCGACCCGCGAAATGCCCCAGCTGCGACAGAGCAACTAATTGTCGGCGGCAGTGACACTGCGATCAGTATTGGCCGAACACAAGACGCGAGTAGCGAAGAGAGCGCATCGAATAACACTCGGCCTGCTCCAAGCAGATCTGCTCCTGTAAATTAATTTGATTCACATGATTAAAGTTATTTTCCAAAAAAAGGGGGGGGACTTAAAATGAACGATTCTTTAGTCAAAAAAAATTCTCTTAAAACAACATTGGCCGCTAAACGATTCCGTTTTCTTGATAAACTCTACGACATCACAAAACAAACAATGGTTTTAGCCACAATACTCAGCGTCGCAGGGCCGGCTGCCAACGCCCAAACCACTCCAGCAAGAACCCCCAGAACCCAAAGGGACGCAACAACGCGCTTCACCACAACGGCACGACAAGGGGCAACAACAGACCTCATCAATTTGATGAACCGATGGTTCAACGAAGTATTGTGTGAGCAATACAGAGTATCTGAACAAGGCTCGAGTTCTTGCCCTACCTCGCTCAGCCAAAGAGCTCACGAACTAGTGCGACTTACTTTTCAAAATTCAAATATTTTGCGCGCAAACTTCCACTCCGTCGAAAGCATCACACGCTATACAGAATACATGTCGATGGCAGCCCTGCGATCGTCCATCAACACGCCAATTACTGCAGCAAACTTTCAAGAGATATTTAGGAGAACGGGTTTACCTGCCACACTCAATGAAACCAGAACCAGCGCGGCACGACAGAATGCGGCCAACATGGAAGCCCAACGCAGGCAACGTATGGAGCGTTTAATCGCTATGGGCAGGAGAGCTGAGCAGAACGTTCTTAGAGCGCGTGCACGCCTTAATGCTGACCACCTCCGCGAGTTACAGCTATTGATAGCCGACTACAATGGTAGTGCTCGTGACTGGTTAGAAGTAGGTGGATTACCAGCCGCCCAAGAGGTAGGCCGCCAAACAGCTTATGACGAAGCCAACCGACCTCTTGAAGCCGAACAGCGCAGACAGCTTGACGAAACCTTCGACACCGCACCACAAGGCTCACAAGAGGGGGACTCACAACCAGCCCCCGCAACACAAACCCATGAACTCCGCCAATAGACCCGCGTCAAAATTGACTCTAACCCATAACCTTCGTACGCTCGGTGCATGAATACCGAGCGTACATTAGGTTTAATGGGGGCCTTGCCCGAAGAAATACACACACTCCAACAACATCTAAAATTAGATGACACTAAAATCATTGCCGGCCGCACTTATTATTATGGCGCGTGCCCGACCGCACCACACATTCAGATTATTCTCACGATGGCGCGTGTGGGCAAAGTCGCCGCGGCCTCGACAGCGACGACTTTATTGCAGCATTTTGCCGTCGATGAGATTCTATTTACAGGTGTCGCAGGCAGCGCTCACGACAGCGTACGCATTGGCGACGTCGTCATCGCACGCGACCTATGGCAACACGACTTAGATGCCACACCTATTTTTAAGCCTTTTGAGATTCCGTATTTAAACCGCACTTTTTTGTCGGCCGATACCCTCTTACGCGACCTACTCACTACCGCCGCCACAAACACGCTAAAAGAACTGGCGCCTGAAGCGTCAGTACATTTTGGAGACATTGTCAGCGGCGATCAGTTTGTAACGGCTCGAGATATTCGTAACGACATTGTTCGACGCATACCGTCAGCGCGCGCTATTGAAATGGAAGGCGCCGCCGTAGCCCAAGTGTGTTTTGAACACGAAAAACCATTTGCCGTAATTCGTACCATTTCAGATGATGCTGATGAGAAGGCCCCAAAAAACTTCAAACACTTTTTAAACACCATTGCGACACCTTATGCCGAGAACATCGTTCAACAGTTTTTATCGCTTTACGCGCAACAGTATCCGAGACAATAATATATATATATTATTTTCACTATATATACTTATTGTATTTTCTAGCTGCAGTAGCGTGAGTCAACAAACCAACCATGCGATCGATGTAGTTTTTAAGCGCACTAACGGCCCGGTTTACAAAACCCTAGTTCAAAACAAATCCAAGTTTGAGCGTTGCGCGAAAGAAAGCATCTCAGTGCAGACCGGCGCTAGGCAGCAAATTGAAGTGGTGTTTACGATTGAGTTTGCCGACAGCACCGCCTTCGGACGCGTAAACTTCGTACAAATCACTCAAATGAAAGCCCCCGATCCCGATCTTTACGACTGTGTTATTGCGCAGATTAAGACGCTGCAGTTTCCGCCGGCGAAGGGAAAGGTTAGGAAAGTGCCAATTACGCACTCCATATTCATGTCCAGCCAAAAACAATAACTAGTTCACCGGGAAAAAGGCCCATCTGCTTTGTCGCTTAGTCGGCGAGTTCCCGCGCTTCGCGCATCAGGGCTTTTACAAATCACGATTTGGTAGCACGACTCGCGCCCACAACTAGCGCCAACGACACGGCGGTTACGAAACTAATTTGATGTAACACTTTCGCATCCCACCAATTGGCTTGGGTTAAACCATTCAAGTGCAGGCCGCACCAGCCGGCTAACATAGCTAAACCGAAGGCACGAAAGATAAACATATTTGAATTTTTATATATCTTAAATAAAATATATAACGACACCACCGTCCACCAAAGATACGCTGCCAAACCAACAAGACCTGTTGTACTCAATTGGTCTAAAAAATTATTGTGCGCGTGCGAGATAAATCCATGTCGGTAGTGAGCCTGGTAATACTTTTCCGTCAAATCCGAGTTGTGATGCCAACCCACACCAAAGAGTGGAAATTTTTTGGCCATGTCGACGTTGGCTTCCCAGATATTAATACGATCGATCCACGTCTGTTGACTCGCCCACCGCAAACGAAACGCATCGGTGCGGCTAGCGGCACCACAGACTAAAATTAATCCGGCTAGAAATAGGGCCTTCTTCTTTCCTTGAAGCGCTTCATTCAAAATAAATAAAACCATCACAGGCAAAGCGATCCAGGCCATTTTGGAGTACGAAAAAATGGTCGCGGCACTTAAAATCGCGCAGCCCACAAACCATTTCAAATTACGCCGTTTTACCCACAACACCCAGGCCATGGCCGTGGGAAATGTTAAAATCGAAACATAACTCAAATGAAAACCACTCAAGCCGTTGGCATGAAAACGTCCACCAAAATAACGCCCGACGGCGCCTAAAGAATCTCTAATCTCTAAAAACTGCGGGATAATTTGTGGTTTTATCAACGGCACATAATATTGCACACAACCCAACACACCTACGACCAGCGCTGCAACAAACCAAACTTTCAACACTTTCTTCTTTTGATGGGCATCTAACAGCATCAGCAACTGAGCCAATGGCGCGATAAATATAATGTGCCAACTCTTGGCCATGTCTTTCAGAAAATGAATTTCAGGCACAACTTCATAATAAGGCTCAGGCCAAAACTGCGCCCGAATCAGCGACGCGGCCCCCGTGACAATAATCGCAATCGTTGGCCAAAAAAGCGGCTGAACAGACCATAAGCGAAAACTAACCAGCTCCAATTGTTGGTTGCGACTTTTAAACCACACCCAAAGCCACACGACGAACACCCATGCGGCTGCAATACTCATCATGGCCATCGAGCCGAACACAGCGGCGGCATAAATGGAGACCGTAAAAACAATTAAACGCGCAATACTCTCAGGTGTTTTAGTCATGGTATAGACTATTTATGAATCAAAAAAGAGCACTTCTCACCATCTTTCTTGTCGTGTTTTTAGATTTAGTCGGTTTCGGCATCGTCATTCCGCTCTTCCCTTACTACGCCAAAACATTCGGCACATCGCCGAAACAGTTAGGTTATTTATTAGCGACTTATAGCGCATTGCAGTTTCTATTTTCGCCGGTGTGGGGCCAATTATCGGACAAGTGGGGGCGACGCCCCATCTTACTCGCATCAATTGCTGGTGGTATTAGTGCTCTTTTAATTTTAGCCAATGCCCACGCGGTGTGGATGTTGTTTTTGGGTCGTGCACTAGCAGGTGTTTTTGGTGCTAATATCTCGGCCGCCTCTGCGTATATTGCCGACATCACCGACGAACACAATCGCGCGAAGGGCATGGGCATTATTGGCGCGTCGTTTGGATTAGGTTTTATTTTCGGACCAGCCATAGGCGGCATTTTATCACGTCACTCGTTCGTCACACCCATGTATGTGGCGGCCGGATTATCTACTCTCAATTTAATATTTGCGTATTTCTATTTAAAGGAACCGCCCATCTCGCAAGACACTAGACAACAAAACCGTATCAAACGTTTTTCTAAAGCCGGTCTGAAACTTGTTTTTGCCGACGGCCGGACACGCACGGCAACGCTTACGTTCTTTCTACTAACGTTAGCCATCACACAAATGGAGACGATGTTTGGACTCTACATGTTAGAAAAATTTGGTTTGAGTGCTGAAAAAGCGGGCTACTTTTTTGCGCTTATGGGTCTTGTGATGGCCATTATTCAAGGTGGTCTCATCGGTAAGCTAAGCAAACGATTTGGAGAAATTAACTTAATCACAATGGGTTGTTTACTATTATGCACAGGTTATATCGGTTTTTCGTAT
Organism: uncultured Oligoflexia bacterium; assembly: GCA_964649095.1. Classification (GTDB taxonomy): domain Bacteria; phylum Bdellovibrionota; class UBA1018; order UBA1018; family UBA923; genus CAZYPH01. The sequence goes on along the minus strand of CAZYPH010000034.1, from coordinate 1,653 downwards.
GCCTATTCTTTAATATATATACAAATATTTTTATGTGTCATTGCTGTCGGAAGCGCCATTACGAACCCATCACTTTCAAGTTTGGCGTCTAAAGGTGCTGCAGAAAATACCAAAGGTCTTACACTCGGCATCTACCAATCGGCCAGTAGTCTAGCGCGTGTGATAGGGCCTGTGATGGCGGGTTATCTGTATCAAACATTTTCGATGACGACGCCATTTCGCAGCTCTGGTTTAATTGCGTTTTTTGCAGGCGTTTTAGTGAGTATTTGGCGCATCGGTTCAACCGAAGCAATGACGAACGCTCTTGCCGTTCTCAAAACCGATGGTTTTAAAGGTCTCATCAAACGTTACGGCTGGCGCGTTGCTGCGGCGGTGTTCGTTTATTATTTAGTACGTGACGTCACGCTTTACGTGGCTTTGCCCTGGTTAATTGCCAAGGGTTTTCTGCATTAATACACGTAGTCCACGATAGAGCTCCATCACCACAAACACAGACGATGCCAGTGCCAACAACTCTAACCATTCCCAAACAGACACTGGCGAGACGCTTAATATCGAACGCAACCCAGGCAAATACATCGCCAAAATATGCACGCCTTGTGCAAGCGCAGCGCCGATTAGTAGCGCAGGGTTACTCCACGGTTTAATTGCGAAGGCTGATTTCGTTTCGGAACGACAATTGCCGATCATAATATTTTCAAACAACACCATGAGTAACAGCGTAGAGTTGCGCGCGGCCTCGACAGATAAACCATCTTGCAGCGAGTACCAGAAGTGACCAAACGACACACCGCCCATCACCAACGCAGACAACACGATACGCTCTAACATCGAACGATTAAAAATCGGCTCATTTGGCGCACGGGGTGGGCGCGCCAACTCATCGCCCTCACCTGGCTCCACAGCCAGAGCGACGTCTTGAATGCCATTTGTGACCAGGTTTAACCACAATATTTGTGCCGCGGTGAGGGGTAGCGGTGTTTTAAAAATGAGACTCAACAAAAAAATCAAGATCTCGGCAGCACCGGTAGAGATCAATAAATATATAACTTTTCTAATATTAGCGTAGGCGATGCGGCCTTCCTCAATACCCGCTACAATCGACGCAAAACGATCATCTAATAGAATCAAATCCGACGCTTCTTTGGCGACGTCGGTGCCACTATGACCCATGGCAATGCCAACATTCGCGGCATTCAACGCCGGTGCGTCATTAGCGCCATCGCCGGTTACGGCCACAAATTTTCCTTGTGCAATAAAGTGCTGCACAATTTCTAATTTTTGTGTCGGAGTCACCCGCGCAAAAACTAACGCATTATTCATCAAACGCGCAGCTTCTTTGGCATCGCCTGCAGCAAGCTGCGGCCCAGAGACGACCTGATTCATCGACTCTGCCATGTCTAATTGGCGCGCAATCGCCAGCGCAGTTACGGGATGATCTCCTGTTACCATGGCCACAGTAATACCGGCACGCCGACAAGCCTGAACGGCATCTCGAGCTTCGGGTCGCAGCGGATCAATCATACCCACTAAACCAAGAAACGTTAAACCTCTTGGTGGCAGCTCAAACGCTGTGTGAGAAAGACCGTCTAACGAAGCAGGGGTGTCTCATAAAAGCAGCCGCGTCATATTGGTCTGAATCCAGCATTGGTT
>CAZYPH010000033.1:0-20326 GCA_964649095.1 uncultured Oligoflexia bacterium | reverse complement strand
TTCGCGAGGGTGGCCGTACCGTCGGCGCCGGCGTTATTGCTGAAATCTTGGAGTAGTCAAAATTTAACTTGTTAATCAAGTCTTTTTATGATCTTGTTCGGACACTTATAGGAATAATAATGGAACATAAAATTAGAATTAAGCTAAAAGCTTTTGATCACAGCATATTAGATCAATCTGTTTGGGAAATTGTGAATACAGCAAAACGAACAGGGGCAAAAGTACGTGGTCCAATTCCTTTGCCTACAGTGATTAATAAATACTGTGTTCTTAGGTCGCCACATGTTGATAAAAAATCACGTGAACAGTTTGAGGTACGTACTCATAAGAGGTTGATCGATATTTTGGAGCCTACTCAACAAACTGTAGATAGTTTGATGAAACTTGATCTGTCAGCTGGTGTTGATGTAGAGATTAAGTCTTAAAAAAATTGCTATTATCGCACTCATTTCCCGACTTCTCCCCTATTGCATTGTGAATGCATCCCGATTCTTGGGTGATGCTGCGGTGTGAGCGCTAAAACAAAAGGTATTTATGGAAAATAATGTTTTAAATTCAAAACAGGCAGAAGTCGCTTCTGCTGCTAGTCAGCCAGTAACTTTACCTAAGATTCTATGTACTAAAGTGGGTATGACGCAGCTTGAAATTGAGGCTGGAGTTAGGGTCCCCGTGACGATCTTAGATTATTCCGGAGCTATTATTACCCAGGCCAAAACGTTCGACAAAGATGGATATACTGCATATCAGGTTGGGCTTATCGAAAAAAAATCTCAGAACGCTACAGCTGCTGAGAAGGGTCATTTCAAGTCGGTTGGTGCAGCAGGGTTTCGCTTTGTTAGAGAATTGAGATTACCCGAAGCCGATGTAAAAAATACAAGCAATATACTAGGAGCTTGTATCGAACCAAAGTTTAAGATCGGCGATTTGGTGGATGTATCTTCAGACTCAAAAGGAAAAGGCTTTCAGGGCGGTATGAAGCGCCACAATATGTCTGGTGGGCCTAAAAGTCACGGAGCGTCATTGTCTCATAGAAGTCTAGGATCGATTGGGAACCGCGCAGATCCAGCAAAATGTTTCAAGAATAAGAAGATGCCAGGGCAGATGGGTAGTGCTAGGGCAACTATTCAGCGTTTGACGGTTGTTGCAATAGATAGCGAGAGAAAAGTTTTACTCGTAAAAGGGTCCGTTCCAGGCCATAAAAATTGCCTTGTATCTGTAAAGCAGACAGTAAAGCCGTAGCGCATTAGTTTTAATATTTTGGTTCACCTGTTAAGGAATTGTGAGTGAGTATGAAAGTATCGGTCTATAATATCGATGGTGTTGAGTCAGGAACGCGGGAGTTTGATCTTGGTACCGTTCCAACAAATAAAGGTGTAGTGCACCAGGTGCTTTTGGCTGAGTTAGCCGGCAGGCGGCAAGGCACCGCTTCTACTAAAACTAAAGGGCTTGTTCGTGGTGGTGGTAAAAAACCTTTCAAGCAAAAAGGGACAGGTAGTGCGCGCCAGGGTTCGTCTCGCAGTCCGCTAAATCCGGGAGGTGGAAGTGCCTTTGGACCGCAGCCTCGATGTTACAAGCAGCGTACTCCGAAGAAAATGATGAAGTCTGCTTTGAAGATGGTGTTAGCTGATAAGATTGCCGCTGGTAAGTTTCTAGTGGTCCAAGGTGATTTCAAGCAGTGTTCGACAAAAGCAGCTAGTCAGTTATTGAATGATAAACTAACTTGTGGCTCAGCAGTTTTTCTTGGTTCGAAGGATACCAATTTGTTTCGATCTTCTAGGAATCTTAAGTCGGTGAAGGCTGAGCCAGTAGAAGCAGTTGGCATTCATAGTCTATTGAAATTTGAATTTTTGGTTGTTGCGGAAGCTGATTTATTGGCACTGCATGCGCGGTGTAAGTAGTTCTTTGCAAGGATATTTAAAAAGTTATGAAGAAAAGTGATTTGGTGCCAGTTCTTAGTGAAAAGTCGCTACAGCAGAGCGAAATTGTGGGTGCATATTCGTTTTTTGTTAGTACCGAGTTAAATCGCGTACAGGCGGTACAGCTGATTGAAGCAAAGTATGGTGTGAGTGTTGTTGGTGTTTCAACACTCAGAACCCATCAAAAGACGAAACGTAGCAAATTTGGTCCCTACCGGGTTCCGCAAAAGAAACGAGTAATTGTTCGCCTGAAGGCCGGCGATCGTATTGATTTTACAAAGGGAATTTAGACTATGGGAGTAAAGGTATTTAAGCCAACATCGGCTGGTGTGCGTCATAAGAATTCGGTTGATTTTAGTGGTTTGAGTGGGCAACCCGAGAAAAGTTTATTAGAAGACCTAAGGAAGACCGGCGGGCGTAACGCCTATGGAAGAATTACGACTCGTCATATTGGTGGGGGGCACAGGCGTCATTACCGTCGTATTGACTTTATGCGTGATAAGCTTGGTATTCCAGGGGTTGTGGATAGTATTCAGTACGATCCAAATCGGTCGGCATTTATTGCTTTGATTGTGTATCGCGACGGAGAGAAACGGTACATTCTAGCGCCAGTTGGGTTGGCTGTAGGTAATGTAGTGTTAGCCGATAATTCTGCTGATATCAAACCTGGGAATTCAATTGCACTTGGTGTAATGCCTGTCGGTACATTAATTCATAATGTTGAAATTATACCGGGAGCGGGTGGACAAATTGTCCGCTCGGCTGGGGTTGTGGCGCAGTTGATGGGGCGTGAGAGTGACTACTGTTTGGTTAAGCTCCCGTCAGGGGAGTTGCGACGGATTCATCACACTTGTCGTGCTACGGTAGGGCAGGTTTCTAATACTGATCATATGAATCGGGTGATTGGTACGGCAGGTCGTAAGCGTTGGCTAGGGGTTCGTCCAACTGTGCGCGGTGTAGCGATGAACCCAATTGACCATCCTCATGGTGGTGGCGAAGGGAAGACCTCGGGGGGGGGCCATCCCAGGACTCCTTGGGGACAGCCAACGAAGGGTTACAAGACTCGAAATAATAAGCGATCAGATAGTTTTATTGTACGCCGTAGGAAGTAATTCTGTAACGGATTGCATGCCTCATAGGAGATTACAAGATGGCAAGGTCATTAAAAAAAGGTCCATTTATAGATCAACACCTTCTAAAGAAAATAGCTGAAGGATCAGAGGGTAAGGACAAGAGGGTTATTAAGACTTGGTCTCGTCGTTCTACGATACTGCCGGACATGGTGGGTTACACTTTTGCTGTACATAATGGGAAGAAATTTATCCCAGTGTATGTGACGGAGAATATGGTTGGTCATAAGTTGGGGGAGTTCTCTCTAACGCGAGTATTTCATGGTCACACTCCGGCCGACAAGAAGGCAGGGGCAGATGCAAGTAAGGCTAGTAAATAGTAGAGTGGTGAATAGATATGTTTAGTGCAAAGTTAAATTATGTTAGGATTACGCCGCGAAAGGCGATGTTGGTGGCAAACCTAGTTCGTGGCCGCCCCGTTGCGGAGGCTCTTAGTATACTCAGGTTTAGTAGTCGACGCCGTGCTTCAGGTGCATTGGCAGGTGTGATTGCGAGTGCGGTTGCGAACGCAGCCCAACAGGGAATATCCCCGAACGGGTTAGTAGTATCCGGTTTGATGGTTTGTCCAGGACCAATAATCAAGAGGTTTAGGCCAAGAGCTCAAGGGCGGGCCTTTAAAATTAACAAGAGGACATGCCATTTGCATGTAAAGCTTGAAGAGAGGATAGGATAGCTTGGGACAGAAGACTCACCCAATTGGGTTTAGATTAGGTGTAAATAAGACCTGGGATTCTCGTTGGTTTGCTGATGGTAAAGACTACTCAAAGCTTCTTCATGAGGACTTGGCGGTTAGGGCGTTTGTTAAAAAGTTTCTTTACTCGGCCGGGATTGCGAAGGTCGAGATAGAGAGGGCGGCTAATAAGGTTAAGGTTATTGTTCATACTGCTCGGCCTGGTATAGTAATTGGCAAAAAAGGTGCTGGAGTAGAGCAGCTGAAGACTGAGTTGCAGCGGCTATCGAGTAAAGAGTTATTTCTCAATATTGTTGAAGTAAAAAAGCCGGATGCTAATGCCCAGCTGATTGCCGAAAACGTAGCTAGTCAGTTGGAAAAGCGGATCGCTTTCAGGCGCGCTATGAAAAAGTGTATGACTGCAGCATTCAAGCATGGAATCAAAGGAATTAAGATTAGGGTTAGCGGTCGGTTAGGTGGTGCGGAGATAGCTCGTACGGAGTGGTATAGTGAGGACTCTGTTCCATTACATACCTTGAGGGCTAATATCGATTACGGTACCGCTGAAGCTAAAACTACTTATGGACAGATTGGTGTAAAAGCTTGGGTGTATCACGGTGAGATATTGCAGGCCCGCAAAGATCGAAGGGTGGAGGTTTAGTTTATGTTAGCACCAAAACGTGTGAAGTGGAGAAAACACCAAAAAGGGAAGATGCGTGGGAAGGCTGACCGTGGGGCTACGCTTTTTTTTGGGACTTTTGGGTTAGTCGCAGCGGAGTGTGGTCGAATTACCTCTAGGCAAATCGAATCGGCGAGGATTGCAATGACGCGCTATACAAAGCGTGGAGGACAGGTGTGGATTAGGATTTTTCCTGATAAATCACTGAGCAAGAAGCCCGCAGAGACCCGAATGGGTAGTGGTAAGGGTAATCCCGAGGAGTGGTGTGCGGTTGTTAAGCCCGGGCGTGTCTTGTATGAAATGACAGGAATTCCCGCATCTGAGGCATCGGAAGCATTGCGCTTAGCGGGGCATAAGTTGCCTATTAAAGTAAAGTTTATAAGTGGCGAGCCGGCGAATGGTCAGAAAACTAACACTATAACGGTGAGTAGTTAGGTTTAGCTTTTAGGATTTAGATCAATAGAGGAGTTTTTATGGCGGTTAGTTCGGGTCGAGTGTTGCAGGGTACGGTGGTTTCCAATTCTTCGAAGTCTACGTTAGTTGTTAAAGTAGAGCGCTCTGTGAAGCATAGTATTTATGGAAAGTTTCGTAAGTTAGGGAAGAAGTTTCATGCTCACGTCGATGATCAAAGTATTTTTCAGATTGGACAGATCGTAGAGATCGTTGAATGCCGACCAATGAGCCGGCTGAAGCGTTGGAAGGTTCTTGGCGCAAGGTAGGCTTAGTTATAATTTAGTGAGGTTTATATGATTCAGATGACGACCAGACTCGATGTAGCAGATAACTCGGGTGCACGAGAGGTAATGTGTGTAAAGGTTCTTGGTGGTAGTCGCCGGAAGTTTGCAGCCGTGGGCGATGTGATTGTTGTTTCTATTAAAGATGCAGCACCTAACAGCAAGGTGAAGAAGGGCGATGTCGCGAAAGGTGTCGTAGTGCGCACTAAGAAGGCAACAAGGCGGGAGGATGGTTCCTTTGTTCGTTTTGATACCAACTCTGTCGTTCTTATAAATGCGCAGCAGGAGCCCGTTGGCACTCGAATTTTTGGTCCAATTGCTAGAGAGCTGCGAGCAAAGAAGTTTACGAAGATTATCTCATTGGCACCCGAGGTAGTTTAGCTAGTTTAGATAATTAGAAGGTTAGATTTATGAGTGAAGAAAAAAGTCAAGTTACTGCGCCTGCATCAGGAAAAAAAGAAAAGAAGAGTGGCCGTGGTCCTGGGAAGAAGGAGCGGCAGGCGGCAGCCGTGAGCGCCGTTCAAGCTGGTCGTCCAAAGTCTCGAGGTGTGTCGATACCTCGCTTAGAAGAACGTTATGTGAATCAGTTTCGTGGTGAGCTTCTTGCTGAGCTTGGTTTGAAGAACGTTATGGAAGTGCCTCGACTTGAAAAAATTGTTGTTAATGTGAGTACCAAAGACTTCTTGGGTAATTCAAAGTTAGTTGAAAGCGTTCGCGCTGAGTTGGCGTCAATTTGCGGTCAGGCTCCTCGTGTTTCGAAGGCCAAGAAATCGATCGCTACATTTAAGCTGAGAGAAGGTCAAGCTATTGGTGTGAGCGTTACGCTCAGACGTGCTAGAATGTACGAGTTTTTGGACCGCTTGGTTAACGTAGCATTGCCACGAGTGAGGGACTTTAAGGGAATACCCTTAAAGAGTTTTGACGGTAGGGGGAATTATGCTTTTGGTTTAAAGGAGCAGATTATTTTCCCCGAGATTAGTTATGATGCAGTGGAAAAGGTTCGAGGGATGAGTGTTGTAATTGGCACAACAGCTACTACAAACGATCAGGCAAGGTCTCTCTTAAAAAAGTTTGGTTTACCATTTAGACAGCAGTAGGGGATTAGTGACAGAGTTATGAGTAAAAAGTGTAAGCGTGTTGAGAATAAGAGTGCTTCTAAGTTTCAAGTCCGCGAAAAAAATCGTTGTCCACTCTGTGGTCGACCTAGGGCTTTTATGAGGAAGTTTAATATGTGTCGTTTATGTTTTAGAGGACTAGCGCTAAAGGGGTTAATTCCAGGCGTAACAAAGTCAAGTTGGTAATTAAGGGCTTAGGTGTAAATATGGTTGTGATGGATCCTATTGGGGACTTGTTGGTTAGATTGAAGAATGCCGGTATGGTAGGCCACGATTATTGTCGTATCCCTGCTTCACGGTTTAAGGCTCAGGTTTTGGCGGTGTTAAAGGAGGAAGGCTTTTTAAAGGGCTTCCGGTTCGAGCGCCAGGGGTCAAAGGTTTTTATCGTTGTTGAGCTGAAGTATAGTTCAGACGGTAAGCCGGTCCTAAGGGGGGCCAAAAGGATCAGTAAGCCAGGTGTTCGTGTCTATTCAGCAAGAGCCAGTAGGTTACGATATCAGTCGGCCCGTTCCTCTGTTCGACTGTTGTCAACGCCAATTGGCGTGTTAGCAGCCGGTAAGGCTGATCAGAATGGGCACGGTGGTGAAGTGCTTTGTGAGGTTTGGTAGTTGGTATGTCAAGAATAGGTAAATTGCCGGTGAAGATTCCGGGTGGGGTTAAGGTTAAGTTAGATAAAGGCGTGGTAACCGTTACTGGTCCCAAGGGGGCTTTGACACATCAGTTACCTGCTGGTTTAGGTTTAGAGATTGGATCTGATCTGTTATCGGTGAAAGTCGGGAGTGTTGAGTTAAATAATTTGCATGGCCTCACACGGACCGTCATCAATAACATGGTTGTTGGCGTGAGTGTTGGATTTAGCAGAGAGTTAGAGATTGTTGGTGTTGGTTACCGAGCACAGAGTAAGGGGTCGGTTTTGAGTCTAAGTCTAGGGTACTCACATCCGATTGATTTCGTTGCGCCAGAAGGGATTTCGTTGCGTGTGGATGGTAATACTAAGGTTGTTGTAAGTGGAGCTGACAAGGCTCTTGTCGGTTTAGTAGCTGCTAAAGTACGGTCGTTTCGTGAACCGGAGCCCTATCAGGGAAAAGGTGTGAAGTATTCGGACGAGGTTATTGTTCGTAAGCAAGGAAAAGCAGCAGGTTCTAAGTAAGTAGATTGGGATATTTATGAGTAAGCAGTTAAGTAAAGTTGAAAGTCGAAATAAAAAAAGATCGAGGATTCGGTCCCGAGTTACTGGCACTAGTGAGCGACCAAGAATCTCTGTTTTTAGAAGTAATACACGCTTAGTAGTGCAGCTAATTGACGATAGTAAGGGTGTTACTTTGGCGTTTGCTGATTCTACTGAGAAGGCTTGTGCAAAGAGTGGGCGTAGTTTGTTAGCTGCGACAGCAGTTGGTGAGTTGGTTGCTAAGCGGGCTTTGGATTTGGGTATTAAGGCCGCAGTATTTGATCGTTCCGGCTATTTGTACCATGGTCGAATAAAGGCTCTTGCAGATTCGGCTAGGGCGGTTGGTTTAAAATTTTAATGGGAGTGTACTAGAGTGAGTGGCAATTTAGGTTATGGATCCTCAGGCGGTAATGGCCGTGGTAGCGCCAATATTGGTGAAGAACAGACATTTGAAGAGCGTGTCGTTCACGTAAATCGTTGTGCGAAGGTTGTAAAGGGGGGGCGCCGCTTTAGCTTTGCTGCGATTGTTGTAGTGGGTGATAGGAATGGTAAAGTAGGGGTTGGTTTAGGTAAGGCTGGAGAGGTTCCTGAGGCGATTAAAAAGGCAACAAAACAGGCTAAGAAATCGTTGGTTGATGTGGTTATTAAAGATGGGGGTATTACCCATGAGGTTTTAGGATGTTACGGGGCGAGTAGTGTCCTTCTAAAACCCGCGCCACAGGGTTCGGGCGTAATTGCTAGTTCGACTGTAAGGGCTATTTTAGAGTGCGCTGGTATTAGGAATATACTGACTAAGAGTTTAAAGAGAGACAACCCACATAATGTTATACGGGCTACGTTGAGGGGCCTCGAGTCGTTGAGTGAGGTTGATGCTCGGCATCGTTAGTGCTTTGTCTTAGCGCTACTTATACTTTAGACGATAAGGGTAATATTGGAAGATTTATGGATAAAGAAATAGTTGTTGAACAGATAAAGAGCGGCAAGGGTTGTACAAAAGTTCAGGTTGCTTGTTTGAAGGGCTTAGGGCTAGGGCGCATTGGTTCCTCGCGGACACTCAGGAATGTGAGTGAAATTCGGGGAATGGTGAAGAAGGTACTTCATCTGGTTAAGTTTACAGAGTTGCGAAAATAGTTAGAAGGGTATTGTATGTCAAAGCTTAGTAATTTAGGTCCGTCAAAGGGAGCTCGTGTAGGCCGGACGAAGCGGTTAGGTCGCGGGCCAGGCTCAGGCCACGGAAAAACCGCCGGAAAGGGGCATAAGGGGCAATTAGCTCGCTCTGGAGGTGTTTCACGAATAGGGTTTGAAGGAGGTCAGATTCCTTTGTACCGTCGTCTGCCGAAGGTTGGGTTTAAGAATTTATTTAGGAAATCTTCGCGGGAGTTTAACCTTGGTCACATAACAGAACGAACAGCTTTGGATTTAGTCACTTTGGAGGCTATCGTTGGGGAAAAGGCTTCGGTCGGTACAAAGCTGAGGGTAATTGGAAAGTTGACAGTGAAGAAGGCGTTGAATGTTACTGCTAGTTACTGCTCGCCAGGGGCTAAAGCCTCGATTGAAGAGGCCGGCGGGACTGTAACAATTATTGATTGATCAATTGCTAGATTAAGGCCGTGGTAGTGTATCTGGTCACGTAGACTAATTATGCAAGGTGAGTAGTTAAAAGTAGCACCGGAGAAATAAGTGGATTCGAAACTCTCAAAAAAAATTCTATTTACTTTGTTTGCATTAGTGGTGTTTAGGCTAGGTGTAAATGTTCCCGCTCCAGGGATTGATGCGGCAGCGCTACGTTCCTTTTTAGAGTCCAATACTGGGACAGCTTTTTCTTGGTTTAACATGTTTGGGGGAGGAGCCTTAGAGCGGTTCTCCATTCTAGCGTTAAACATTGTGCCTTATATCAGTTCATCTATTATTTTTCAGCTGTTGGGGGTTGTTGTTCCAAGTATCGGAGAGCTTGCTAAGGAAGGGGAGGCAGGTCGTAGGAAGATCAATCAATATACTCGCTATGCGACGCTTGCTCTTGCATTGGTTCAGGGATACGGACTTGCGGCGGGCTTGGAGCAGTTGAGCAGGCCAAGTGTTGTATTGGAGCCAGGGATACTTTTTAGGGTGGAGGTTGCAATAACTTTAGCGGCGGGTACTTTGTTTTTGATGTGGCTAGGGGAGCTGATTACTGAATTTGGCCTAGGTAATTGTTAATCGTTAATAATCTTTGCTTGTATTGCTTCTAGTGTACAGAAGGGGGTTGGTTCTTTAATTACGCTTGTGAGAGTTGGAGAGATAAAACTACCAACTCTGGTTTTGTTAACGGTTGGGGTTGGCGCTGCGTTTTGCTTAATTGTGTTCTTTGAAAGGGCATTTCGGAAGGTCTTGGTTCATTATCCAAAACGGGTTGTTGGTAATAAGGTTTATGGAGGCCAGCCTAGTCATCTTCCTCTGAAGATAAATGTTAGTGGTGTTATACCTCCTATTTTTGCTTCTTCACTCTTAATGTTTCCTGCGACCGTGATGAGTGTATTTCCCAATCGCTTTTCTGATTCCGCTCAGCGTTTCCTGCAGGTGGGTGGATTATTGCATGAGACATTGAATGTGTCGTTGATAGTTTTTTTCTGTTTCTTTTATGCTGCTGTGGTCTTCAAAAGCGGAGATGTAGCCGATAATTTGAAGCGGGTTGGTGGTTTTATTCCGGGTATTCGCCCTGGGGAAAAGACGGCGAGTTTTTTGGATCAGGTGTTGGCTCGGTTGACATTGGGTGGTGCGTTCTACATTTCAACTGTGGCCGTGGTTCCTCAGCTCGTAATGATGGATTCAGGGCTGCCATTCGCTTTTGGGGGTACCAGCTTGTTAATTTTGGTCGGAGTGGCCATGGATACTTTGAGCCAATTTGAGAGTCAAAGGCTTGCATCCTCTTACGGTACATTAGTAGACGGTGTTAGACTTCGTGGCCGCGGTAATAAGTGAAGTTTGAGTGGATGGTCATTTGATCTGTGGATTAATTACGTCTTTAGTCTGTCGGTGTTAGGTTGATGTAAATGAAAGAATTAGCTTAAGATGCTTGAGAAAGAGATTCTAATACTTTTCGGAGCCCCAGGAGCGGGAAAGGGCACCCAGTGTAAGCTCTTGGAAACGGCGCTTAGGACCGTCGCAGTGTCTACAGGGGACCTGTTTAGGTCAGAGATTAAAAAGGGGACTCCAATTGGGGCTCTTTTGAGTAAAAAGATGCAGGCTGGTGACTTAATTGATGACGAGATCACCTTTGATTTACTTCGTAGTCGTGTGACGGAGGCTGACTGTGTTAACGGTTTTATTTTAGATGGCTATCCGAGGAATGTTAGTCAGGCCGAGAAATTACTTTTTTTTATAGGTTCATTGGGCCTTCGGGTTCGTTGTGTGGTTTGTTTGGACATAGAAGAGGCAGCATTGGTGGTTCGTCTCTTGTCGCGTTGGGTATGTGCCAACTGTAATTATACGACCAGTATGGGACAACCACCTATGTCTCCAACAGCTGGTCAGTGTCCAAATTGCAAAGTAGGTCCTTTGGTTAGGCGGACCGATGATAACGAAGAGGCAATTCGTAATCGGTTTGCAACATATCGGACAATAACTGAGCCTGTTTTGAAGTATTTGGCTGGTGCTGGAGTTAATTTGTTTACCGTTGACGCTGATCAAGGCATCTCAGATGTTCATGATAGTATCATGGCAGTGGTTGTAAAAAGTGGTTAGAGTGCCGTTAGTCGGTTCTTGTAGTTACTGAGTGGGAATAAAGCTAGGAGTTTTGGTACAGATTTATGTCGAAAGAAGAAGCAATTGAAGTTGAGGGTACGGTTCTTGAGCCTCTTCCCAATGCAATGTTTATGGTTAAGTTGAGCAATGGGCATCAAGTTTTGGCACATGTTTCGGGTAAAATGAGAATGCATTACATCAAAATACTTCCGGGAGATAAGGTGACGATTGAGTTGAGTCCTTATGATCTGAGTCGAGGACGTATTACCTATCGTGTAAAATAGGCCTTGAGTTTATATAATATTTTCGATAGTAGTTCGAGGCTTAATTTACAATGGTACTTACAGTAATCAGCGACAAAGGTTTGGTTTTAATAGTTACATAGTTTAAGAGAGAGTGGCGAGCATATGAAAGTTAGGGCGTCTGTAAAAAAAATTTGCGATAAATGTAAGATAATAAAGCGCGTTGGAATAGTTAGGGTGATTTGTACCAATCCTAGACATAAACAACGACAAGGTTAATAAGTTCTCAAAGAACGTTAGGAGTAACAGAGTGGCACGTATAGCAGGTGTTGATTTACCAAAAAATAAGCAGATGCAAGTTGCTTTGACTTATATTTTTGGAGTTGGGAAAAGTTCAGCCAAGAATATTTTGGATCAGGCTGGAATTGCACACAATAAGAATTCAGATGAGCTGAGTGAGGCGGAAGTGTCTCAGATTCGGGATGTCATTGATCGGCAATTAAAAGTTGAGGGTGATTTGCGAAGAGATATTAGTCTCAGTATAAAACGATTAGTCGACCTGGGTTGTTATCGCGGTAGTCGGCATAAGAGGGGATTACCTGTCCGTGGGCAGCGAACACACTCAAATGCACGTACTCGAAAAGGGCCGGCGGTTGCGATTGCAGGCAAAAAATCAGTTAAGGCTATGAAGTAGATTGAATTTATGGAGAATCGATAGTTTATGATCGTGGAAAATTTAGACAATAGTACGGTCGAAACACCAACAATAGGTGGCGAAGAGGATACAGCACAAAAGAAGATTATCACTAAGAAATCGGGCAAAAAAGGGGTTTCTAGCGGTAATGTGTATGTTCAATCCTCGTTTAATAATACGATTGTGACGATTGCTGATAGTAACGGTAACGTTCTCTGTTGGGCTACAGCCGGCGCAAAGGGGTTTCGTGGTTCTAGAAAAAATACTCCTTTTGCAGCGCAGGTAGCGGCAGAGGACGCTGGTAGGAAGGCGTTTGAGCTTGGCGTGAGGTCAGTGCAAGTTTTTATTAATGGCCCTGGGGCTGGCAGAGAGTCGGCTTTGCGTGCCTTGCAGGCAAGTGGCCTGAGGGTATCGCTCATTAAGGATATTACACCCATTCCTCACAATGGCTGTAGGCCTCCAAAAAAGAGGAGAGTATAGTTTTATATGGCACGGTATTTAGAGTCGTCTTGTAGGTTATGTCGTAGAGAAAATCAGAAGCTTTTTTTGAAGGGGGACAGGTGCCTATCTGAGAAGTGTTCAATCGAGCGTCGGGGATACCCACCAGGTCAACATGGTCAGGGTCGAATTAAGTTTTCCGAGTTCGGGTTACAACTTAGAGAGAAGCAGAAGATTAAGAGGCTCTACGGTCTGTTAGAGAGTCAATTCCGAAGCACTTTCGAGAGAGCCAGCCGTATGAAGGGTATTACTGGTAGCAATTTGGTTACTCTGTTGGAGCGTCGTTTGGACAACGTTGTATATCGTTTGGGTATGGCAGGATCTCGTCAAGACGCGCGACAACTTGTTTTGCACAAACATGTTACCGTAAATGGTCGGGTGGTCAATATCCCGTCCTATTCTGTTTCAAAGGGTGACGTGATTGAAGTGGCAACAAAGAGTAAGCCAATTACTCGAGTACAGGTTGCACTGGAGGGGTTAAAACGTAGGGAAATTCCACAGTGGTTGGAAATGAATTCTTCTGATGTAAAGGGTCGCGTACGTGATTTGCCTGCACGTGATGATGTGACAACTCAGATGGAAGAGCGCTTAATTGTAGAATTGTACTCGAAGTAATTTTTTTCCGGGAGATAGGTTCTATGTCTGAGTTAGTAAGTGTGAACGGATTTGTGGCCAAAAACTGGCGGGATTTAATCAAACCTAAAGCCTTAGATGTTGATAGAGATTCTTTGACTCAAACTTATGGGAAGTTTGTAGCAAGGCCGCTTGAGCGTGGTTTTGGTGTTACGCTAGGCAATGCTTTACGAAGAGTTTTATTGTCGTCGTTACAGGGTGCTAGTGTTTGTTCCATCAAAATCGATAGTGTTTTGCATGAGTTTACCTCTCTGCCTGATGTCGCAGAGGATGTGACTGATATTATTTTGAATTTGAAGGAAGTACGCTTCAAGTTGCATGGTATTGATCAGGCGGTAGTTACTGTCGATAAGACTGGTCCAGGCAGCGTTAGGGCTAAGGATTTGGTGACCGGCCCCTCGGTTGAGGTTCTAAACGGAGATCAGATTATAGCTACGCTGGGTGATGGTGGTCGTTTTAAAGCGGAAGTGCTAGTGAAGCGTGGACGTAGTTATTTTACGGCCGAAGAAGTGCGCTCTCCTGAGTTGGGTGTTGGTTGGATCCCGGTAGATGCTTTTTTTTCTCCCGTTCGTAAAGTAAATTTTACGGTAACACAGTCAAGGGTCGGTCAGCGAACTGATTATGATAAGCTCGTTCTCGAGGTTTGGACTGATGGTTCCGTTTTGCCCGAAGATGCGGTTGCTCTTGCGGCAAAGGTTCTAAAAGACCAGTTATCGGTATTTTTGAATTTTGTTGAGGAGCCAGAGCCGACTTCGACTGAGACTAAAGAGGAGAAGGCGGAGTTTAACCCAAATCTTTATAGGTCTGTGGATGAGCTTGAGCTATCGGTGCGATCAGCAAATTGTTTGCAAAATGCTAGTATTAAGTACATCTATGAGCTAGTTCAACGATCTGAGTCAGAGATGTTAAAGACTAAAAATTTTGGTCGAAAATCTCTAAATGAGATTAAAGATATTTTGGGTGAAATGGGATTATCTTTAGGGATGAAGTTGGACGGTTTTGTTGCGCCTGTTCATCCGATCAAGTCTAGTGACACTGACATAGATGATAGCCGTCTTGCTGATTTAGGCGTTGCTCGGGATGATGGTGACGACGATGATTTTGAAGACGATTTGGAATAGGATTAATTAGGAGTTTGTATGCGGCATCAGGTAGATGGAAGACAATTTGGTAGAAATAGCTCACATAGAAAAGCAATGTTTAAGGCGTTGGCTAATAGTGTAATTCAACACGAACAGATAACTACTACTGTTGAAAAAGCTAAAGAGTTGCGCCGGGTTGTGGATCGTTTGATTACGGTTGCAAAAAAGGGAGATGTTGCTTCCCGTCGGTTGGCTTTTTCTAAAACAAGAGATCGTGGTAGTGTGACAAAATTGTTTGATGATTTGGCAATGCGTTTTAAGACGCGGAATGGCGGCTACACCCGTATTCTGAAAATTGATCAGACAAGACGGGGCGATGGCGCGAACATGGCGATTATCGAATTTGTTGATCGCGTGTCAAATTAGTCTGAAGTTGTTAAGTTTCCTCTAAGTAAATACTCAGCTCATGTAGAGAACCACTGGAAGTAACGTATAAAATACGTGAACCCGGTGGTTTCTTTTTTTAGGGGTATTGGTTGACTACAAATATAGGGCTTTGTGGGTAGGGTAGCGGTTCTTTTTAGTTAGTTCGCTTGTGGTGCGGTTAGGCTTTTTGCTGGTTTTGCTTACTCGGAGTATGGTTCGTGGTAGCTTTCGTATTTACCAAAGCTGTAGAGTGAGGTTTCTTTTATTGTTAGATTAGAGCGTCAAGCCAGTACATGACGGTTAACTGCTCGTGATTATTAATTGTTTTGGCCTGGAGTAATAACACGTGGGCGTCGTAGGACTGGGTGATTAGTTGCCTTAAATCGGGGCGCGAAAGGTAAAATGTTCTGATTAGGTTGTTTGCAATGGTTTGCGCTTGTTTAGGGTATTTTTTTACATGCGAGGATTCGCCGCCGGCATCGAGAGCTCGTACGCCGAAATGATAAAGAGGGAGATACTGGCGTTCATACATGGGGATTGAGAAACCTAATCTGGGTAAGTTTCTGGTTAAGAAGCTGCTCTCTTGAAATAACGTCGGTTGTGGCCAATCCATATTAACAAATTGGTCGAATAGCTGCTGCCAAACTGTTCTGATTCGTTTTTGGATGGAGCTTGGGGCGAGTGAGTGTAGCATGTAGGCGTCCCGAGGTTCCTCACAGAGAATAGCCTTGTATTTTCCGAGAAGAGTTATCAGCTCGTTCCCTTTCAAAGAGGTGTGAGTAATGCGGCCCTCTTCGAACAGGTCTTTGGCATCAAACAACGTAACGACGTCGATCATGTTGTAACCGGCGGCCGCTAAGCTTTTATTATAATTACCATTAGTCCATGAATCGTGGTTTTGAGAATTTGTGATTATAATCGTGTCGCAGTTGCTTTCGTGGAACTGTGAATTTGTTGAATTATGGGTTGAAACTCGGACCAAGGACGATTTAATTTGCCTCATTGGGAGAGAGGCCTCAGTTCGGAGGTGCGAGCGTTGTTGGCGAAGCTCTGAGAAGACATCGATCTCGTACACGCAGTTCTCTGTACACCGACCACACTGAGTGCATTGGTCTAGAACGTGAAGGTGGGCCTCGGGGGATAACTCTGGGAGTTTATTTATCGCCTGTAGGTGCGCTAACGACATCTTGCCGCGCGGGGAATAAGTATTTGAGGCTGTAGATTCCACCACAGGACAGGCGTATAAACACATCTCAGGGCAATAGAAGCAACTCTCAGCCTTCCACGGAAAACGACCGCTAAAGCGTAATAACTTGCGCTTAAAGACCCAGGTTTGCAGGGTTGAGAATATTTTTTGGATCAAGTGCATATTTGATACCTTTGAGGATAGGATGTAGCGAAGCCATTTGAGTCGTCAAAGCATCGCTCTTTAGACGACCAATACCGTGGTGGTGGCTTACAGCGCCATTCGCTGACACACATTCGGCTAATAAGTGACTCCATGCTCGGTCATAGTAATCGCTGGGAAGCCCTGATTCGGATGCTCGTCCACACAGCGTAAAATAGATATTGGCCCCTGTGTGATAGAAGTGGCTGAAATGGGCTAATAAAATAAACATCTCGTTCTGACTCTTATCGGCAATCGATTGAGCCGCGGCATTCTTAATCTGGCGATAGAGTTTGGGGAGTTCTCTGTAACAGGCGGAGACTTCAAACGTATCCAATATCATGCGGCGGTGGCTCAGAATTTGTTGCTGCCGGTAACTAACGTCATAGCGATGGCTCCACCAGTGTTCGGCGGGTTCTGGTCCGAGATCGGTGAACTGGAATCCAGCAAGTATGCGCTGCAGCTCGCTTTTGTGATAAGCCACGAAGGCTCGGGTGCCCTCGGCGATTATCACTACTTTCACACCGCTCTTTAGACCCATGAGCATTCGGCTTTCATCTTCATCATAAATTCGAATGACCGCTGGACGGAGACCCGATTGTAATAACGTCTGAATAGCTCGGAGCGCCTCTTCGGTGCTCGTGGCTGTATAGCCAAAAAAGGCACGATCCTCAGGGAGGCGATGTATTTTCACCCAAGCACTTGTCAAAAAGGCCAGGGTGCCCTCGGAGCCGACAAAAAGGTGATTAAAGTCGGGGCCCATAGCGGCTCTAGGAGTCTTTACGGTTGAAAATAGTTCGCCATTTGGGAGGACTCCGGTTAGCGATAAAACGATGTCCTCCATTTTTCCATAATAAGTAGATAGTTGCCCTGCCGCTCTGGTAGCTAGATATCCGCCGAACGAGGAGCAATAAATCGATGATGGAAAATGACCCATCGTAAAACCAAGAGTGTTCAATTTTTCTTCTAATTGTTGACCGATGATGCCAGCCTCGACGTGGCAAGTTTGAGAGATGGTGTCGACTTCGATGATTTGATTGAGACGTTTCAGATCAATTATAATTTTCGGTCGCTTCGTCGTTGGTGTGGCTGGTTTGTCTTGATTTGGCACGGCTCCTGCGCAGACGCCTGATCCGGCGCCGTAGGGGTACAACTCGACGTTGGCCTGGTTTGCAGCCTTCACAATTTTTTGTAAGGCATGGTTGTCTCTTGGCCACAAGACAGCGTCAATGCTCGGCATGCTTTGCGGCTCGTCGCGGGCTTGCAGGTGGAATCGGGGATTAAGATCTTTAGAATACGTTTTTCGTGAAAGGATATCTGTTGTGCTCCATACTTCAGCCGCGGGATCGCGGTCGCTGAAGTTTGGGAGATCTGGGAGATTTGGTGTGTCGGGATTGATATCCTGGTAAGTGATGAGTGAAAAAAAATGCTGAAGATTTTGGTCGGAAAAATGGTGCATGTTCTCATTGTAAAACAAAGTTTAAGAGATGACTATTGGGCAAACTTCTGAAAACTCTACAACGTTATAATACCTTTATAATGCGCTTGAGAAAATTGGTGCATGCATCGCGTGCTAATTTCGACATGGGCTCAATGGAAAATATATATTAAAATAGGTATATAGTAATAATGAAAAACGAAAACGTCACAAATGCATTGCTACAAAATAATCAATCGTTGTCAGCTAGCAACACTTGCACCTACCTAGATAATGCGGCAACAACGGCCGTTTATCCGGAAGCGATTGCTCGGATGAATGAGATCTTGATGGAGTGTAATGGTAACTCTTCGTCAGGGCATTTAAAAGGTCGTGAAGCCTTGGCGCTATTTGAAGATTCGATGAAGACCATTGCGAGCTCGCTTCAGACGAAGTCAGATAATGTGATTTTTACTTCGGGTGGGTCGGAGTCGAATAATCAGGCGATTTGGGCCGGGCTTGGTGGACTTACAAAGGTAGTTAAGAACCTTTTGAATCATACACCTCAAACGATGGCGTCTACACGCATTGAACACTTAGCGACAAAAAAATTGGTCGAAGAACTCGGTGTGTTAGGGTTGAATGTTTACTGGTTGCCGTTGCGACAAAGCGGTCTCGTGGATGTAGAGCAATTTGAGTTCGATTTGAAGAATGGTCTACGAATCGATTTATTGAGTGTTCATCACGCTCAAAATGAGATGGGGACGTTGCAAGATGTTCAGGTCCTCTCTTGTTTATTAAAGAAATATCAACCAGCAGCAAAGTTACATGTCGATGCTGTGCAGTCGTACTTAAAGGCTGGA
The DNA here is from genome assembly GCA_964649095.1 of uncultured Oligoflexia bacterium. GTDB lineage: Bacteria > Bdellovibrionota > UBA1018 > UBA1018 > UBA923 > CAZYPH01. The sequence goes on along the minus strand of CAZYPH010000033.1, from coordinate 1,952 downwards.
TTCGATTTTGGTAAATTTCCGTTAGTTGATTATGTGAGTATTAGTGCACATAAGATTGGGGGACCGAAAGGGGCTGGAGTTTTGGCGCTGTCGCCTCGACTGGGTATCGAAGAATTTCGTGGTATTTTGCTGGGTTCATCACAACAACATGGAGCTCGGCCAGGCACAATACCCGTGGCGTTGGCCTGTGCTACAGCAACAGCTGTTGCTATCGGTGCGCAACATTTTGATAGAGACCGTCAGCAGCTTAAAGAATTGCGCGAGTATTTAGAACAGCGGCTGGTCGCCCAGTTTGGTAGGGATCTCACCGTGCATGGGCCTCGTGAGGAACGTTACCGAGCGCCTCAGACCTTGTTTTTTTCGTTACGCGGTTTGGTTTCTTATGATGCGATCCTGGCACTTTCGGAGCGTGGTATTTGCGTGTCCGCTGGTAGTGCTTGTTCTAGTACGAAGGCAGATTCCAGGCTGCTTCCGAATGCCGTCTTGAAGGAGTTAAAATTTGACGAAGCGCTCAGCACGTCAGTACTTAGAGTCAGTTTGTCGCATTCAAACACCAAGGCGGATTTAGAAACGTTTATTCAGGCTTTGGTGGCGTTACGATAGTGGATTGCGATTCGAGATAGGCGAGAATTTCAGGGTCCATCCAATTTTGTGCGCCATTAAAACGGCGCACTACCTTTTGAGAAGCATCGATCAAAAGTGTCTCGGGAAATTTATCGACGGCGTAAGTCTCAGCAGCCTTACTATCAGGGCTTAACGTGATCAAAAACGTTGGCGTGAGTTTAAGTTTTTTAAATAAGCCATCGATGGGAGCCCAGTCGGTGTCAACACTCACGGCCAAGATTTTTATATTGGTTGTTTTCTCAAGTAAGTTCGCCATCGCTGCAAACGATGGGAGCTCTTCTTCGCATGGGGGGCACCAGGAAGCCCAAAAATTTAATAATACTGGTCGTCCCTTAAGGTCGGATAGAGATACAAACTCTCGGTCGCGATTTAAGGTCTTAATGTCGGGTGCTTGAATAAGCGCTTTCTGACGTTCAAGACGGGCGTTAGATGCAAAATCGATTTCGTTTTTTGGTTTAGACTGAATCCAGTACGCGACTGCAATCGCAAGCATTATGATTGGAAATAGAGATTTCACGATCTTCATGCGTGGAGTTTATACAAAGTGGTGTTTTTAGAAAACAGCTAAGACTCAGTTCCGTAGGGTGTTGCTACAAATTCCTAAGTTACAACTGCCACGCTAAATATAAACGCCAGGGCTCGGGCGTAGATTGAATAGAAGTTCGTAACGAGTATGTTGGCAAAAAATCAGGTTGTGTTGGAGAACGTAACAGTCGCATCGAAGCCTCAAATGGTGTTCTGCCGCCCTTGCGTTGGTTACAAGGCATGCAGGCTGTTACAATATTCTTCCAGTTTTTATCGCCGCCTCGTGAAACGGGTTCAACATGATCTAACGTCAACTCAGAGCGATTTCGTTTTCGACCACAATATTGGCAGGTGTAATTATCGCGCAGGAATACGTTCGCTCGTGAGAATCGAATTAATCCGCGTTTGCGGACTATGGGAATAAATTTTAATAATCGAAGCACGCTCGGCATACGGATTTGCATTCGAACGGTGCGTATCTCGCGATCAGACTCTTCTACGACTTCAACTTTTCCTTGAAATAATAACTGAATACCTTTTTGCCAGCTAACAATCACGAGAGGTTCGAAAGAAGCGTTTAATAGCAACACTTGCTCCATGCACTTTTAGTATGAATAAAAAACATTTACTTGTCTAGTCGCCGTCTATGAACTCTAGAGCGACTTAACACCTTTTTCTGTGTCGTAGACAAGCATGACTCAATGCGTAGCTAGGTATTCGCTGACAAGAGTGTTGTTTCGGCTAGCTTAAATTTTCGATATGTTGGCACAATAAAACTCGAGCGTGGGAACCAAAATTATTTA
>CAZYPH010000032.1:17855-20535 GCA_964649095.1 uncultured Oligoflexia bacterium | reverse complement strand
AAACAGGTATTTTTTGTATTTAAGTCGATCACCACAAATTTCAATAATTATTACGCGATACTAGGAACTCCAAACTGGGGGGATCGACCTTTTTTATTTGAAACGGGAGGTAAGATTTTTCATTTCAATTTCTTTCCATCGAGCGTTAGGAAAAATAAAAATGGCTTAACTAGTCCATTTAGTTTGGACCCAATAACAAGCTTTATGGCTGTGACCGTCAACACAGCTTCTCCTAATACTTCACGCTCGTATACCGTCGGCCTTGCAGAGACTACTTATTTTGGCAATTTTGAGGTAGCCGAAATTTTGGCTTATAGCGCTGTTCTTGCTGATGCCGATAGAGACGATGTGGAAGATTATTTAATTGGTAAATACGGTCTGTAAATAACCTGACACTATCAGGATCCAAAGTGTTCTTAGTCGTTTAATCGAAATCGGTACAACGTGCCGTAATTGGAGAGCGTATAAAACGCATTACCATCTAGAGCCAAATTGCTGTGAAATCCACTACGATGCCCAATATTGTAACGATCGACAAAGGAACCATCGCCTTTATTGATCGTATACAAGTAGCGTTTTGAGGCACCAAATACCAAACGATTACCAATAACAGACACTCGTGTCGGTGTGCCGTCATCTAAGTCAAACTTCCACACAATGCGTCCGCTCTCGGCATCTACTTTGGCGACAAAACCGAGGTTAGAGGGCACATACAGAAAACCGTCTTCAGAAGTTACCTGTCGCGCGCCACCCGCTTCAATATGCCAGACCAACTTACCAGTTGTACGCGCGAGGGCGTACAAATCGCCATCATATGATGGAATATAAATATACTGACTTCCTAAATAAGCCGACGCATCGACATCCGTAAACTTATTGCCAGTATGAATTTTAGTTTCCCAAACCACGCTGCCATCGCGGGTATTTAGTGCGACAAAATAACCATCACTAAAACCGACCAGGGCCCGATCAGCATCGATTACTACAGACGAATTGCCATGAATCGTTGTGATGTAATCGCCGCTACGACGGTAATGCCAGAGCCACTTACCAGTCTGGCGTTCAAGGCAATGAACCGTATCATCTGTTGTTGAAATGTACACCCGATCGGCATGGACCGTAACCTTTGCTAAAACCGGCACACGTACTTCATACTTCCAAAGCGTTTTACCGGTGTCGGCATCTAAGGCGTAAACATAACCATCGTTGGCACCAAAAAGTAAAATCAACTGCGAGCCATCTTCGATTAAGTTGAGCTCACTACTCACCCCGTTTTTCGGTGCAAATGACCATCGTTTGCGTAATGACTTTTTAAAAAAAGCTTCTACGCCGCGTGTTTCTGAGCCAATCCAAACCGTATCGTCTGAGACGATCGGTGTGGCGTAGTCGACGGGCTCTACGCCTGCATCCACACCCAAACGTGTGTCAAGAGCCCCTTCGCGAACTAAAATTTCACGTTCACTCTGATAGTTATGCAGATAGTCCCGCCGTAAGTTGCGCGAGGTGCAACCCAAACCCAGGGCCAAACAAAGAAAAACAACCGTAGAACGTAATACCGATCGAAACATACTTACTGGCATAAAAAATTCTAAATAATTAAAGTTGGCGTTTTTGAATTTGAGCCGTCTTAGCTACCGGCGTATTCGGAAACTCGCGTTCTACGATCGACAGATACTCTTTCGCTTTAGTGGTATCGCCTGCAGCTGCGTTTAATCGTGCTAATGCCATGGCCGCATCGGCCCGAAATGCGGAGTCTTTCACAGCAAAGATTTGGAGCTGAACTTTTATAGCCTCAGGCCATTTTTTTAAGCTCTCAAGCGTATACGCCTTAGAAATTTGCGCCTGCAGTACCCAAGCACTGGGCGCTGATTTTTCGGCCTCGGTATAAAACGGCAAGGCCTTCTCAAATTGTTTGCGCTCGAAGTAGAGATCTCCCAACAACAAACGTATTTCGACAGCTGCTTTTGAATTCGAGAAACTTTCTAAACTTTTCTGTAGTGCACTCAATTCTTGCGTGATTTTGCCTTCCCATTGAGTGTCTTCAGCCGGGATTTTTGCAATAGCTGTGATTAAATCACGTTTCGGAATAAACAACGCATTCGCGGCTTTTACTTCATAGTTCCCACGGTAGCTTGAGTACAAACCATAGCCCAATGCGCCAATCGTAACTACGGCCAACAGCGCCAATAAAAGTTTGGCTTTTTCGGCCACAAAACTTTCAATTTTTAACTGCGCAACACTGATGCCAGAATCGACTATTGGCGCGCCGATTGCTGGTGGGGCCGTTGGCGACTCCGCTTCAGCGGCCGGTTTTTTAGATTCTTTTACTTCCCTAGATTTTCGGAGTGATGACGGTAAGTTCGACATAGTTGGCCACAATCTTGCCGCAGTTTTTTTTCTTTGGCAAAGCACGATTTTTTTTGCACGGCAAACTTATGCAGCTAGTCATGGGCAACTTTAAGTTACCCTTTATTTCAATATGCCCGAAAAACTACGCGATCTAAAAATCACGCACTCCACCTATCCACTCTTTTTTTTGCTGAGCATCCTAGTGTTACTCGCAACCCCTTATGCCAAGGCCCAACCCTACGATGGAGCGGAAGGTGGTGATAGCTCCAAACCACAGTCTGAGTATGAAGTCTCTGATGAAAACATCTCGGGACCGTATTCGGAATACGGT
>CAZYPH010000032.1:366-17845 GCA_964649095.1 uncultured Oligoflexia bacterium | reverse complement strand
AGTTTGATTCCGAAGCCGATGAAGCCGCCGATGAAAAATTTTTTCAGTTTGGTCGATTTTTTGGTGTGGGCATTGGTGCGGGCAGCACCGTGGCGACGGGTAACGCCGGGCGTATTTATCAGGGTGGGTTTCCAACGCTAGATTTTCGCCTAGCCTATTGGTTCGATTTTAATTTTGCGTTTCAGTTGGGTGTACAAAACTCTAAACACCAATATGATTTAGAACCAGACGGATTAACGGCCGTAAATAATTTTCGTATTCTTTTCGAGTTTAAATATTATCCCGATACCCGCAACCTCTCGGCACCTATTACGTTTATTGGTCCGCATTTAATTGCGGGCGGTGGTTACTACCAACGAACCGATAACATAGGCAGCGGTGAGTCGAACCCACAGAACGTTGGTGTAGTGCAGGCGGAGAATGCCTTTGGTTTTAACTTTGGAGCAGGCCTTGAGTTCACGCTGCAGCCCAAAAAGAGCTTTTTACAAATCGAAGGCATGATGCACCTGGTGCAGTTTGGCGATCATTTTGATACCAAGTTTCGCAGTGCAGGTATTAACGATCGCTCGGGTGCGTGGGTTAGCGTGATCGCGGCGTTGTTGTTTACCTGGTAACTATTTAATCAATCCCATAACTCTGCCGAGTGTAGTTGCTTTCAGAGCGCATGCGTTTTTTAAATTGGATTTTTATGGGGCTTGCTAACCAACCGTATTTTTGTCGTAACGAATTTTTCAAAAAACGTTCAAATGAAAAACGTACTTTTTTAGGGTCATTTACCATTACAGTAATCGTTGGTGGGTATTTCGCCGTCTGACTGGCGTAATACAATTTTAAACCACTGGCGTAATGATGGCCTTCTAAGCTTTTTACGTAGCGATTAAGATCGGCCGTTTGAGCGATGGTTTCACGTTGAGAAAGTATTTCGTCAAATAAATCCCAAAGGTGTTCCAACCCTTCGTTACGTTGCGCGCTAATAAATAAAACTGGGGCGTAGTCGAGAAAACCTAACGTCTCGCGTAATCGAACAGCGTACTCTTCGCGTTTTGTTTTACACAAATCCCACTTATTTACGACAATCACGACGGGTTTTCCGGCCTTTATTAACTCACCAGCCACTTTTTCATCTTGGTCGGTCACCCCTTCAAAACCATCGATTAAAAATAATGCGATATCGAGTTGGCTCACACTTTTGAGTGCTTGCACGACACTTAAAACTTCAACGCCTTGTTCTGTTTTTGATTTTTTTCGAATGCCCGCAGTATCAATAATGCGATAGAATTTTCCGTTATGCGTAAAGTCGGTATCAATTGCGTCGACAGTGGTTCCCGCAATCGGTGACGTGATCATGCGGTGTTCACCCAAAATCGTATTTACCAAAGTACTCTTTCCTACGTTCGGGCGTCCATAAACACCAAACCGTAACGGGTACTGTGCCACTAAGCCACGATCGGCCTTTGTGGGTGCTGTAGTGGGCACCAATTCGTCTGTGGTGGCTTCAGGTTCTACGTCTTCCATCGACGCAACTATTGGTTGCGGCAGACCACCCTGGGCTTGAATAATCGCCTCTTTTAAAGCCGTAATACCTTCGTTGTGTTCGGCCGAGGTAGCCACACTTTCAGAAAAACCTAACTCGGCTGCGTAGAAATCAACTTGATCCCCTACTCGACCTTCCGCTTTAGAACCCACAATGATTGTCGCTTTTCCAAATCGACGCACTAATCGACTTAGTTCAATATCATTTGGTGTCAATGGCACACGCATGTCGACGACAAACAATACGAGGTCTACGGTTTTCAAATACTCGAGCGCCATCTGTTCTGACAGTTTGCGGAGTTTTGTTTGATTGTCATCTAACGGTTTTACATCGCCAATCGATTATATACCAGCCATGTCGGCCAGTTCAATAACCACGCCTGGTGTTATCTCACAACTGTTTTTAATAATATCGCGTGTCACACCCGGTTCGTCTAAAACCAAAGACTGGCGTTTGCCGACTAAACGATTGAACAAAGAACTTTTTCCGACATTGGGTCGGCCACAAAAACAAACTTTAAACATATAAATTACTTTTGTTGATATCCAAAACGATTAACCAAATGAGCTTCTCGAGCCCACTGCGGTGATACTTTAACTTTTACACCCAAAAATACTTTGCAACCAAACAACTCTTCCATGCGCAAACGTGCTTCGGTAGCCATCGATTTCATTTTTAAACCACCACGACCTAAAACAATGGGCTTCTGGCTTTCACGCTCCACATGCACGACCGCATGCACACGCATGAGATTCGGTTCTTCGCGGAACTCATCAATTTCTACCGCCACAGAATACGGTAATTCGGCCCCCAATTGCAGGTAACACTGCTCTCTTAAATATTCGCCGGCGAAGTAACGCAAAGGTTGGTCGGTTAATGTTTCTTCGTCAAAAATTTGGGCTTCTTCTAGCGATGTTTCTGGAAGCGTTTCCACAATGGCGTTCAAAAAACTATCTACCGACTTTTGCCCGTCGTCGGCTTTTGTACTGACTAAAAAACTTTCTTTAATATCACTGAATACACTTTGCGCCGTTTGAATCACTGTTGGCATGTGTTCTTTTAAGGCGTCTAACTGACCGGTTCTTAATAAATCAATTTTATTGAATACCAAGACGGCTCTAATCGTCAGCGGTAGTTTCAAACCTTCATTACGAAACACGGTTGCTGCGATAGATTCTTTTCCGATGGCGCGCTCTAGTGTGTCTTGATCCCAACGGTACGCTTTTGTTGTTTTGTCATAAAGACTTGCTAAAAAATCTTTGGCGTCCACTACCCAAGCAATACGTTCAAATGAGGTTTCCGTTTTTTTATCTGAGTTGGCTAATTTAACGGCCATGAGCGCATTTTTTCGGATAGCATTATTGAGTGCGATCGACCCTTCGTGTAGTCCTGGTGTGTCGGTGATGGCGAGGCGTACGTCGTCTCTCGACAAAAAACCACGCAAACACGACCAAGTCGTTTGGGCCTTGGGGCTTACGATGGCGAGGCGCGTGCCGATAATCTTATTTAATAAACTAGACTTACCCGCATTAGGTAGGCCGATTAATGTTAAAAAGCCGGACTTCAATTTTTTCATGGCCTAGGCCTTTTACCACAGTCACGCGGGTTTGAGGCAAATTAAATCTAGTCTTTAGATATTTAATATTACTACGTTTTTCTCCGTAAACTTGAGAAACTCGGCTTGGTGCACACTCAATTTCAAGGCCCGTGCCGGGGTCGATTTTTACGTTTTTTAAAACCCTTTCAATATATCGCAGGGTCATTTTAGAGCGGACTAATTCCCCAAAGCCTGGGTGGAAGGCGCCGGCCAGCACATCTTCGGCAAGCAATTCGTTGGGTTGCAATCCGAGACGTACTACTTTCACACGATGGGCCTCAAAAGCTTCGGTCATGAATGCGGCACGGTCTACGGCCGACTCTAACATTAGGGGTTTAAACAAACCAGCCTGGTATTGTGCGGCTAGTTCTGTACCACGAATTACTAGCAGTGGATGAATTCGGACTGTGTCCGGACGTAGGCGCAAGGTACACTCTACATTCATCGCGTCTTCATCACGCGGCTGAAGGGTTTCTCCAGGCAGGCCAATCATCAGATGAAACCCAAGCTGCACACCTAGATCTTGAATAAGGCGTGAGGCGTCGCGTACGTCTTCATTCGTGTGGGTACGGCCCAGCAGTGTCAACGCCGACTCGTTGAACGACTGTACGCCCAATTCAATAACTTTAATTGGGTAGGACTTTAAAAGTTCTTCTAGCCACAATCGATCGATAGCATCAGGGCGCGTAGCGAACCGAATGCCCGACACTAAACCACGATCAATATAGGGCCTTACAGCTTCGAGATAGGCGATTTGACGTGGCTTGGGTAACCCCGTGAACGTGCCGCCATAAAAGGCGACATCTACTGTAGTGTCCTCGTTTTTTGACGGCGCTCTTTGAGCCGATGCAAGATGGGCTGCAATACGATCTTGAACCGATTTTGCCGATACGGGTTCACCACCGCTTACTCGCTGATCACAAAAGTGGCAACGTTCAGGGCAACCACCATGAGGCGTAAAAATCGAAATAATCACAGATCAGTTACCCGACTTTGCCTTTTCTTGAAGCGTTACAAGTGCAGCTTGTGCCGCATTTTGCTCAGCTTCTTTTTTATTTTTTCCGAAGGCGCGGCCATATTCCTGACTTTTCACAAACACAGCTACTTCAAATATTTTCTCGTGATCGGGGCCCTTTGTTTCAATGAGTTGGTATTTTGGTGTTGTACGAAACTTGGCTTGCACACTCTCTTGAAAGAGCGTCTTGAAGTCTTTCGTAAACGTTTCTTGAGTGTGTTGTTTGACACCATCGATGCTCGACTTAAATAAATCATGCACCCAGTTATATACCACGTCAAACGATAGCTCTTCGTATAAAGCAGCCACTAAAGCCTCAAAAGCACCTGAGAGAATAGAATCTTTATTGCGTCCTTGAGTGAGTTCTTCACCCTTACCTAGAAACAGATAATCTTGCATTTCAAGCTTACGAGCAATGTCTGATAAATATTTTTCATTTACAAGAGCGGCGCGCAACGGTGACAACTCGCCTTCAGATAATTTTGGGTACGTGTCTAATAAAATTTTAGTAATGATGAGATCTAAAACCGCATCACCCAAAAATTCTAGCCGTTCGTTGTCACGAAAACGCAATGGTCGATTCAGTCGGCTTTCGTTGCCAAATGATTTGTGGATAAACGCAAGTTCAATCAGATCGGTCTTTGTTACCGACAAGTTGTGTTTGGTTAAAAACTCACTGATCTTTTTTTGTTCCATAGTGTCGTTCTTTTTAAATACGATTAACGCGCTGCGCTTTGCCGTCTGCAGAATTCAATGAAAGCCTAAAGTGATGTTGAGACAACTCTATCAAATCATCGATAAACTAGCTACGCGGCACTGCTTAGCGGTCGTGTTTCTTGTACCACAGTTTGCTTGGGCCTCAACGGTCCCCCTGCGTCTGATTCATACGAATGACTTACACTCACATTACCGCACCGATCGAGGACCTCAAAAACTAGGAGGTATCGCACGAGTCGCTACCACCATACGTATGCTGCGTGAACGCGCCCCAAATCAAAACAGTTTAGTTTTGGATGGTGGTGATTGGTCTGAAGGTCAAATCTACTATGCTTTAGGAGGCGGCCGAACCGCCCTAGAGATGATGGAAGCCATTGGTTACGACGCTGCCGTTTTGGGCAATCATGATTGGTTGAATGGCCCTTCGCAGTTACTGCAGCTACTCAATAGTTCTACGATACGTACGAAGATCTTAGCATCGAACCTTGATACTTCGCGTTTTGCACAAGGGCAGGCTTTAAAAAACAAGTTACCGTCTTTTGCAAAATTTGACCTTAACGGCATTCGCGTGGGTATCATTGGCCTACTTACGTACGAGCTGATTTATGATGGCTATTTCGGTCCCGTGCGCATTACAGAGCCCTTTGCAGGCACACGACGACTGGCTCAAGAACTAAAGCGTGACTGCGATGTGGTAGTTGTTATCTCGCACAATTCGTTGCCTACAAATCGTATCATTGCGGGTCTGCCTGGAGTTGATGTGGTGATTCACGCCCACGATCACATGAAGATTGCTCGGCCCCTTGTCGTAGAACGCAACGGTAAACGCAGCTTTATCGTAGAGACGCAGCACTGGGGCTTTTTTGTAGGTAGCCTTGATTTGGTCGTGAACAAAACTACGAAAACGGTCGAACTCGCCAACTACCAACTGGTGCAGCAAGACGCGAGAATTCCTGAAGACCCAAACATTCTTGCTCAGGTCGCCAACTACGAACACCAAATTACTCAAGAGTTCGGAAACATATTTCAAGACCATTTGGCAACAAGCACGATTCATGTTGATCGAAGCTCAACAGAAAATATTTATGGCAACCTCTTAGCAGATGCCTATCGTAACTTCACAAATGCCGATGTCGCTATCGAACACACCAACTTGACCAGTGGTGATTTGCCTATTGGTCCGTTACATAGTGTAGACTTTTTTAATGCATTGGCAGCGATTTTCGACCCCAACACGCGACGCGCGTGGACTCTAAAAGTTTATGAAATGACCGGCCAAACCTTACAATGGATGATGAATCTCATTCTTGGTATCGGTTCGTTTAATAATCGCATTTTAGTTAGTGTTTCAGGTATGACGGTATATTTTGATCCGGCGATATCTTACGCGATTGATAACCCAATAGCGTTGCCGCAGGGGCAAAGCTCGGTACATGCCATAACAGTTGGTGGCCGCCCAATCGACGCCAATCGACGCTATCGTGTCGCAGTATCTGGCGGTGTTGACTATGCTCTACAGTTTGTAGAACAGAACTGGGGCAATCGCGTCACAAGAACCCTCGTAAACGATACACAAACCGAGGCCTGGCGTGTTTTGGCTAACTATGTGCATCGCATTGGGGTTTTAAGATCTTCACATATTTCACGCGGCAATCGTCTGGTGCCGATTAGGCCTGATTTTGCCTTATACTCTGATGAATTTTCGGTAGTTCGCCAGGGAAACACACTACATATTGAAGGCACTATATACAATTTAGGGAATAGCCCGACCGAAGCTCAAACGTTATTGATCGATTATGATCGTACGCCGAATTATTTTGTCGATGATCCTAACCCCACCGGTCGGCCAATTGCTCGGGTTGATGTTCCGGCTATTGCTCGCAATGGCTCAATTCGCGTACGTTGGCAAATGGCGATGCCAGCTAACATGACAATGATGATTGATGCCTATCACTCATTGCCTATATATATTTACACTAATATTCGAGGGGTCGATCAGAACAGCTCTAACAATGGGGTTATGTTGTGGGTGAGTTTGTAACAAGCAGCCCATACTCTTGAGAACCCAGTTCGTGCACACCAACAACGTTAACGTCTTTAACTGTATTTTTTAATTCCATGGCACGTGTTAAAGCGTCGGCACCGAAGCCCGTACTTAACACACACCGCAGATAGTTTGGCGCGTGCCCCACTGCAAAACATTCGCCTGCTACTTCGTGGTGTGATTCAAAAAGAATGTTTTGCAGAGTCTTGCCAACAAATTTCTCACAAAAGCTGTAATTTCTTTTTTTCGACAAATCTAAAAACTCTTTTGTGCGTTGTTTACGTGTTTGTTGCGGTACTTTGGGTGCAATTTTTAGCGCGGCGGTGCCTTCACGTTCAGAATACGGAAATACATGTAGTCTCGACCACGGCAAGCGGCTTAAAAGTGCTAATGCTGATTTATGTTCATCGTCGGTCTCTGATGGAAAACCGGCAATCACATCCATGCCCACAAAAATATCGGGATTTAGGGCATAAATACTCGATAATGCCGATTCAATTTCGGCCTCACGATAGTGTCGTTTCATCGCTCGTAAAACACGCGAATTAGCCGACTGTAACGAAATATGCAGATGCGGCATCAAACGTGCGGCGTGATCGCGCATTAAATCCAAAAGCCTATCTGTAATTTCACCAGGGTCAAGCGATGATAAACGTAATCGCAATATATTTGTTTTAACTAATATACTAGAAACAAGATCTTCAAACGTCAGGTCACAATCTTTTCCGTAGTCGGCGATATTGGTGCCGGTCAAAACAACTTCTTTCACGCCCGCATCGACCAAACGCTGAATCTCACTTAAAATCGACCCTAAACGAATCGAACGCGAGGGGCCACGAGCGTCGGGAATAATGCAATACGTACAGTAGTCGTTACAACCTTCTTGAATTTTCAAAAACGCCCGCGTTTTACCACGTTCAATCGGCAACTGCCCCCAATAAACAGCCTCAGAACCTGGAACAACGCTTTCACCGGGCGTAGCATCAGGTGGCGTACTAATATTAAAACGTTCGGCAAGAATAGAACGTAAGTGATGTTTTTCTGTGTTTTTTAATACAAGCGAGGCATTAGGATCTTGTTTTAATTTTTCCGGCGCTACTTCTGCGTAACAACCGGTAACCACACGAAATCCACTTTCGTTTTTTTTATGCGATTGTTGTAACCATTGATGGGCTTGTTTGTCGGCTTCTTGAGTCACAGTGCAGGAATTTAATATAACCACATCGGGCTTCTGGTGCTGATCGGCCAGAGCCTCTCCCCCGAGACCGATCAGCTCTTGCTCTAATACCAACGAATCAAATAGATTCGCTTTACAACCCATGGTCTTAATTGAAAACGAAAAGCGTGACTCTTGCATGGTGTATTACGCAGCTCCCGGGCCTTTCATTCTTAGTTTAGTTGTAATCGGGTTTGTAAGGCCTTCAATCCAACCACCACCAATCATCATGTCTTCTTGATAAAAGACAATCGCTTGACCGGCCGTAATAGCACGTTGGGGTTCATCGAACTCGACTTGTATCGATTCGCTGTTTAGCAACGTAATGGTGCACGCCGCCTCTTCAGCGCGAGAGCGGATTTTAGCCGTAGCACGCACGCCTTTTGAAAAATCGATTAACCCAATCCAGTTACAATGGGTGGCTACCAAACCAGAACGCATGAGTTCTGATTCGGGTCCTACTATGAGCGCGTTCATTTTGAGCTCAAAACCAATGACATAGAAGTCTTGATGTTCTGGGCGATCAAGCCCAATGCCCTTGCGTTGCCCAATCGTATAACGAAACAAACCGCCATGGCGGCCTAATATATGCCCCTCTTGGTTTACAATCGGGCCATAGGGTTTAAAACGATCAGGCGCGTTTTCATCGATGAATTTTTTATACCCACCAGCATCGATAAAACAAATTTCTTGCGAGTCTGGTTTGTGCGAAACTGGTAAACCAAATGTCTCGGCCATTTTACGCACGTTACTTTTCATCAAATCACCCAAGGGCATCAGGGCTCGTTTAAGCTGCTCTTGAGTTAATCCGAATAAAAAATACGTTTGGTCTTTCGATGGATCGGTTGATTTATGGATGGTTACTTCACTGCCATCTGGCGCGTGCATGAGTTTTGCGTAATGACCTGTAGCAACGTACTCACACTTTAGTTCATCGGCTTTACGCACTAAATAAGAAAACTTTAGTTTGTTGTTACACATTACACATGGATTAGGTGTACGTGCTTGTAGATATTCGTTTACAAAATAATCGACGACTTCGTGTTGGAACTGATCGCGTGCGTTCATGACATAGTAGGGAATATCTAAGGCGTCACACACTTTGCGAGCGTCGTTGGCATCTACAACAGAACAACAACTACCGCCGGATTTTTCAATATTTGTTTGAGAACTATCCCACAGCTGCATATGTACCCCAACTACGTCGTAGCCTTGGGTTTTTAAAAGGGCTGCAGCCACAGAAGAATCAACCCCGCCGCTCATAGCAACTAAGACACGTTTGGGTTGACTTGGCTTACTCACCCCACTCAGATTCAAGGTCTGGTCGGTGTTCGGCATAAATCCTCACTCAATTGAATTTGATATTAAGAACGCATTCTAGAAATAATTTCAGGCACGACATCTAACACAGTTTGATAGTCTTGCCACGTGGTTTGCGGCCCACTTGATAGACGAATTGCAGAACGGGCCACCGCATCGTTTACCTGCATGGCCTTTAATACAGGACTAGGATCGACCGATCCCGACGAACACGCACTACCCGAGGAGCATGCAATACCTGCCAGATCTAGGTTTAACAGCAAACCATCGCCATCGATGCCCTCAAACCCTAAATAAGAAGTATTGGGTAGTCTCGGAGCCTCTTTTCCAAAAACACGTACACCCGGTACGATTTTCTGAAGGGTGTCTTCAAATTGGTCGCGCCATTGTTGTAATTGCTGCGTTGGAAAAATTTGGTTTGAACGATGGTGTTTCAAAACAGCCATTAACGCACCTAGGCCCAACGCGTTTTCAGTACCACCACGTAACGTCTTTTGTTGTTTACCGGTAACGAGTGGAAAGAGAATTTGACCGCGTCCTTGCACAACTAAAGCGCCCGTGCCTTTGGGCGCGCCTATTTTGTGGAAAGAGAATGTCGTATAACGTGCTGGTATCGATCGTATGGAGTACGGCACTTTGCCCAAGACTTGAACGGCGTCTACATGCAAGGGGGTATCGTTTGCCGAAGTGAAGGCAAAAATTTCTTTTAGCGGTTGTACGACGCCCGTTTCGTTGTTGGCTGCCATCACGGACACTAACGCAAACGGACCGGAACATGTCAGCTGGTCTTTGAAGCGCTCAAGATCAACAAGCCCACTTGAGAGTACTGGAAGGGTATAGATTTCAGCACCAAATACTTCACACGCCCACTGCGCTGCCAGCATGACCGAATCATGTTCAATCGCCGAAACTAAAAGTCGTAGGGGTTGATTTGGAAACTTTAGCTGAAACGTACGGCAGGCTGAGTACACGGCCCACGTGTTGGCCTCGGACCCACCCGAGGTAAAATAAATAAACTCAGCATCACAGTCTAAGTATTCAGCCAAAAGATCTTGAGCTTGATTAATTAAACTTCTAGCCCGACGCCCAGCGCGGTGCAAACTGGAGGGGTTTGCGTTCGAACGTTCGATTAGTTCCAACCACTGGTCTTTTAAAACAAGATCTAAAGGCGCCGTAGCGTTGTAATCAAGATAAACCACGGTCAGGTTTTTTTGCTAAAAGTTCTGGGTTTGGTTTTAAGCCATCAAAGTTAAAGATAGCATCTAGAGAGTCGGCGGCATTCACAGCACCTTGTCGTTCGACGTTCTTTTCCTGCCCCCGGGCCTTACGAATGAGATCGCCTACGCTTGTTGTGGCAAGATATTCTTGCATCAACGTACCTAGGTTTTCAAAATAGGTTTTCGTTAAAACAAACTCGACCGTATTACTTTTAATATCATCTGAACCAATAAGGTCGCGGGCAGGATTAATGTTTTCTCCCACACTCACTAGAACGTCTTTTACGGAGACTTCATCCATAGAACGAGCCAAAACATATCCGCCACCGGGCCCACGCACCGACTTTACAACAGAGCCTTTGCGTAGCTTACGAAACAACTGCTCTAAATAATGCAACGAGATGTTTTGACGATTCGAAATCTCTTGAAGCCTGACGGGCTTACCATTGGAACAAAAGGTCAAATCTAAAATAGCTCTTACGGCGTAACGCCCCTTCGATGTTAATCGCATTGTGTTGCTCTCTTTCTCCCCTATACGGAAACTCTCAAAAAATACTCTCTAAACTCTTAGTCGATCCAAATCCGATTAGTTCGATCAGTTTTAGGATTAGCATAGTAGATAAATAGCGTCAACCATTAGGGGTTGCTACCTTTGGAATTGCCTTAGCCACCCATGGGCAACTTTTACCGATTGCACGGTACCAACAGTAAACAGAGTTTAATCGGCTTATAAAATGAGTTTAGTTTTAAAAGTTATATATAACATCTAACTCCATAAAATATAAGTAGTTTTTTCGATTATGAATAGCTGCCATTGTCTAGTTTTTAGTCTTTTTATTACAAGGCTACGCCAGTCATTGTTTTGATAATCTTACAGGTAACTGGGGGATGTATTTTATGGGTAAAGAAAACCAGATTTATAAACTATTACGGTCGGTTTTTATATGGAGCGGAGTACTAATACTGAGCGGTGGTGAGATTTTGTTGGCGGATGGTGAAGTACCGAGCTCCACTCCTGCGAGACCAAGTTCAGGTGCACAAAGCGCCCCAACTAGAAACAGCGAAAACATTAACGGTCCGGCTATGATTTTACGGCAGATGTGTGAGCGCTCTGAAAGGCAAGCTCACGATCGTCGTTCATTCGTCGATTGTTATAACAACACACCAGCGAACGTTATCCATGCGGCCGCGATAGCGCATTACTTGGGGTTACCAAACCATCCTATCAGCCGGGCCGATTTCTTAGAACGTATGCGTAATAATGGCCCCTTACTTGATTACGATCGTACCGAAGCCTACCGCAATGCCCTACTCGATCGACTGGTTAATCGACGAGCGAGTCGCACGTGCAGTGGCATAGGAAGACATCAGGAACGCGTACAATGTTTCAATGTACTCTCTGAACGCGCCTGGGCCGACGTAATCGATCGGAACCCAAATATGGTTGCACAACGCTCAAGTATGAACGACCCGAAGCCTAATGCTTCATCCTCAACGGCGGCTACAGTTCAGCAAGCCACTGCCAATAGAGATTTGATTCCGCCGAATCCGTATGTCGATGAAAGTCATCGAAACGAAAGTTTCTCTCTGCCTGCCAATCCATATGCGAGCGTATCCGTATCTAAATAAGAAAAATTTAATTGTATATCGAGAATTTTGAGGGACTTTACATGACAGCCAAACCACTGCAACAAATCAACGAAATCAAAATCGAAATGGAAGGGCCATCTGAACCGGATGTGCCTGAATTGACGAAGTCGCACTTAGAACAGTTGCATCAAACGATTCAAGTGCGCTCCGAGACCAAATCGCTAGCCTCAAGCAAGGCTCAGGACGACGACCAGAGCACGTATTTTTCTGAAGAAATGCCGTCGGTGACATCGCTGTTGCAGCGTCGAAAGTTAACTCAGGCCCATGGAGCCGAATTAGTAAAATCAAACCAACCGGTTGCACTACCCCAATCGACACAACCGCCAAAACGTAATCCTGCGGTTCTACTCAAACAGATTCCCACGATCGACTTACTCAAGCAGGTAATAAAAGAATTGCAGTACGCCACAGATCTTAGAAAACTAGCCTTGTATTCGTTTTTAGCCACACACTGTGATCGTGTCGCAATGGTCGGTTATGACACTACAACCGACAGTGGGCGCGTTTTATTTTATTGGAGTGCCTCTGGTGACCAATCAAGCTCAGCTAACTCTAAGGGAGCAAACATCGGTGTTCGAGAAATGCGAGGGTTAGAGAGTTTAACTCAAGACAAGTTAATATTCTTAGGACCGCAAGCAAGGCTACCAGCCAATGCTTCGAGTTTGTTGAAAAAAATTAATCTTTCATCAACGAAAGACGTACTTATCGTTCCGTCTTTGAAGCCACTAGAGGGCTGGACGTTTGGTATGGGATTGGCTGAAAAATTAAACGACTATATTTTCTTTGGTCGTCTACGCGGAAAAGCAACACTCACTGAAAAAGATCTCAAGTTGTTTCAGCAGCTAGCGGAATAATAAATATTAACTAATTACAATATATCGATTTCCATATTCATCAAAACGTAGTTTTAATTTAACGACCTGTTGTGGATATTCTTTTTGGAGTGTTTGTTCGACTAATGGAAATCGATCTAACCATTCTATAAACAAAATATCCGATTGGTTAACTGTACCACTAAAATCTAATGCATCTAATTCCTCAACCGCAGTCATCCGATACAAATCAAAGTGTACGATCGCATAATGGTGTGTAGGTGCCTCGATCGTAAAACGGTTTTCAATTTGATAGGTGGGACTAATCACAAGTGGCCATGGTTGTGGCACTTTTATGGCCTCACATAGGGCGCGCACAAATTGACGCACAAAAGTTGTTTTTCCTGCACCCATTTCACCCGACAGCACAAAGAGACGTCGTTTGATACCTGTCGATTTAACAGCGTTTAAGTAGGCCTGCACCAGTGTTTTACTTAGGGCGTTCAACTCTTCTTCAGAAGAGATTTTGATCTCGCTCATCCTAAATTAAATTCATGGCTCAGTAAGTTTAAGTACGAGGTGACTTTTATCAACGCCTGACGTTGTCGTGCCGGATCGTATTGGCGTAGCAACTGAAACGCCTGAGAGATGTTTTCAATAATAGCTCGGGCCGTCATTGAGCGGTGACCCAGTTTTTTTGCAGCAAAATCACCTGCCGTAGAGTGCAAGTACACACCCAGTCGCGCGGCTTCATCGGCCGGAATACCCTGACCAATTAAACCACCTATCATACCCGCTAAAACATCGCCCGAGCCCGCAGTGGCCATGCCATCGTTTGGATAGTAGTTTAAATACGTCTCACCATTCGGAGTTCGAATAATAGTAGTCGGCCCTTTTAGTACCACCACAGCCCCTGTCAGCTCGACTGCTTCTTCTGCCGCTTTCAGGGGATTCGCCACCACCCACTCTTTTTCTTTTTTTAACAACCGAGCCATCTCACCTGGGTGCGGGGTTAAAACAGTGCCCGCAGAGCGGCGAACTAGATCTTCCATTAAATTATGATCGGCAATCAAATTAATACCGTCAGCATCAACCACGATCGGCTGCATGGCATTGACCAAAAGTTCATGCATCAATGGACCAGCATTCTCACGTAGGCCTAAGCCCGGACCTACTACGATGCTCGAGAAATTCTTTAGCGCTGCAATAGAACTTGAGTCTACTTCGAGCGCCAAACTCATAATCTCAGGGGCTAAGCGCGCCTCTAAACTCGGAAACGAATCACCCCAGCTAGCTACGGTGACTAACCCCGTCCCCATCTTCAAACAACTCTCCGAGGACATGGCAATCGCCCCCGTACGTCCCGGTGAGCCCCCTACTAAGAGACAATGCCCAAAGCTATTTTTATGCCCATAACGATCCCTCACGGTGAGTAACGAAGCCACAGTATCGATCGTGTTTAAGAAAATATTCGAAGCACTAGCATGACTTTCTAAAACAGAAACCGGATAACCTAAGTCTACATTGTAGAGTTCTCCGCAATACATCGCAGCGGGATAAATAAAATGCCCGATTTTTGGGTAACCAAACGAAATCGTATACGTAGCTCGAATGGCGGTTCCCGAAACCTCTCCACTGGTGGCATTAATTCCTGTCGGCACATCTAAGGCTACAATCTCATCTGCATAGGTGTTTACAGTTTCTACAACATCGGCCAACAGACCATCTAAGGGGCGCTCAAGCCCTATACCTAAAATGGCATCCACGACGATCACACGTCCCGGCATTGTTAGAAAAAATTCTTCCAAAATAGCGGCCGATTTTAGAATCGAAATTTTGGCCTTCATTTGATTTAAAATACGATAATTCAACGCGCACTCGTCTTGCAGGGCTTGAATCTCTTCCAATAAAAAGACGCGTACTTTAAAACCGTTTGCGAGAAGCTTACGAGCAACGACTAGGCCATCACCGCCATTATTACCCTTGCCGCAAAGTACGACGATCTCGGCGTCGAGTTTCGATTCGAGATAACGTTTAGTTATCAATCGTGCCGCTTCGAGGCCTGCTGTTTCCATTAAAATGGTGGATGGAATTAATAGTTTATCGATTGCGTAACGATCAATCTGTTTCATTTCTGCAGCGGTCACAATACGACACTTCGTATTGAGGCTACCCGCCAGAAAGTTTAATGCTACGGACTCTTGCCGACCGGACTGACCTAAGGCCTTTGAAATTTTATCCATATATATTTAACTTTTTATATATTAATTCTTTTTTAACAACGCCTTCATTTTGCGTGTCGCCTCGGCAATACCTACAAAAATTGCTTCACACACGATCGAGTGCCCAATGTTGTACTCAAAAATCTCACCGATCTGCGCCAAGCGGGGAGCAATTTCATAATCAATACCATGTCCGGCATGTACCATCAGCCCCAACTCCTGCCCAAACGCAGCGACTGCCTGCAATTCTTGCAAGCCTTTCTCAAAACCAGCCCGATCACCACGTTGATACTTTAAACACAAACTACCGGTATGCAACTCGACGGCCTTCGCCCCTAAATCGTACGCTGTTTGAACCGTACTTTGATCAGGTTCTATAAATAAACTCGTGACTATATTGCGAGCATTTAGTTGGGGTAAATAACGTTTTAAATTAGAATCTAACGAGAGGTCTAGGCCCCCTTCGGTCGTGCGTTCTTCGCGCTTTTCAGGAACGATACAAACGCTGTGAGGCGCTACCATAAGAGCAAAATCAAACATCTCAGCCGTAGCGGCCATTTCTAGATTGAGGTCGATGGCTAGGTGCTCTTTCAAAATTAAAACATCTTGATCTACGATATGCCTGCGGTCTTCGCGCAGGTGCACCGTGATTTGGTCGGCTCCACCACGCACACACTCCTCGGCAGCTTTTAACAGTGCTGGATAAGGCGTGTCACGCAGCCTCTTTAAAGTAGCAACGTGATCAATGTTAACACCCAGACGAAAGAAATTGCTCATAATAGAGCTCCATATATCTATTAATTAATATATATTTTAAAACTAATTTAACGCGCGTGCCAAAGCGCCTGCAATTTTCTTTGCGTAAGTTTGAATTTGCAGTAAATCTTCACCCTCTACCATGACGCGCACAACAGGCTCAGTACCTGAAAAACGAACATAGATGCGCCCCTTACTGCCCAATAAATTGGTAGCAGTGTCAATTTCTGCCTGCACGCTTGGAAGCTCGCTAATATCCTGCCGTTTTGAAATACGAACGTCCTCACGTACCTGTGGAAACAACTGAACCGACTTTTTTAGATCGGATAATTTTTGCGACGTGCGCCGCATCACCTCTAATACTTTTAGCGCTGCTACAACGCCATCGCCCGTAGTCGCATGATCAAGACAGATGACATGTCCAGATTGTTCGCCTCCGAGATTAAAGCCCCCGCGGCGCATGGCCTCAACTACATAACGATCCCCTACGTTGGCTCGAATGACTTGAATGCCCTGCTCTAAAAGTGTGCGCTCAAAACCAAGATTTGACATCGGGGTTGCAACGACCGTGTTGTTCCATAGTAACCCCTGGCGTTTCATTTCGAGAGCGCAAATGGCCATGATCTGATCGCCATCGACGATGTCGCCATTTTCATCGGCCAAGATCACACGATCACCATCCCCGTCAAGACTGATGCCCAAGTCGGCACGATACTCTACCGTGGCATGGGCCACACTTTCGGGGTATAGGGCTCCGCAGTGATCATTAATATTTAAGCCCGTTGGACCAACACCTTTTTTTATAACTTCGGCACCAAGCTCTTCAAATACTTGTGGCGCGCATTTGTATGACGCTCCGTTGGCGCAGTCTAAAACAATTCGTAATCCCTCTAAATCTAAGTCTTTTGGAAAGGTATTTTTTAACTGCACAACATAACGCCCTAACGCATCATCAATTCGGTAGGCTTTACCAACAGCCTCATGAGTGGGCCGCATTTTTTCTAGTTCTTTTGAGTAAACTAGCCGTTCAATTTCAGCTTCAAATTCGTCAGGAAGTTTAAAACCATCGGGACCAAAAATTTTGATGCCATTGTCGGCAAACGGATTATGACTCGCTGAAATTTGAATACCAGCATCACAACGCATACTTTGCGTTAGAAATGCAATGCCGGGGGTCGGCATCGGACCAATCAGTAGAACATCAACCCCCATTGAGCAAATACCTGAGGCTAATGCCATCTCAACCATGTAACCGGATAGCCGGGTGTCTTTACCAATGAGAATTTTTGCCCGTTTTTTACCTTGAGCCGTTACTGCGATAGAGCGAAATGGGTGTTTCGCCTCATGTTGTTTTCGAAATAAGTAAGCGGCAGCACGCC
>CAZYPH010000032.1:0-356 GCA_964649095.1 uncultured Oligoflexia bacterium | reverse complement strand
CATCAGGTGGGCGCGGACCAAGCCGCTAAATGAGCTAAAGAGCGCGACCAAGACCACCGCCACCACGACGAGCCACAGCAAGGAGATATCGCTACGCGGAATCACGCGATCGATAATGGTGCCGGTGAGCAGCGGCAGCACGCCCCACTTGCATAACGATTTCACCCGTTATGGGGTGTTGATTGGCTGTTCCACGAATGCCGTCGGTACCGAAAAGTTTGCCGCCATTTACGTTGCTAGTCGGTTGTGATGAAGATGGTGTGTTTTTGGGTTCCATAAAAGTGATCTCGATTAAATCTGCTAAATATATAAAAATAAGTATATACACGTATTTTTTTGAAAAAAATGCGTATTTT
>CAZYPH010000031.1:0-21568 GCA_964649095.1 uncultured Oligoflexia bacterium | reverse complement strand
CACCCGAACACGTATTGTGGTGGATGAGCAGCCTTCAAGTTCTTCGAACGAACCGCGGGCTTCTGAAGATGATGGATTGGGTTTTATAGAGTTTGACGATGCGAACAGCTCTACGGGACAGCGGCAGCGTTGATGGGGAGGCCTACGTGGTAAGAGTTAGCCCTGCCGCTGTTCATACTTTGGGGTTGGTTGTGGGGTTCTGTATAACCTCGATTTTTTCATTGGCAACCACCACACACGCTCTGCCTCAAGCGTTTCCCCCCAAGCAGGCACTCACACTAGTTGAGGCTTCGGCGTTAGTGGATCGACTTCAGGGCCGCACTGCGGTGCCCCTAGTGGTTGATGATCGCGTCGTGCACTACATGAACCAATACCTGATCTCACGCTCAGGGCGAGCGCGGCTACAAAGTGGCTTGCAACAAGTGGGTACCTACCGCGCGCTGATTCGATCGGCGGCAGAAAACCATGGCACTCCACGTGAGCTTTGGGCTGTAGCATTCGTAGAATCGGGCATCAAAAATTCGAGAGAAAAAATTTCGAACAAAAACTTAGCGCATGCCTCGCTAAAATCGAATGGGGCGGCTGGCCTGTGGCAGCTGACTCCGGCGACCGCTCGGTCGTTTGGGCTGGTTGTTAATGACAACATAGACGACCGGCTTTCTCCGGAAAAATCGACCCAGGCCGCTATGTTATATTTCAAAAAACTTTTTCATCAATTTAACGATTGGCATTTAGTCATTGCTGCCTATAACAAGGGCGCCAAAACGTTAGAGAATCAACTGTCGAAACACCACACACACGATGTTTGGATTTTAGACAATCTGCCTGGTAGCCGCCACTACGTAAGTCAAGTGATGGCCGCAATAATTTTACTTACGCCAACCCTTCTTGACAGTAATTAAGACGCCCCCATTTTTTTTGTAGGGAAGCAAAGCCGTTCAATACGGACGGTTTAGGCAAGACCCTAACAATATTTAATATATATTTAAATTAATATATTTAAGGAGCATTATTTATGAGTCACCCACTTGATTTATGGCGCGGTAGTGTATTCGGATCATTACGAGACAATCAGTTTCAGAGAGCGGTAGAGCGGCTCTTTGATGATTGGTCAGTGGCCCGTCCATCGCGCGGCGACACAGGGCCGGTCTTGTACAATCCCCACTGTGAAATCAGCGAAACCAAGAACCAATACGCGGTGAAAGTAGATTTGCCGGGCGTTGAAAAAGATCAAATTAAAATTGATCTTCATGAAGGGCAACTCACAATCTCGGGTGAACGCAAAGAAGAAGTGAAAAAAGAAGACGATCACAAGCGCCACTTCTCGGAGTTTTACTACGGGTCTTTTTCGCGATCGTTTACGTTTCCGACACCGGTCGACGCGGAACGCGTTGAAGCGCGTTATGATGCGGGCGTGTTGCATATCACGATTCCAAAATCGGGCAGCACACGAGCGCGGCAGATTAGTGTGAAGTAAAACCTGAGATTCCTACCCGAGTCTCTTAATCGATAAAGCGCACCTGGTCGTTATGATTAAACTAACAACCAGGTGCGCTAGCCCTACTTCTATTCCCTGAAAATAGCCGGTATACTCGAGCTATGTTAACTTACGATGTATTGGTTGGTTTATTGTTAGGCGCCGTTCAAGGGTTGGCGGAGTTTTTACCAATTAGTTCGTCAGCACACCTGTTAGTCGTGCCGCACTTATTTCAATTTGAAGATCCGGGCCTGGCGTTTGATACGGTACTGCACCTAGGGACACTGAGTGTCGTGCTTTTTTTTTACCGGCACGAGTGGTTACAGCTCTTTCGACTAGAAAATTTTAGAAAAAATCTTAATACGCGTAGTGCCGAGTTTAATCTTTTGCACATCGCTGTGGGATGTTTGCCTGCGGGTATTATTGGCTTATTTACGCATGATTGGATTGAAACCAATTTGCGTTCGCCGATACTCAGCGCCTTTACGTTAGCATTTTTTGGAATTCTTTTATGGCTGGCAGAGCGCAAACATAATCAGTTGATGGCTACCCCTGAACGTGCGGGCACAACCTGGACCCTCGGATTGGCTCTTTTGATTGGTTGTGCTCAGGCGTTGGCGTTAATTCCTGGTGTGTCGCGCTCGGGTGTTACGATTACAGCCGCTCTTTTTTTGGGTCGCAAACGAAGCGACGCGGCGCGCTTTTCTTTCATGATGTCGACACCGCTCATTGCCAGTGCGGGGCTGCTGAAAATGAGTAAAGTACTAAAAGATATCGATGCGGCATCGAACAACGCGCTGCTTACGCAACTGATTTCGGGTTTTGCGGCGAGTGTGGTGTTCGGCATACTCGCGTTACATGCACTGCGCTGGATTAATCAACACAACCGCCTAGTCTGGTTCACGTGGTACCGATTGGTGTTAGCGGCTGTGATTATTGCGGTGCTGGGTTAGGTCAGTTCGCCCGCGCCGGCCGATTAGATAACGTCGAGCGGTATTATTTTTTCTGATCTACTTTTTCTTTGAGCTCTTTGCCGACTTTGAAAAACGGTACACGTTTTGGTTGTACGTCTACCAACTCACCAGTTTTTGGATTACGACCGCGATAGCTTCCGTAACTACGATTCACAAAAGTGCCAAAACCACGGATTTCGATACGGTCATCACGCTTCAACGCTTCGGACATGAGATCAAACACCCGGTTCACTATAGCCTCTGCTTGGCGGTGGTGCAGTTTTGTTTTTTCAGAGATGATGAGTACTAAATCGGCTTTAGTCATTGGGTTTCCTCGGAATTGTTAAAACTCATACAGACCAATTGATATTATAAAACAATTATATATAAATTAAAAATGTTTACTAAAATTTGAAAAAATCGAAATCACAATCTCAATGGCAATCAAACCAATGATTGCCAACTCTAGTAATGCATTGCGTCTAGAAATTGTTAGATCGACGATAATTTCAATACTCTCCTGAATAATTTCGATTTTATGCTCTAATGCGCGGTAACGCACGTCGATATCAAAAATTGTTTTAAGATCGGTGAACTGCCGCTCTAGTTCGTTGTTCTCCCAAACCTCATCAGGGCTATCGACAATATATAGATTAGAAATAATATCTTGTCGGGTAGTAAGGCAAAGCCCAATAAACTTTAATAAGTCTTCGCTCTTTTCAAAATACTTACCCTCACGTTCTAGCGATCGCGAGAAACGACTTACTTTCTCTAATAAATTTTCTATTAGAATTTCGTAATATTCTAACGCAGTGCTCTGAGCCAGTAGAACAGAGCCGATTTTGATGCAATCGTACGTGAGGTTGTTCACTTGCAAACGATCAAACATGGCCTTGTTTTGGCCCTCGTTAGTGACTTCGATCAGAAAGTTATCTTGGGTTCGATTCGCATCGACGGCAGAACGGAATTCGGACAATCGTGTCAGCTCAAATTCGATATCCCGCTCTGGCACATTACAAAATACGACCGCACCAAATTTATAGAACAATAAATAGGCCTCATCACCGGGCAACTGAACCACCATTTCGTAGTTCGAAAACTCTCTTGGAGTATAATGCAAACGATCACGCAACTCTTTCAAGCGCAAACGCTCGGCAATATGATAGGCGCGGATGGAATATAGTTTACCCATAATTTTATTAAATCTCGTTAGACTTGGCGTACTTCTTTGATGCCTTTGATGGTCCACAAGCCCAATATAAATCGTTTATGTGTCGTGGTGGCCACGCTGTACTGCATATGCAAGGTCGTTGTTTGCCCTAGCGTTCGAATGTCAAAGTCATCGAGCCCAATTTGATTTTGGGTCATAACCTGATCGATGGCTGCGCGCACACTGCCATCCACATCGTCAAAAATTATCTCTACGGCCTTCGTTCCGGAACGACTTAAGAAACGATTCTCCACCCGATCAATTGCAAGAAGCGTAAACAACACAGTCATCGTAAAAATAAAAGCGACCAGCGGATAACCACACCCAATACACGTGCCAATCGCAGCAACAACCCACATCGTAGCTGCCGTAGTAAGGCCTACTACGCTAGCGCGTGATTGAAGAATGGCACCGGCACCAAGAAAACCAATACCCGAAACAATTTGAGCCGCAACACGCGAAGGGTCACCGTGATAACCATCCCCAATAAATGTCTGAGAGTTTAATATAGATATTTCTGAATATAATGTGGCGCCCAGACAAATTAGAATATTGGTTTTGATGCCTGCGGGTTTGCTTTTTAACTCTCGCTCAATGCCAATTAAGCCACCGCAAATAATAGACATCAAAACTTTCACGCCAACTGGAAAAGCCAAATCTACAAAAGCATAGAGGTTTTGAGTAGGGTACTGAAGTATGTTCGTCATAATTGTCTGATATACTCTCGTTATTGATTAGAATTTTTAAATACAAATGGATTGGTTACCTCAGCGATACCACCACCTTTTATAGGTGGAAATTGAATACGTTTAATCACACCAATCACACACTGTTCGACGTTTGCATTATTCAGTGTCGTGCTAGCCACTTGTGCTGTGGAAACAATACCACTGCCGCCGATTACAAATTTTACGGACACGCGTCCTGCGAGGTTAGGATTCTCGGCGTTGATCTCTTTTTCGTAACAGTATTTAATCTCATCGCGGTGACGGGCGATGGCGCGCGCGATGGCATCAGTATCAATCGCACCCAACACCACAGGCTCACCGATACCGCTTCCATCGACCATAATTTTACCAGACCCTCCCAACATATTGCCGCCTGAGCCCAAGGCGCCTAGACCAGTGCCTTTTGATCCGCCGCCATGGCCTTTAACAGAGAGGCCACCGAGACCCTGTGATTCTCCACCACCACCCTGCCCAAGCCCTTGAGCCGCTAGACCTTGATTGCCTTTCGAAACAAATCCGCTATAACCCTCAAGTTTATCGCCACCCGCCTGCGCACCAGAACCGGCAGCTAATATTTTTGATAAACTACCGCCGTCTGACTTAAACAAATCCACCACACCCATGCCCTGCACTTGGCTATTGCCATTATTGAGTTGTGCCTTGTTTGTAGGGGTTTTGGCCTCACCGGGACGCTTCGCTAAACTTTGTGGTGTGGCACGATTGGGTGCGTTAGCTTCACCGCGACGCCCTTCTACGCCACGCGCTTTGGCGCCCTCACCCTCTTGCCCTGACATGCGTGCAGAGCGGGCAATGGGCTGCGTCTTTGATTTGGGTGTAGGGGCTGCGCGGTTTTCGGTGATTTTTTTGGTCGGAAGTGTTTTCTCTAAATCCACCTTCGCAACCGCGGGAGGCTGTTTTTCAGGCTCTGGGATTGGCTTGGGTTGAGGTGGTTCGATTTTTTTTGGTTCATACAGAATAGTTGCGACGCGCTCAGGGATCTCCTCAATTTCAATGCGGGGCTCGACGACCATGCGCGATATGCCCACGAGTGCTGCAATCGTAAACAACAACGACGAGAGCATGATTTTAAGAAAAAACGGATCGTTTTCAAACAAACGGGAGCGTATTTGTTTCGGTGGCGCAGGGGCAATGTGAATAAAAAGCTGTAAATCTTTTATATTTATTTTCGCAAATGAGTTTTCGTTAATTTCAATCGTCTTTAAAGCACTACTGCCGTTGGTGAAATATTCACTGACGTTCTTTAAATGGCCATTCTCACTTACAAGACCTGTCATTTCAGGAATTAAATTGAGTGCGTAAATATCGTTTGTTTTGTTCTGCGACGATAACAAATCAACGCCGCTATCGGGATACTGTTGCAGTTTTGGCGCAAAAAGATCGGCATTTTTTTTGGACGCAAAACGTATCTTTTTTTGTCGAAAATGATTTACGTCAGTGATGGTTCCGCAATATAGGCTCACGACTTCGAGCGAGCGCTCGGACGACGATTGAAAGAGATCAATCGCTGAAACAGTATCTTCGAGCAATAACGGCCGTGTGTCTTCAAGCGGCCGCTCGCTGCGCACGGCCTTTGCCAAAACGTTTGGTGACGAGACAACAGCAGACTCTTCGGCAGCATCTACAACCAAACTAATCGAACGCAATTGCGTCGGGGCATTGTTTGCGCCATCTGACATTTCAACTGGTTTAGGTGTCGGGCTTGGCGCTGTGGTTTTGGCGGCCTGAGTAATACCCACAAGAGAAGCCTGTATTAGGTAATTCCCAATCACGACCTGATCGTTAGGATCAATAACCTCTTGTACGATGGGGCGTGTTCCGATCAGTGTGCCCGTTTCACTGGCTAAATCATAAAGCACGACATCAAAAGAATTGGTGGGATTCAATTTATTCTGTTTATGAAAATTATTCGACGCATTCTGTAACTCAATCACCGCATGAATGGCCGAGACCGAGTTACCATCTAGCCTCAGATCACAAGAATGTGCAGAACCAATAACGATACGATTCTGATGAAATCGAAACGTTTTGGTGCCACTTTCGCTTTGGCTTTTTACTGTAATAACTAATGAAAACTTGTGACCGTCTTTCATGAATTTGCATCCCCAACCGTATTACATTATCGAATCATTACAGCGTCGCGCAGCATCTCTTTGTGAAAATTCTTTCGACGCTGCAGCAGGTCGTTAAATTTCTCTTCTGGTCGATGTACGAAATAAAATTCATTGGGGTTTTTGAGCTCCCCTTGAATCAAGTTGTCATCGAAATTTACTTTGTTGTTTTTCTTATACAACACTGTCTTTCCGTCTTCTTTGACGGCGGTGGTACCGGTGAAGGTAGACACCGTCTTCGTTTGCTGGGCTAGAACAGTGATTGGCAGAAAGAATATGATAAAAAGCAATTGTTTAATCATAGTCGCCCCCCTTGTATAAATTCTTTGAAGTAGATATCAGCTGCATCAAACGGGGCCAAGCCACGCACAACGTCTTTCGCATTGTTGTTCGCTAGAGCATTGTTTAAGTTTGCATTTTTTACGTCGTCGTCATCGAGGTCATCGAAATCAACTCGCTCTCCCAATGCCGAGCTTGAAATCGCATACATAATTTGTAATATATTGTTCTTTTTATTTCTGAGAGCGAGCGGTCGCAGTTTGCGTTGTGCTACTTCGAATTGCTGAAAATGTAGCGCGATAGCACCAAAGGCTTTGGCACTAGATTCGTCGTACTCATCAACAGCCAAACTCTGTGAAAGAGCCGCCATAGCATCAATTGGGTTTTTGGTGCGCAGATAGATTAGACCCAGCTGGTACAACAGACGTTGCGATCGTTTGATCTGCATATTAGCTAACTGGGCAAGTCTAAGACTTGTCAAAAATCGTCCGTTTTTTAAACCCCGATTTAAAAGCTGTACCCAAGCCTCTTCTTGTTTGAAATTAGACTCTGCCAGCACCGCAACGACGTCTTTGATGTCGGCTTCTTGTTTGGCATATTCAAAGGCACGCGACGAATAGAGATAGTATCTCAACGGAAACTGTTGAGGCTGTTGTTCGGCAAGCTGCAATCGCACTTTCACAAACCCTACTAGGGGCTGACCAAGCTCGATGCCTTGTCTGTGGGCCGTACGTAAAAACTCAATGCCCTTTTGTCGTAATGGAGTCACGATTTTTTGAATCTCTTGTTTGTACTGCTGTAGACGTTCGGCTTGATAAGCATCAGGCACCGGGGCTCTTTCCAAATCTCGTGCGAAGCTTGTGTAGATATTAGCTAGCTCGAGATTCACTAAGATCGTACCCTCCGGATCGCGTAATTTAGCAACGGCTTCGTACTGAGCAACTACATTTTGCATAGCCTCAATACGCTGTTTTGTGCGGCTTCGAAGCAATGTTTCAGGCAACTCAAGACGCAGGTTTTCTAAGCGTTTCTTTTGAATTTCTAGACTCCGAATTTTAGCCGCAACGTAATAACGTCGCTCAGTGGCTGTTAAATTCTTTGCCGGGTGGTTGATCATTTGTGCGAGTACCGCACTAGCCTTGCTCGATTCAAAAAGACTTTCGTATGCCGCGAGCAATCGCCCGCGCACCTCAAAGTAGTGTCGGTTGGCATAGCCGTGCTCGGTTAAATGCTTGAGAAAACGTGCCTCATGCACACGATGTTCGTTACTAACACTGCGTTTAAACTCTAAGAGCGTTAAGTAGGAAGTAATACTCGCATCACACGGTACTTCGATTGAATCTGCTTTCTTCGACGTTCTACAAATTTCTAAAAGCCGATTTTGAACCTGAGTGGCCGCGTCGAAGTTATTACTATCGAGAGCCATAGCTGCTAGATAATCGACACTCAACAGTCTGGTGCTTGGTTTTATATCTTGATTTGTTAATATTGCTGCTAAATCGCTCGTGCGATTCTTCTCGCTACTTAGAGCAAACTGCACGGCAGCGAGCGTAATCAGACGTGTGAGCGTAGTATCTAAATCGACACTAACAGCATCACGCTTTAAAAGAGCGGCCAAACGTAGAACATCGGTTATACTCAACGCACGCTCATAATATAAAAGTGCGTTGCGATAGCTTTTAATACGCACCTCTTTATCTTGCGCTTGTCGGCCCAACTTTTCGTACGACAACGCTACCTCGGATTGACTTGCTTGTGACTCTAACGATTTGATGTCTGCAAACGAACGGCGCTCGAGTAGACTAAATACCAATTCTTTCAATTTAATTCTTTCGCCCGTGCGCATGAGCGTAAGATTTTTTGAAAATCGCTGCGCAAGAGCCTCGGCGTTGGCCTCTTGTTTGTTTTTTATCTGACTATTCAGCATTTCTAATGCCGCTTCAGCAGACTCGGGGCGGCTAGGATTGGCTTCGATGAACTGAATCAATCGATTATTCTGATTGTCGACTTGTTCAGGACGCTTCTGAATATCTAAACGAGCTAACTTAAACTCAAGGTCTTTTGTCAAAGGCTCGTTTGGAAACTTTTGAATGAATGCCTCAGCTAAAACAACAAAGTTTTGCGTCGCATCAGAATTTTTTGTGGAATCAATTTTCTGTATATAAAGATTAATTAATGTAATAGCAGCTTCTTTGGCATACTTAGATTCTAAGGCAGGAACACCGCCTATAAATAGCGAACGTTCTAGAATTTTAAACGCTTCGTCGGTTCGTTTTACAGCTAACAAGTTGTCGACATAATACGTTTCGATCTCTTGCCTCTGAGCAAGCGTTAATTCACCACCAAATAAACGCAAATACACTTGATAGTAGTTGGCGGCAGTGTCGTAATTATACGGTTTCTTGGCCTTCTGGGCAGCCTTATGAAGACTTAAGGCCTTAGTGCGAATGTAACCCTCTAATGTCTGTACCCGATCGTTCAACTTGGCTTGTAGATCGTTCTGCTTTTGGACTCTGTCTGTGTAATCTTTTAACGAATTAGCAGCACCGATAAATGCTTCTAGTTTTTTTAACTGTGTCAGCTCGTCTTCTACCAAACCCTTTTGTGCAGCGGTTTCAACGTTGTCTAATAATACCATTAACGTTAGTCCGGGCGATCGATCTTTAGTTTCGCGAATGAGAATGTCTTCAATCGCAGCGGCTTTTGAACGCTCACCACGTTTCAAATAAACTTGAGATAAACGCGATAGCGAGCTGACATAAAACTCATCGTTCGGACTCACCTGCGCAAAGTAGGCCTTGGCCTCAGACATGCGGCTGGCCTCTGAAAAGAAAAAGGCCAGATCATTGAGAGCCTCTTCACGCACGCTCACAAACTGCGCATTGTTTTTTGAAATTTCCACTAAACGACGCATGGTCGCTAAAGCCCGATCAAACTGTCTATTGCGGTAATAGGCCCAGGCCAACTTATAGAGGACACGTCCATACGACGGCGTTTGGGGATATTGTGCCGCGCGCTCAAAATTTTGAAGGGCTTTTCTATAATCTTTCGCCTCAAACGCCGCATCACCCAAATTACGATAGGCCTCAGCAGCGAACTCACTTCTGGGATACACGCTAACAAGCTGCTGAAAATACTGGTTCGATCGCGTGCGATCGTTGAGTTCGAGGTAGTTGTAACCTAGGAAATAATACACTTGATCGGGTTTACTGGGTTTGTGTTTACTTTTTAAAATACCGAGACAAACCTCAATTGAGGCCATCAGAGCCTTTTTGGAAAGCGAGTGTTGAACAGCAGAGCTCTTCGTGACCGAATCTTGGGCGCGTAGCTTTTGATAGAGCTGGTTCTCTTTTGCAAAGAGAAATCGATATTCTTCTATATATAGTTCTGCTAATCGCGCCAATAGGTCGGGCTTACGTGACTCGTCAAAACGACGTCCTAACACGATGCGCAATTGATCTATCTCAGCTCGACGCAGATTGCGTATCTGCGTATCTTCGGAGGTATAGATTTGCTGAAGCTGTGCTTCGGAGTAAGCATGGACTGTGTTGTTCGCCACGGACGCCAACAATAAACATGCGACACCAATGAGGCGCCACGGCATTTTTGAATACATTTTAAGCTCCACAACGTGACTCCAATGCAAAGACGTAATCGCCTAGTTCGTCGAACCAAAACTCGCCGTTAAACGTCCAGTAGTATTGATAGTCTTTACGCTCAACACGTTCCGCACCGCGTTTTAGGTTACCCTCGGTGTCTAAAGTCATTAAGGGCTTATAGGCGATCGAAATTTTATTCTGTTTTAACATTTCGAGTTTTATGAACGCGATGTGGTCTAACTGAGCGATGAGATCTTGATACTGATCTAAAAGGGAATTCTTAACGAACAACCCACCAAGTAACTGTGTCGAACCAATGCGCCACGTTAATACTTTTTCGATAAATGCGCCAAAATTAGCCAAATTAGGCCGTGAGCGGGCCAACGACTGCACGCGCCGCAGTTCGGTGTTGGCAGCGCCTTCATAATAGAGGTGTGATGCAAAATAGGGGCTACGTACAAAACGATTGAGCACTCGGGAAAAGAAGTTAGAGTTGTGTAATGGTTTTTGATATACCACTTTTGCTATATTATAGAAGGCTGGTAGATTGGCATCGTTTTGCAAAAGAAACTGCTTCATCTGTGACCCGACTTGAGCGTATTTTGCGCTAAACTCGTCGATTGTTTTTGAGGCCTCATCAAAATGGCACAACGCTAAAAAACTTTGGGCTCGTAACACTTCAACTTCGGGATTAAAAATAAACTGCAACGAGGGTGACCGGTACGTCACTAATTTGCCAAGGGCGCGGTTGTAGTCTTTCTTTGAAAACGCTGTCCAGGCCTGCTCGAACAGAATATCGGTCCAAACGAATGCCGTCTTTGGAATTTCGTCATAGACCTCTTCGGCTTCCGTAAATTTCTCCTGCTGATAGAGAGTTCTTGCTAGTGAAGCCTTGCAGCGCCATTGAAGATCGCGCGCCTCTTGTTTTAGTGCCTCTGGCGATACTTTACTGATATCAGAGGCCAAACGACCGCATAACGTAAAGCTTTCGATCGCGACATTGGTATTGAGGAGCATAGCCGCACTAACCCCACGTAGGTATTGGGCTTGGGGAAAAATAATAGTTTTGTCGGACACCGAGCTCGCTAGCTTAAAGGCCTGTTCAGGATTGCCTTTTAGAAGTTCGTCTTTCGCCAAGAAGTACTGAAAGTACGAGAGCATTTTTGGTTCATAATCTGTGGCTGTGCTGTGCCTTAGAAGATACGGCCTTAACAAATCACCACCGACTGCCTGCAACATGTCAGGCAATAGTTTGAGCACCCGTCGAATGGCCGCGCGGTTGTCAGACTGCAGCGTCTTGATAAAAAAATACACCGCGGCATGTGGCATTCGTGAGGACATAAGCTGCTCCGTAACCTGCACCAATGCGGCCATGCGGTACGGACTTTCACCCGCATAGACATTGAAAAAGTAACTAGCAGCAGAGAAATACACACCAGACTTAGCAAGCTCCTGACCACGACGATACGCATCGGCATCGTCGGGAAACTCTTCGGTGTACGCCGGCGTACTTATAGAAAATAGAATATAAATAAAAGTTAATATTCGAAGAAAGCCAATCATCCGAATCCTTTCGATATGAATAGCGGGTCTGCCTAGAAACGGTAGCCAACCCCGAGTGCTAGGTCATTATTAAAAAACAGGCGATTACTCTGGCCATCTGAATTCAGAGCCGAAAACGCCAGTCCAAGTAACTCAAATCGCAGCGAAAAATGTTTGGATAAAAAGAAGTTCATGCCCGTGCCGTAGTACAATCCCACCAGTACTTCGTACCGGTAAGCTGGTGGTAGAAATGAACGCGTATTACGATCGGTGGCTGTTTGCATACCCGCTAGCCCCAGATTTAAAAACCAATCAAAATAGATGATAGAATTAAAAAAATTCATCTTGGCATACCATGGCACCCAAGCAGCATTGGCACCGTAATAGTAGCGGATGTCGCGCACAAAAGGCAGTACCGAGGTTGCCTTTTTTAAGGCGGTGAGCGTGGTGTTGTCGGACGTACTATTGGCCGCAAAGAAGACTTCAGCACCCAACTGTTCGGTGAAAAAATAACTACCTCGAAAGATGCCGCCATAACTTGTGCGATAGGGATTGTTTAAATTCAAACCACCAGAAACAAATAGCCCCAGTGTTTTTGCTTTACGATATTTTCGATTCTGCAAGACGTAGATCTGTTTATCAGGATCTAACCAGCTAAATTGGTATTCGTCGTCGGTGCCGGAGTACTGATTGGGAGCAGCAGGCGAAGACAGCGGCGCTGTCGGGCTCACCGACGGCGTAACCGACGCATTTGCTGTTGGATTAAACGCCGCATCTAAACCAGTATCAGCCTCCTGTGCCAACGCAGGCAACATGTTTAAGCCAAGAGAGATGGCGGCCCCGAATATTACAAATAAAAACTGTTTTATAATCTGATTCCAATTAAGCCATTTTTTTATTCGACGTTTTCCAACAGTCATAATTTTAGGCTATCAGGAAACTTCATTTTCGCAATGAAATCACCGTTATAAATCAATTTAGTTTAGCGCAACGTGTTAGAGTTCGTGAATAAAATTACGGAACCCAGACTTCCGAGAAGCTTGCCCCTGAACGTCAAACAAGTAACCAATTACTGGTCGTTGATAGATTTCAAACAATATTTTTTTATAGTGCGCTAGCTGTGCACGGTACGTAGTTAATAAATACTCAAGATCATTTTGTTGCGAGAACTTATAATCGACGACAAGGACATGCTCTGGATATACAACGACTCGATCTACTCGATACAAAGCAACATCACTATAGGCACCATACGCTATTAATACTGGCAACTCATCAAACACAAGACCGCTGCGCTGCGCTATATATTCAAAATTAAATATAGATTGAAACACGACATCTTTAGACAACACCGTCAACTCTTGAGCATTAAACGTCTGCGACAAAAACGCTACTAAACGCGGCCAGTGTTTAGTTGCGGCCGTAAGTTGTTGGTGCCGAAGAACTCCGACTGAGGCCGATAGATCGATCGCCTCGGGCGCTGAGTCTTTTGCAATCGTGTTGGGGCGACGAACACCCCCTGGTTGCCGCGTCATCATCTCAAAATCATTCGTCGACTCGATATCGGATGCTTGTGAAAGCGACCATTCAAACTCCAACCGTTTTACTGCGGTCAACGCCTCGGTCAGCGGCCCCTCCCAACCGGATAATTTTTTTGACGAACTATCTACGCACGCGACTAGATTATTTTTTGCTCGCGTCATGGCAACGTATAATAGTCGAAAGGACTCTTCGTCTTCTTTTAGGCGATCGTATTCCGCAATTGGATTCATTACCCCTTTGAAGATGGGACAATCTTTCAAGTCATCACGCCCAGCAGATCCGCGCTCTAAAAAATACACCTGGTTACGTGACGCGACATAGGGCTGCGTCGGACGACGTTTCTCTTTCAGATCGAACAAGATTACCGACTGAAACTCTAACCCTTTACTCGAATGGATAGTGAGTACGCGGAGGCTATTGTTCGAACGAGAACGCTCTAACATAAAATACGGCAGATCAATCGTAGCTTCAGCATCTCGACTAAAACTGCCTTCATCACCAAATACGATTGAGGACACAGTTTCCAGTAGTTCCACACGTGGCTTCTGTTGCACGGTAGCGTCGAGAAAATAGGCCTCAAGTTGCAACTTAATACCCGCACTAGCGTCGTCAGAGAGACCACTTTTCAAGACAAAAGGCTTTAAAAAAAGAGATCGACACACATCAACGTACGTTAGCCCACTCAAAGATTTCAATTCTAACTCTAACGCGTTGTAATCAAAACCGTAGACACTCGACGCTATTTTTAAACGTTCGACCACGGCATCCGACCAACTACGGTAAACGAATAAGAACATTAAAAAAAATAAATATACTTGAGATATCTTTATCGGATTGCGACTAATCTCAAGCGTGACGGGCACACCACTTTGGATGAGTTGTTGAATAAGAGGCTCATTACCTTTAAAGCGACGCAACAACAAAGCGACGTCGCCACTGAGAGATAACTTACGATACAAGCTCGACAACAACTCTACACTATCAGCGAATTCTGCGACATCAAGCGTTGCCACAAATGCATCGGAACTTAACTTAGAATGCAGCCCATCAAAGGCCTGCATATCTATATAATTTTTTATATATTTTCGACCAACACTATTTACTGCTGACAATATTAAAGGCTGCGATCGAAAATTGGTCTTAAGATGAAAGTTTTTTAAAAACGTACTAAACTCTTCAAAAACCTCAACCTGAGCCCCACGAAATCGATAGATACTTTGTTTGGGGTCACCCACTACTAGTAGACCAATACGCTGATTGCTCTGAGACC
The DNA here is from genome assembly GCA_964649095.1 of uncultured Oligoflexia bacterium. GTDB lineage: Bacteria > Bdellovibrionota > UBA1018 > UBA1018 > UBA923 > CAZYPH01. The sequence continues at coordinate 6,839 of CAZYPH010000031.1, read as the reverse complement.
AAAATGCCGGATCATTGAATTTTACACTGTACTCATCGAGCAAGCCCTGAGCGCTCTTCGTAAACATCCGCTCAATGATTTTACACTGCATGAGCGACGTGTCCTGAAACTCATCGACGAAGACAAAACCATACTCTTGTTCAAAAACACTGCGACTTTCGGGCAACCTTAACCACTCAAATGCGTAGCGCTCTAAGTCGTTGTAAGTAATTTTATTGGCTTTCAGTTTTTGCCGCTGAAACTGCTCTTTTAAGCGGTGGAAAAAAATCTCGAACAAATGGTGCTCTTTATAGGCCGCATAGTTCGACGACACGCCAGCCAGATTCGTAATGGAATCCCCCAATGGATTTTTAAGTGGATCTAATCGCACCGAGCCATAAGAAGCCTCAGTGGCAATCGCCTTACGCATAAAGGCCTTTAGCGCGCCCACACGCAGGCGATGCAGTAAAGGCGCCCAATCTGCCGAACCACTAAAACAGATCTCAAACGCTTCGTTAAAAAGAGCTTCTTCTTGATCAGCATCCGCAATTACATAATCTAAAACACCCACTACCTGAAACGCTTGGCGCCGTACCAAGTGATTACAGAAACCGTGAATCGTAAAGACCTCAACCCGCAAACGTTCTTGAGGGGTGAAGCGTGACAACAAATCATTTTTAGATTTTTCAGTAAAAGACAGGCACAAAATTTTTCTTGGGAGTGCATCAGGCATCTGCAAAACCGCACGCACACACTGCACCAGAGTCGTCGTTTTACCGGTACCAGCATCAGCATGAATGGCGACGCGTGTTTGATGACGATGAATATTAATATAATCTAATATATTTTGCTGATCGCTAGTCGGCCGCATTGTTGCCTACACCTGGACACAAGTTTTGATAATAGCAGGTTGCACACACGCTAACCCCCTCCGCCGGATCGGGCTTAAAAATACCAGCTGTCAGAGCCTGCAGACGACTTTGCCATAATGGTTTTACAGACAGCATAATCTCTTGCAATGACAACTGGGTAAGACCAGAATTTCGCGCATGGGCGTCGTGTAAAATACCTTTGGTCTCTTTAGAAAATAGACCAGCCTTATTATTAAGCTCTGCAGAACGCGGAATTTCTAAATAATACGCCGCCCCCCAACGCATTTTCGTTAAACGTTCCGCGGCCAAAGAATAGACCAATAGCTGCGCGCCAAACCCTGCCAATAATTGACGGCCAATAAATTTACTTTGCCCGGTTTTATAATCGATCACAGAAAATACGCCGGCTTTTTTATTCCAATCCATGCGATCGACTTTGCCGCGTAATACAACATCAAAACCAAAGGCTTCTTTTAGCGAATACTCCACTTTTTCTTCTACTGAAAACAGGGCCGTCTCAGGAAAGTTCTTTTGATAGGTGATTTGCCATTCCACAAAGCGCAACAGCTGGTCTTTTAAGGGCGCCATCAAAAAGGCCTCGGTCATCGAGCGCTTTCGTTTTAGCCGAACATCGACTAACGTGACCTGGCGTAGCCAATTTTGTTTTTCTTTTTCGAATAGGCGTTCAGCGAGTTTTAGAACCGCGACCTTTTCAAACGTATGGGCGCCTTGAACCAACCACGCTCGCATAAATTTTTCGCAAAAACTGTGGATGAAAACACCGCGGCTCAACGCTTGCAACTCGAACTGCACAGCATCTAACGGACGGATTTTTCTTTCGCGAGAAAGATAGTAGTACTGCGGACAAAAAATAAGATCTTCAAATGCGGAAACGGAAAGTTCTAACGGCACGAGTGCACGTTGGTTTGTAGTCACATCATGCACCGGCAAACGATCTTCGATAATCGTACTTACCCCACAACTATCTGCAGACGACGAAGTGGTATCTAGTTTTTTAAATATATATTTTTTTCCGTAAGCATCGACTTCTTCAATCGGTAACCGCTCACCAGCGCGATCATGTTGGTGTTGCGTGACAGCCCACGCTGGAGCCTGATAGTAAAAAAAACCCGACGCATTGGAATAAAATTTATTTATAAACTCATTCAAACGTAGCGAACCAAACCGTACTTCCTGAGCATGGGGCCAAACGCGAGCACCCTGGTCGGCCTCAAGACGCTCGGCAGCATTCAAACCAAGTCGCACACGTCGATGGCTCTCAAATGGTGATTGGAACGATGGACGTACCAGTTCAAAGACGGGCGCTTCGTCGCCATCACGTGCATCACGCACCCCTTCTTTAAACTGCTGCGCCAAAATGCGACTTAGAAAGTCTTGCAATAATACAATAAACGCCTGCAAACTTAAGTTTTCTTTATCGACAAATGGCCGTTCTAATACAAGATGCTGCACGAAACTATCGATGAACACTTTGGCCCCATCGAGGGAACGTAGGGCGTAGGGCGCTAACGCCTCTACCAGTAGTTTCACTTGGTTTGCGATGGCTACGAGACCGCACACCCCCTGTAATGCAAACACACTCGATGCGATTGTTTTAATCGACGTTGAGCTACTATCGCTCGCATCATCTACCAGCAGCACCTTTAAATCGCGCAAGCCACGTTTGACACCGTCTTTTGTTCGACGCTGAAAAAAATCGTCGAGTATTTTTCGATCTGCCGCATCGTCACCTACGCGTGGCAACAAAGATAATAAATCTTGTATATATACTGTTTCACCACGAGAGCGCACTAAACGCATGACAGCCTCTAATAAACCAAAATCTGCAGCCGCGGGATGTGATGTGTAGTACTGCACATACCTTTCGTACTCTTGAGCCGGCACCTCGAACCGAATCGGCCCATCACCATCGTTGATCGAACGCGCATAGGCTTCTAACGACGCACACTCTAGAAAAGGCGTTTCGAATACGATACAGGGCCCACCATTTGACGGTGATTCTGGCCTACGATCGACCATCGTAACAGCTGTTCTAAGCCCTAGACGCTCTAACAATACCGCATGTAAACGTGTGTCGGCGTCACTACGCTGAAAATAAACGTGCTCTACACCAAAAAAAGCAGGGTCCGTATCTAACTTATCTAGCGCCCAGCGCATGGCGGCGGCGCGCGTACCAAGAATATGATGCGCACCCAATGGCCTTTCGAGCACACCAGCAAATAGGGGCGCACTGGGGTCATTTAACAACTCACGAAAATAATTTAAAACAGCGCTTAAAATAGAGCTTTCAATGCTGCTACTAGTGGCGCCTAACCAATCGCAGAACAACTCAAAGTCAGCCTCGTGTAAAAGCGCATAATCGAGTTGTTCGATAAAACGCGCGATTTGTTTTGAGGCGCGCGATTGTCCTAACCCTAAAGCGCTACGCAAATGCGAGAATCGTTTCTGCAAAATACGGTCAACGATATCAACAATATCAAAGTGCGTTAGATAATCGGTGCACGGACCGGTATAGGTTTCAATAAAACCTTCAAACGAATTAATAAGGTCGGCAGCAATCGGAGTGTTTGGCCGGCCAGCACGGGTATTGTAGACAGCAGCCGCTTGTACGAAGTCTTTTCGTAAGAGCGCCAAATGCGCTGTTTGAGAGGTGATAAAACAAGCCTTCCAACGCCCTGTTTGAAAATACTGAACAGAAGACTCTAACAACACATCCATCATAAGTTAGGATTGGTTTTACTCGGAATGGTCAAGATAACATACGGCAAAAAGGCATAATACGTGACGTTTGCAAAAATACGAAACGAGTATCCGATACGCGACTCTGGCCACATCAAGAGCAAGATGTCGGCCACAATCCAAAATGCGTAAAATACAATCGTAGTAAAATGCAATCGCTGCAATGAAGCGCCATCGTGTTCGAAAAAAGTTGAGGCATTACCGTCGCGCGCCATACGTTGCAACGTTTGATAAAACGTAAAATAGAAAACAATAAACGTTAATTCATATACTAAAAATAGTATACGTAGCGGCATCGCATCAGAGGCTTGACCAAAAAGAATTTTCATCAACAACATCGACGCGATGGGTGTCACTAAACTGCACACGATACTTAGTAGCCATTTTGATTTTTGAAAATACAAACGCGTTGCACTGAAAAATACGCGAAAATCGCCTAAAATTACGAAAAATGTGGGTAGGATTGATTTTACTAGTGGTGGCCACTCCCCAATAATCGGAACCTGATTCGCCGTGGCTACGGCATCGAACATCGATGTTGCAAAAAAAATTAATCCGATGCGTTGAAACACACCCCAGTTTTTTCGACAACGCACGAGAGCGACTATTAAAAACACCAATTGACTAGCCACCAATAGAATCGGTTGTTGCCAGCTACTGTCATAGAACTCATGAAGACTACTAAACGTAAACATGAGTCGATTGTGACGGCGACGCGTCGACAGTGCAAATAAGTTTTGAATTTTGTATTTTTATTCTCTATCCTTTCAATAGATCTTGTTTAGTATCGCAAGACATATTGTTTTTTCTATGGATGGAGAAATACATGTCAAACAACTCAGAAAACAGCAGCCTTAGTACGTCTTCGTTTGAAAGCCACTCAGAAATTTATTCCAACGACTCCGCGCCGGATTTCGGCCATTCCAGCGGCGGTAAAAACAGTGGCAGTCCTATAACGGGCATTATTGAAGAAAAGTTAGTTATTGTAGAGTTTGGTAACTACCAAGGCACCAACTTAGCCGACGTGGCGCGCTACTACCCGGCCTATTACCGCAGGCTTGTCGAACTCAAAGAACAACTCGCCATACGACGCCATAAAGACAAGAGTTTTAGACTGTACGTCAACCCATTGTCGGAGATTTAAATAGAAATCAGGGGGTTGCCTTGGGGCGCGGGCGGGCTGCGTTCGGTCGTGCTCTAAGACAATACTCCTATCCGACCTTCCGAAACACATCCCACAAACGATCGATATCTTCCCGATTCACAAAAGAAGGGCGACTATAAGCCGCCCTGGTATTTGAACTTGGTTGTTGGACTTGGTTGTTGGGCAAAGCCCAACAAGCGTTGGAATTGGTTGTTGGGCAAAGCCCAACAACCGGTAATAATCAAATCGACGAATCCACCCTTAGAAGCAGCGCAGAAGCTGTGCCGCTATCTACCGATCAAACAACTCTTTTGCGATGATCAAACGCTGGATCTGCGACGTGCCTTCGTAGATTTGATAAATCTTGGCATCGCGCATGAGTTTTTCGACCGGGTATTCATTCGAATAGCCGTAACCACCAAACACTTGCACGGCGTCGGTTGTTACGCGCATCGCCATATCCGCTGCGAAGGCTTTGGCCATAGCGGCCACTTTAGTATTACGACGACCGTGATCGATGTCGTATGCGGCTTTGTGGCACAGTAGGCGCGCAGCTTCGACATCTTTCGCCATATCGGCAATCATAAAACTAATGGCCTGATGTGTGGCAATTGGCACGCCGAAAGTTTTGCGTGTTTTGGCGTATTCAATCGCTTCATCCATCGCACGACGTGCTAGACCCACAGCACCCGCTGCAACGCTTGGCCTTGTGTGGTCAAACGCCGCCATGGCGATTTTAAAACCTTCACCTTCTTTGCCCAATAAATTGGCGGCAGGCACTTTGACATCTTCAAACGTAATGCCACGTGTATCGCTAGCACGTTGCCCCAAATTCCATTCTTTTTTGCCGACAATAATTCCGGCTGTTTTGGCATCGACAATAAAACCACTCATGCCGCGGTGTTTTTGCGCAACATCGGTATACGCCAACACAAAGTACCAGTCGGCTACCGAGGCATTGGTGATCCACATTTTAGAGCCGTTGATGATGTACTCATCGCCTACTTTTTTGGCGGTCGTTTTGATACCAGCCACGTCAGACCCAGCGTGCGGCTCGGTTACACAGTAAGCTGCAAAACGCGGCTCAGCGGTCAGCATGCCTAAATATTTTTTCTTTTGTTCTTCGCTACCAGCCACAATGACTGGTGCCGAGGCTAACGAATTCGCTTCCATCGCCGTAGCAATGCCCGTACAGCCATAAGCAAATTCTTCGGTGATAATGCAACCCTCTAACACACCCAATTCGGCGCCGTTGCAGCTGGCTGGAATATGGGTATTTACCAAACCAAGCTCCCACGCTTTTTTGGCAATCTCTCGAGGATACTCACCCGTCTGATCATGGTGGGCGGCCTTAGGAGTGATTTCTTTAGCTGTAAATTCACGCGCCAATTTTTGCAATTCTAGTTGTTCATCAGACAAGTCAAAATTTAACATATTAGAACCTCTATATATAATTTTTATTAATTAGAATCCCCGACCAAAGCTTCGGATAAAGCAAATAAGATAGTAAATGCGAGCAGGGGTAAAATCAAAACCTCATTTACGGTCCTGAAAAGGAACTCGGTAATGCCATATTATACCCGGGTCGTGCAAACCATGACCACGCCCCTCTTGGCGATTTCAATCTATCGAGAATCCAATACTCGCTTTCACTATTCTGCCGAACATAAGTACCCGAAATACACACCGCGGATTGGCTGTTCATTAACCAGAGAATGTCCTTTTTCATATCCTCACAATGGGCCATGTCCCAATTACGGCGAGTTCCAAAATGGTAAATTCGACCGTTCGCTTTGATCCAGAATGTCGGCTCGCCTATCTCAGACCCTTCAAACTCAGCGCCACGAAGGTTCTCACATACAAAATGATAGTCTGTCGGTTCTAAACACTGCCAGTAGTGATCTAACTCATTGCCTGTAAAACCGCGCCAAGATTCAAGTTGGCCAGCTTCATCAAGATCTGACTCGGTGATTATACCATACCCGTTTGTCAATAGACCCTGATATCTCGGGTACGAAGAGGCCGACAGCGTCGAGATACAAAGCATACAAGATGCTAAATATAGTATTTTTCTCATTTAGGTG
>CAZYPH010000030.1:0-21570 GCA_964649095.1 uncultured Oligoflexia bacterium | reverse complement strand
GTTTGGCCGGCCTTCGTTGGCGGCTGCCTCGACCGCTTGAGCGGGTGTCATGGGTCTTGGTCTTCGAACTGGCCTGTTTTGCTGAGTACTGCCGTTTTGCTGAGCATTGCCTGGTGTTACTAACAATCCCATTAGAGTACTGATTGCCAGAAAGACAAGAAATAGCTTTGAATAAGATTGTAGATACCGTTTCTCGGTTATCGAAGTATCTGCCGGCACTGCCATGGAGCCTCCCCTAAATTAGAATTTGTATGATTGCTTCTAATTTTCGTTAAAATGACCTGATTACATTAATAATAATATATATATAATTTAATGACTAAAATAGATGGCAAATAATACCTGGGAAATTGCGACTTATTATGAATTGTGAATTAAAGTCATTAGTGACTGGCGTGATAGCTGTTTAAAATCTTGTAGGAATATTTATCAATGTCTCGCGGTCTGGCGGAAGTCCTGGTTTAGTTTTCTAAATGCCGCGAGTTAGTGGCTAGTGTGTAAAAAAAAATCTCTGCGTAGTTATGGCATTTTCAGAGTGAGGCAGCCCCAACCCGCCCCCCAATCAAAGGATAATAAAGATCCTCCTCCAAAGGCATTCTTAACTCTGAAGAATCTATATATTCAGAAAATTGTATATTATTAGTGTTGTCTTCGAAGTAAATCACAGCAACTGGGCGGGCTTCGTTGGCTTCGCCCATCATTAGTGTGGCTGCGGTGGCTAGGCCATCGGCTAAGTTCACTGTGGTCATTTTTAGATTTCGGCCAAACAAGTCAGGTTTATCAATACAATTACGTAGGCCATGAAACCCCCAATGCGCCAACGAAATGCCGGTGACGCCACGTCTTAACGGTGTGGTGTGCGAGTCGGTTAAAAGTATGCCTAGACTCTCCAGCCCCCATCTTGTGCGCAAACGCTGCCACAAAATCTGTGCACTCTGAAATGGATATTCAGGATATAATATATATTGATCGGTCTTTGAGTTCGACTCATCAATACCCGCTGAAGGAATCAATAAACCTTCTTTGATCGTTAAAAAACACCCGTAACCAATTTCACCCAAGTTATGGTCGGCCTCTTGGTCGACGAGTGCGTGTTTACTGATTTGCGATTTATCGACTAATCTACTTTCAGCCAGGCTTACAATTTTCGAGGTCACCGCCAGAATCATGCCTTCACGAATTAAAGACGCATCGACATGTTCTGCGACGAAATCTTCTAACGACTCACCCACTTCAAAAATACGCGTCGGAATCGCAGAAACACTTAGATTCGGTAATGCCATCTAGTAAGACCCTTTCAAAAAAACAGTATTCACCAAAGCTCTCAGGAGCTTTCAGCCGTCAACTAGAATAGCCACGTAAGGTTTGTTGCACAAGTCTAGTGGTCCGCCACCGAACTACTAGAAGTCGATGACTGTAAGTGGCCCACCGGTTTTATTCGGGCGGTCGGCATAAAACCCTGCCCGGTGAACACACGAGTGACGTCTTCTCGCAGAAAACTCAGAATCTCTTCGTGAGCCGCTGTGCATTCGTCGATGTCAAATAGCGTCTGAAAAGCGTGCATAATAACCAGCTTTTTTACGCGAGAGCGCGAGGCCCGTTCGCGGTCTTTAAAAATCTGCACTTGCATGCTCACTCGCTCGCGTAGAAATGCTTCGCGTAGCGACACGGCAGCTTCACCCAAATGCGGTGTCGCTAATAAACGATCCAGTTCATCACGCGCGCGCCGTGATAGAAACTGGTGTCGGTCGACGCCCATAAGTAACACCAAGTCGAAGCGGTCTAAAATGGGTCCCGATAGTTTTGTTTGCACGGTTTCGATGCGCAGTTTCGAGCAGCGGCAGTCGTAGGGTTTTGTCGGACTAAACCGCCCACACCCGCATAAGTTAGTACTCGCTAAAAGTTGAAAATCGCACGGCATCGTCGTTTTTAGTTTGGCTCTCTGAAGGCGCACTAATTTTTCTTCAATGGGTTGTCGCAAGGCCTCTAAAACATCGCGTCGAAACTCTGCAAACTCGTCCATCACTAATGTGCCCAAATGTGCTTTGGATAATTCCCCCATATTGACTTGGCCGTTGTTGAGTAGCGCGCCCTCGAGAGCTGCTCGTGAAATACTCGTTTGAAGCGCAACGATGGGTCGATACGAATCGTTATTTAACGGTGACGACGCCGATTGTGTACCCAGCGTCATTAAATCTATGTAGGCCTTACGTTGAATAGCTTTGGCAAAACTGAGCGGCGGTGTGGCTTCACAGATGCCTTGCACCATGTGAGTTTTTCCCACGCCGTGTGAACCCGCAAATAGCGCATGTAAACGCCCTGCAATCGCCAGATAACCTGCTAATTTTGCAAGTGGTTCGTTTTCGATACTTTTTAATTTTACAAAATTTGAAAGCGGCAGCGCATTGTCAGGAATAGCTTTTTGAGGAGCTCCATTTTCTAGCGGCGTAGTTTTGTTTTTCTCCAACGCTTCTGACAACTGAGGAAATTCATTTAAATGTTTGATGGCAATAAGATGACAGTGTTTTTCGATCTCGGGGCAGTATTTTTGCATACTGGTGACGTCGTTAGTGTGTGCTACCAACGTGAGGTTTTTAGCTGAAAAGTGGCCTTGCATAAGCCACTCCGCTAAAAGAGCTGCCCAACCAACCTCTCGAATGCTGCCATCTAAACTGAGCTCGCCCATACTAAATAACGTGTGCTCGGCTGCGCCTTGGTTTTGCATCGATTGCAGAATGCCTAAGGCCATCGGCAATTCAAAATGCGAGCCCCACTTGGGTAAGTGGGCGGGCAACATATTGATGGTGATGCGTTTCGGTGGAATATCAAAACCAGCATTTGTGATCGCAGCGCGCACGCGCTCGCGACTTTCCTGAGTCATCGAACTCGGCAAACCCACTAGTTGAAAACTAGGAATCGAATTCGAAAGGTCTACCTCGCAGTTTACGGGATAAATACTACAGCCTACCAAAGCACAAGTGTGAATAGATGTTACCATGCACTCTCGCCTATTCACGTCTCGTGCCAATGGATTTGGTAAAGTTATTTTACTTTAGTTTGTTATCGCCTTTTAGGGTTAAGGCGTAGATTCACTCGAGCATCTTTTGTTCGATTTTTTGCCGCATTCACAAATTCAGAATGCACGCGCTTAAGGTCGTTAGAATTAGTTTGTACCCATAGTCCGCGTTCCATCTCAGTTTCGATGAGTTTTTCTACAGTACTTAGTTTAAAAGTTGGCTTCTTTGTTTTCAGCAGGCGGTGTCCATTTCCAAAAATCTACCACGGCAACAAGTCCCCCTCAAAGTCGATGAACTGCCCCGTGCGTTTGAGGCCGGCAGCATCAATAACTTTTATTAACCCTGAGACCGATTCTTCGACGCTTGTCGGTGCTGACGTACCACCCATGTCGGTCTGTACCCAGCCCGGGTGTAACGCAAGAGCGGTAATATGCGGGTAATCCATGGCAAACGATTTGGTGAACATGTTAATCGCGGTTTTTGAAATACGGTAGCCGTAATACCCCCCGCTGGTATTGTCTTCGATTGAGCCCATTAAACTAGAAATATTTATAAGCTTGGGTGCCGTCGAACGATTTAGAAACGGCATTAACGCACGTGTCACACGCATGGTGCCTATGGTGTTAATTTCAAAAGTGCGTCGCACGTGCTCTAAATCGACTAACTCAAACGAATCAGCCCGGTCTAAATACACACCAGAATTATTAATGACGGTGTCGATGACAAGTTCGTCTCCAACACTCTCTAAGGCTTGTTGAAGCGCCGTCACTGACGCATCCTTTTCAATATCAAGCGGTAGAATTTTAATTTGGTCGCGGTGTTTTTGTTGTAGTTCGGTCAACTTAACGGCGTTTTCAGGGTGTTGTGTCGTTGCATAAATGTGGTGCCCGCCATCGGCCAATTGACGCACTAATTCGAAGCCAATGCCGCGGCTAGTGCCTGTAATAAAATACGTTTTTAAATTTTTCATAGTCTCGAAAGTATCAAAAAATTACGGCGCTTAGTCGATGAAATAAACCATTACAAATCGTGCGGGCGACTATAAAACCAACCCCTATGAAAGTGAAAAATGACTTCGTTGTTATTGATCTCGAAGCCACCACCAATCGTTTCAGTGGTGAGTCGGCGATCGATCCCGATAGCGATTCTGCTAACGAGTTTGAGCAGACTAATAATTTTATCATCGAAATTGGCGCCGTTTACGTTTCGTCGGAATTAAAAATCATCGATCAGTTTAGCGCGTTAGTGAGGCCTGAAGAATCGATCACGCCATTTATTGAAAAACTTACGGGCATTACACAGGCGATGGTCGATGCCGCTGAGCCGTGGCCTATCGTATCGCAGCAGTTTGAATCTTGGATCTTGCAATATGCTCCGCGTTTGAAAGACGTAAAGCTCTGCGCATGGGGCAACTACTTTGATATACCGCTGCTTCGTCGCGTGTACGCATATTACAAAAAACAGTTTCCGTTTTCTGGGGTTGCGTTTGATGTCAAAACGCTTGGCTTCTTGTGGTGTGCCATTTCTAACCGCAAGGTAGAGCAATTAAATTTGCATGATTTTGAGCGTATGATGCGCCTGGTTCCGATTGGGCCTGCACATCGTGCTTTGAACGACGCGTATCTTGAGGCCCAGGTGTTTATTCAAATCTTAAAATCGTTAGATCAAGGCGTGTACGTGCCCGATCACCACAATCCATCTCAGGCCTATCGGCTGTTAAAACTCAACGCCGTTAACGAAGGAGAGTAGTTTTTAACAGACGTTTTTTAGAGCGTAAAAGAGCCATTCCAGAGGGGTTGACGTAAAGGTTCGGAATAAACGTCGTCGTCTTCATCAGACTACCTAGTAAGTTATCTTGATAGTTATTGAGTTTTAGCAGTTCGTTGTCTCGTGTTTGTACCAAAATAGAATCGCCTTGGTGGGTGCTCACTAACGTTAATTCTTTGTGGGGAATATCGGCAATTACCCACTCGTCGCCACTGCCATGGGCCTCAAAGATATCTTCTATATTCTTTTGTACGCGTAACAATGCACGTTTGTATTTTTCAATTTGTTTTGGTGTGGCGACACGTTGTTGCGTCTCTTTAATGCGAATGGTTGTCGGCGCAATACGGTAGAGGAGCATCTGCATTTGGCTTAAAATTTTCGGATCTTCAATTGTTTTACTAAGATAAAGCTCTTGCACGCGCCCAATAAAATACACGTCGTTGAACGTAAAAAACTCTTCGGGATTTTGCGAAATACTCAACAGTTCTTGAAACGAATAAATCAATCCATGCGACAGCAAATAATGTGCAATATTAGCGGCCAATACATCAAATTTGGCCGAACTTGCATTGCGCACCACTTGTGAATACCAGCTGTAACGAGCCAATAAAAAATCGACAAACGCGTGCATCGCTTGTTCTTTGAGCGCCAATCCACGGTTAGTAGCTACTAGGTGGTGTAAAAGATAATCGCGATCAATAAACCCATAACGCAAACCAGTGTGGTGGGCATCGCGTACTAAATAGTCGAGCCTGTCGGCATCGAGATCAGAATGCAGTATGTGATTTGCCGTAACATCGGGCGCATGGCCCTTGATGTAATACGACAGCTCTTGAGCATCAATGCCGCCACGCTCTAAAATTTGCGTCAAACCGCCTTTAAAATAGGTGTTTTTTACGAGATACGATCCCAGATGTTCGTGGTTATTCGGCAAGGGTTTTCCACGAGAGGGGCCCTTTAATGTCTTCCCGACTTTAATATACGCGCCTTCAATGGCGTGCGAGAATGGAAATGTTCCGATGTCGTGTAACAACGCCGCAACACGCACGTTGCGGTGGAACCTGGTATCGGCATCTTGCGCACGAGGGTTAAATAATTTTTCTGGCGACACGGCCCGACCAATCGATTCAATCATCAAATTGGCCATATGAAGCGCACCAATAGCGTGCGCAAAACGCGTGTGTTCGGCACCGTCAAAGATGTAGGTGGCAAAGCCTAGTTGTTTAATCCATCGTAGTCTTTGATAGTAGGGCGAGTTGATGATGGCTTCTTCTGTGGGCGTTAGTTTTACGAAGCCATACAAATTATCATATATTTGTCCCCACTTCGGTTTGTGGGGCATCGGTTTAGATTTTTTTGTCATGATGCCCTAGCGTTTTTTTGGTTTTCCAACGGCTTCTAATTCTACCAAGCGATTCAGTATGTCGTTGAACGATACGACTTCAGAGGCTTTTTCGCCGTACTTTCTAACCGAGACACTATTGTTTGTGGCTTCGCGTCCGCCTACGACAAACATGAGCGGGATTTTACGCATCTGCGCTTCACGTGTTTTTAGATTCATCGATTCATTGCGATCATCTAACTCTACACGGTAGCCCAAAGTTTTTAGTTGTTTGTATACACCCTCGCAGTGCGCATTTTGATCAGGGCCAATCGGAATTATAATAATCTGCACCGGCGCCAACCAAAACGGAAACGCACCACCAAAGTGTTCTAGTATCACGCCAAAAAAACGTTCTACCGAACCGAGTACGGCACGGTGGATCATCACTGGTCGATGGGCCTCGTTATCTTGGCCGACATATTTTAAATCAAAACGTTCCGGAAGATTAAAGTCGAGTTGTATGGTTCCAAGCTGCCATGGCCGTTTTAGAGCGTCGTGCACAATGAAATCAATCTTCGGACCATAAAACGCCCCGTCACCCTTGTTAACGGTATAAGCTAAACCTTTTTTATTTAATGCCTCGGCAAGCGCATTCTCAGCACGATCCCAAAGGGTATCTGAACCCACGCGTTTTTCTGGTCGAGTCGAGAGGTAAAATTTTACGTCGTTAAATTGAAATAGTTCATATGTGTTTTGAATCATTTCAATAAGGCTCAACATCTCAGATTCGATTTGCTCTGCTGTGACAAAAACGTGGGCGTCGTCTTGGCAAAAAGTACGCACGCGAGTGAGTCCTGAAAGCGCACCAGAGGCCTCGTAACGGTGTAATCGCCCAAAGTCGGCCAGGCGAAGTGGTAGTTCGCGGTAGCTACGTTTGTTTGAAGAAAATACAAAGGTCGAGGCCGGGCAGTTCATGGGTTTTACCGCAAACTCACGTTCTTCAATGTCGGTAAAATACATGTTCTCTTTATAGTTTTCATAATGACCTGAACGATGCCAAAGCGAAGAATCTAAAATTTGTGGAGTGATAATTTCATCGTAACCAAACTCTTCGTAAAGATCGCGTACGTAACGCACGAGTCGATTGTAGACCACAGTGCCCTTCGGGTGAAAAAATGGCGCCCCCGGTGCTACCGGATCAAAACTAAACAAATCGAGTTCTTTGCCCAGTTTTCGATGGTCACGTTTTTTAGCTTCTTCTAAACGAAAGAGGTGTTCTTCTAAATCTTTTTTCGATTCAAACGCGGTGCCGTAGAGGCGTTGCATTTGTTTGTTGGCCTGATTGCCGCGCCAGTAAGCCCCGGCAATCGACATCAACTTAAATGCTTTAATGCGACCGGTGTGTTCTACGTGAGGGCCGCGGCAGAGATCGACAAAGTCACCTTCTTTATAAACAGAATAGGTTGAGCCTTTGAGGTCGCGAATGATTTCACATTTGTAGGGTTGCTGTAGTGACGCAAAATAATCCATGGCCTCTTGATAAGGCATCTCAGAGCGTTCGAATCGTTGGCGCGCGTCGATGATTTTTTGCATCTCGGCTTCAATGCGCGGCAAATCTTCTGGTGTCAGTGCGACGTCGAGGTCGATATCATAATAGAAACCATCTTCAATGGTCGGGCCGATACCAAACTTAGCCTGGGGGTAAAGTTTTTGTACCGCATGAGCCATAATATGGGCACAGCTGTGGCGCATGCGGTCTAGATTGTTTGTGATTTCTCGTTCATCGAATTCGGATGGGATAGAATTTTGCGGCTGAGGGTTTTGAAGTGCTGAATTATCGTTTGCCATGAGGAAATTATACCATTGAATAGGGAATCATGGGAACACCCACTAGTGCTTGGCATGCAAATTGTAACTATCGCCGGCATGATGAAAAAAACTTACCAATTAAATTTAGTCGTAGTGTCTATATTCACTCTCTTAGTCGGTTGTGGAAAGGACGTTAGTTTGTCGGTTCGGCCCACGGAATCTGAGCGGAACTCGCCGGTGTTAGGTCTCGTTCGAAAAATCGAAGTGACGTACCACGATGCTGAACAGCACGAGACGGTGCGTGAGTCGGTATCAGTGTTAGGCCTGCAGACGCCGGTTCAGATCAGTAAAGATGTTTTGAAAGATGTGCAGTTGCAGCGTGGTGGGCGTTTTGACGTCAACGCTTTTAGCGAAGACCAGCGTTTAGTGATGAGCGGCACTCGGCAATTACAAGAGGACGAAGTGTCAGACGTGGTAGAAGTCGAATTGTCGCACACGCAGTCTGAGAGCATTACTCGGGGCCTGTTTCTACAACGCGTGCGTTTTGAAGGCATACCCATGTTGGCGCATTTTCAGCAAACGAGCTTTCCGGCAATCGATCGCTCAAGGCCTATTGAAGTGGCGGCAGGGAGTAATCATTTCAATGTTCAGGCCAATTGTCAGGCTGTAAATAATTTTAATTTAGATTCAGGGCGTGGTTCGACACCTACCATGGTGCTGACCAGCCAGGTGGTGGGTACTCAGTACCGTTACCGTTCGAATCTATTAACTGGGCCCGGACAGTATTTAGAAGGTGTCACAGAATTATCCGCATCGGGTGAAGCGGTGATTCGGTTTGATGCTCAACAGATTTTTTCGCAGTTACGTGACGCTCGCACAACGTTTCGATTGGCTGTTTATAGTTCAAGTAGCCTTCCGGAAGCTGATGGTGAGTTCCAGGCGTGTTACGACATCGAGCTGATTCGGCCGGCGTTAGAGTTTGATGCTATGGCTGGTGTGCACAATATTTTACCTGGCCCATGCTCTGGAGTGAATTGTGGTGCCAACGTTGAGTATCAACCGGATTCTAATCATGTGTTGTTTTTGGCCGTGGGCAATCCGAATCCGTTTCCTATTGAAGTCGAGGTCAGTACGTTTGCGCGTCCGGGCACGTCTGGCGGCGCGGCTGATTATAACGACCTTTTGGTGCCATGTGTAATCAATCCGAACAACTATGGTAGACTTGCTTGCGGCGGTGATGGGGTAGTACAGCATGCTATCATATCGGCGAATAGACCGTCATCCGCTGGTGTGCGAGTGGCTAAAGTATTTGGTGTGTTGTTCGGAAACTCGCCGGAGTTTCGTTTGAATCCCAGTTTCGCGTATTTATTAGGTCGTCGTCCGCTGCGTAATCATAATTTTTCGGCCGAGTTCCACTATCGGGCGCGTCCGCATGTACAAGGTGAAAATCCGTTTGCATGGCAGCCGGCACCACGGCCCTATTACGCGACCACGAATTAAGTCTAGCTAGTTTAAAATTTGTTAGATTGGTTCAAATTCAATTGCATGAAATACGCGTCCTCACCGTTTTCGTAGAACTGAGGGCGCGTATGTTCAATGTAGAAGCCTAACGACTGGTAGAGGTCAATGGCGCTTTGGTTTGATTTACGTACTTCCAGAAATATACGCTCACATTTTGCTTTCAAACTAACGTCGATCAACTTGCGGACGAGTTTTTTGGCATAACCCAATCCTCGCCACTCGGGTGACACGGCCAGGTTTAAGAGGTGGGTATCTGGCGGCAGTAACCAAGCCACAAGGTACGCAATGATGATGTTGTCCGTCTCATCATCGGTTACTACAAAAAAATGACTAAACGGTTTTACCAGTTCCGACGCGATGGCCTCGCGCGACCATGGTACGGCAGGTGCAGGGTAGGCGGCTCGTTCCACCGCCTCAATACGTTCGAGATCGTCCATACAGGCTAATCGAATACTAGTCTCAAAATTTAAGGTGTCTGACATGCGTCCGACCATAACCTAGCACCGTACCCACTGTCGAAGTATTGGACAGTTTTTTGGTACGAGGGCTGCACTACTAGTAGGTAACAGGCGGTGTGAACCACTTAGGGTCAGAAGGGTTTTGAAAAAACCTAATGATTTCAAAGATGTGTCAGCCAGACGCTGTTTAAACGCCGTAAGGTGTTTAAAGCCTAACCGAGGTCTTAAAAGCCGAGGTTAGGGGGTCAAAAGTAAGTCCCTAGAATGGCTGAAAAGGCGCTCTAGAGGCTTCTTGAAAAGAAGTTTGACCTGCGCGCTTGAAGTTAGGTAAAGGTGAAGGGTTATGAAAACAAGCATTAAAAAATTAAACCTCAACGTTACTCGTTTTTGGGCGGTGCTTCCAACACAACTCTTAATCGTATCGGTTGCGTTTTTTGGTGTGGGTTTGCGGGCTCGTGTTTTAGACGCCCCTACGTTGGTATTTGAAGAAGTGCGTTCGAGTTTTACGAACGTATTGGCTTCGGGTGGTTTAAAAAATGGGAACGTTAATGAACAAGAGTCAGTTGATAATTATTTGCGGCGCAATGCAAAATTTCTAAGCCCAGCCAAGCGTCATAGTTTAGCCAAAATTGTTTTGGCCGAGTCGGCTAAACGCAACTTGCCGGCTGGTCTGGTACTGTCGGTCATTCGTGTCGAGAGCGGCTTTCGTAATTCAGCGGTTTCTCATGTTGGCGCTATTGGGTTGATGCAGCTTATGCCTGATACCGCTCAGTGGTTGGCTACTCGTTTGGGTATGAACTATGAGGGTCCTCAAGCCCTCTTAGACGAAAGCGTTAATATTAAACTCGGCACGTACTATTTAGGTTATTTGTTGAAAAAATATAACGGTGATCTCCACAAAATGTTGAATGCCTACAATCGTGGACCCGGTAAAGTCGATAGCGATGTGGATCAAGGCCGTCCATTATCAACCGAGTACGCTGTAAAAGTACGTAAAGGTTTCCCTCGCGTGGCATTGGCTCATTATTAAGAGCTGCTCGAAAAGTTAAGCACTCTGTGCCACCATTCTAGGCATGAGTGCTTCAAAAGTTTCCAATCTATTGCGCCATGTTTCGGCGTCGATTCAAAATCTAAAACCTTATGTTCCTGGTAAACCCATCGAAGAGGTGGTGCGTGAGTACCAACTTAGCGAGGTGGTTAAGTTGGCGAGTAACGAGAATCCGCTAGGGCCATCACCGTTGGCTCTTCAGCGTGTGAAAGGTTCTCTGGCGAAGGGGTTAGAACTCTATCCTGATGCCGCGCACCAGTCGTTGAAAGCCGCGCTTCGCCGCGAATATGTGACAGCGAACGCGGGCGCTGCTGACTCCATCGATTTTATGATCGGTAACGGTTCCAACGAAATCATCGACCTCGCGTTTCGAGTGTTCGGAAGTTCTCCGGCGAAGCGAGCCACCGCGAAGCCCAATGTAGTTCTCCATCAAGCTAGTTTTATTGCGTATTCTATAGCTGCTCAAATCGAGGGTTTGGAAATTCGTGAAGCACCCATTGATGCCCGCACGCTCGAGGTTGACGTCGATGCCATGATCGAACGCATCGACCAAGACACGCGATTGGTCTGTTTAGCGAATCCCAATAACCCTACTGGGCTAGTTGTTTCGGCCGAGAATGTCGAACGGTTGGTCAAGGCTTGTGCGGAGCATGATGCGATACTGTTACTCGACTATGCCTACTACGAGTACGTAAGCCACTGTGAACCCTTAGTCTCTGGCGCAGGCGAACTAATTGCTTCGCCAGCGGAACTTCTCCGCAAGTACCCGAACGTCTTGATTCTCCGAACGTTCTCTAAAATCTATGGTCTCGCCGGTTTACGAGTTGGTTACGCGGTAGGCGACAAAGAATTGATCGCGCTATTTGATAAGGTGCGTGAGCCCTTTAACGTAAATACGCTCGCTTTAGCAGCGGCCGAAGCAGCTCTCAGCGATAAGGCACACCTTGAGGCCACACGAACTCTCAATCTCGAGATGCGTTCTTTACTTCATAGAGAACTCCAACAGCGCGGGTTTCGTGTTTATGATTCGGCGGGGAACTTTGTGCTCTTTAGCGTAGAACCTGTGCTTGATCGTTTTAACCCCAGTAACCCTAGCGATAGTTCTCCGGCGCAGCGGAAGTTCTCTAGCGGAGCGGAAGCGATTCCCGTCATCTACCAAGCGTTCCTCCGCCGCGGTGTCATCGTGCGACCGGTGTTAAATTACGGCCTCAACTACCATCTCAGAGTTTCCACAGGAACCAGCCCACAGATGGCGACATTTTTTTTGGCGCTAGACCAACTATTTCCTGCTAAAACCTGACCTATATGCAAGACGCAAAAACACACCGTAAGACGACAGGTTCTCTGATTGTGGCAATTGATGGTCCCGCCGGTAGCGGTAAGAGCACCGTGACGCATCTCCTTGCGAAGCGTTTGGGGTATACCCACATCGATACGGGCGCGCTTTACCGTGCGATTGCTTTGGCAGCCGCAGAGAATCAAGTATCGGTAGACGACGGCGAACGTTTGGGTGTTTTGGCTCGTTCTGCGAAATTACATTTTCAGTGGTTAGAAGACCGAAATCATATTTTTTTAAACGACCGCAACGTCTCGAATCTTATTCGCACGCCCGAGATTAGTATGGCGGCTAGCACTATATCGGCCCATGCTCAGGTGCGCGATGCGCTATTGGGCATTCAACGTCAGATGGCTGAACGTGGTGGTGCTGTGTTAGAGGGGCGCGACATCGGAACGGTTGTGTTTCCTGATGCCGAGGTGAAGATCTTTCTAAACGCAAGTATCGAGGCGCGTACTG
Organism: uncultured Oligoflexia bacterium; assembly: GCA_964649095.1. Lineage (GTDB taxonomy): Bacteria > Bdellovibrionota > UBA1018 > UBA1018 > UBA923 > CAZYPH01. Next base: position 8,831 of record CAZYPH010000030.1, on the reverse strand, counting down.
AGCGTCGTCGCGTAGAATTAGAATCGAAGGGCATTTTTCTATCATTTGACGAAGTAAAACAACAAGTGATCGATCGCGACAAACAAGACTCTGAACGTAAAGTGGCTCCACTTAAAAAAGCGGTCGACGCGATTGAAATTGATTCGACAAAACTATCGATCGAACAAGTGGTAGAGTCGCTTTACCGCATCGTGCGGTCGGTAGAGGCCGGTCTACGTGGCCAGTTGGTATGACCAAAGCGGCCTCAATAAATAACGTTCCCAAACCGCCCGATACGCCCATTTTTCTTGTGCGCCCGGATCGTATTGGTGACACAGTACTGACCACAGCAGCATTTCAGTTGGTGCATGACTTTTTTGTCGAGTGGTCGACGCGTTTTGATCCATCGCAGACCTACAATCCCCCAATCGTTTTGGTCTTAAACCCTGTTGTGGCTCCCTTATTTCTCAAACATACTTTTTCTGATGATCAACAATCGACGCCTATAAAAACGCTAACAACCGACACGCTTTTGACCGCTGCAAGCGAACTCCAAAAACCAAACCCACCGAAGTCATCTCAAGCGCACTTCGATTTTAACCGTGGCGTAGCCCTATTTTTCCAGTACAATCGCCGCCTTGTTCAGACATTTCGGCGTAAGCAGGTTTTTTGTTTTGGGCCTTACTCGAAGTTAAGTAGTTATTTTTTTCTACATAGGGGCGTGAGGCAGTCTAGAAGCCGCAGTTTAGTCAACGAGGCCGAATATAATCTACAACTGGCCAAGGCATTTTTAAAAAGACTAACAATCCGAGCCGGCATGTCTGAGAGTGCAAGCCAATCAATTCTCGAAGCAGTTACATCAAGAAAACAGTATGTAAGCCGACTTTGTGTGTCGCTCGATGAACGCAATGCCGCGCGGCAGTTTATTGAACGTGAGCTACAACGGGCAGACCCCACTGCTAGATTATCGCATAAAGGTTTTATTCTTTGCCATCCTGGCATGAGGGGCTCTGCTTTAAATATTAGTAATGATATATATATAGAAATTTTAAAAAAATTAAGCGTTCATAGCCAAAAAGCCGTTTTAATTACCGGCGGGGTAGATGACGTCGAAGTAGTTCAAAAGATCAGCCGTGAAGCACAGGTTCCCTCGTATTTGTTCTCGTCGATAGAGCTTCGTCGTTATGCCGCTTTAATAGCCGAGGCATCGTGCCTAATTGCTCCGAGTACGGGCCCATTGCATGTCGCGGCTGCGGTGGGAACGCGTACAGTCTCATTTTTTAGCCCCGTTCTCGTGCAGTCGCCTACGCGTTGGTCACCGTTTCGGCCTGATGCACCTGAGCAGCATCGTATTTTTGTGCCGCAGGTAAAATGCCCAGAAAAATTTCATTGTGCCGGGAATGTGTGTCGCGAGTTCCGTTGTATCGATCGTATGTTTTACCAGTCCGGTAGTAATAAACTTTCAGTCGACGAAGTCGTCGAGGCAGTTTTACAGTTATCGTTAAGATGAAATCGTTATCTCAAAAAAGATTGTCGGCGCTGCTCAAAAACTTTTCCAAAAAACGCATTCTGGTTTTGGGCGATGTGGGGGTTGATAAATATACCATAGGTCGCGTACACCGCATTTCACCCGAGGCGCCTATTCCGATCATCGAAGTGACAGAGACTAATTTAAAGTTGGGGCTTGCCGCAAACGTAGCCGACAATATTGCCGCTCTTGGTGGTTCGCCGTTATTAGTTTCGGTCATTGGGCATGATACTGCGGCACGCGACTTTCGTGCGTTGCTTAAGAAGAGTTCGATTTCAGAAGACTATTTAGTGGTCGATGACACGCGCCCAACGACACTAAAAGAACGTGTTATTGCCGAATCTCAACAGGTTTGCCGTGTTGACCATGAATCAAAACTCGTGCTTTCGGCAGCCTTGCACAAGGCGTTGTTAAAAAAACTATTGGCAGCCTTAGCCAAAGCCGATGCCGTTATTATTGAAGACTACGCTAAGGGGCTTTTGCAGTCATCGTTATCGCAAACCGTAATTGCTGAGGCCCGCAGTCGAAACGTGCCCGTTTTGGTCGACCCGAATCGCAATAGCCCAGCCAGTCTGTATCAAGACTGTACCGTGATCACACCCAACGTTTTAGAGGCCGAGGCCTTAACTCGAATTGAAATTACCAACGAACAAAGTCTCGAACGTGCGGGGCGTCGTTTGTTAGAATTAACTAACGCCGACGTAGCCATTATTACCCGCGGTAAAGATGGAATGGCGCTGTTTGAAAAAGCCCGTCCAAAATTAGTGACCTATATTCCAACCTTTGCTCAAGAGGTGTTCGATGTATCGGGCGCTGGTGATACGGTGATTGCGGCGTTGGCTCTGAGTCTTGTGAGCCAAGCCAAATTACCTGAGGCTGCTTATATTGCGAATGCGGCGGCGGGCATTGAAGTAGGTAAGCGGGGCACGGCGACGGTGGATCGGAAAGAGTTGGCGGAGTACTGTGCCGCGCGCACAAAACTACTCCGCCACTAAATAGTTCATCCGGAAAAAGGCCCATCTGCTTTGTCGCAAAGCGATTTCCCGCTCCCGCAGCGACCACCTCGGTCGCTTTGGTCGGGAAAATCGTTTGCTTCGCGCATCTGGACCTTTTTGCGGATGAACTAATAACCAAAAACTTGCAAGCTTTTAAAGCATATCACGAAACTTCTTGCAGATTTTTAATCTAAATTTTTACTGACTTGTCGCATCCAGAGCTCAAGAAGTAGGTCTTTCCGGGACGACTCAATAGTTCACCCGCCTATTGGTTTAAAGTCGTGACCACCGGCGTTGACGACACCGATGTCGACGTGCGCACTACCGGGCGGTTTTCTACAATGGCTTGAATGCGTTCACGGTAGTCGGCGGCGTCCGGTGCGCAAGCATCTACTTGTAAAGATGCTGTAGCACTACTGCCACTACTGAGTACGTTCACGTTGTCTAAGATAGCAAACGTCCACGTGCGTCGCACAGGCTCCGTCGGGCTAGCGTTGCCATAGATTAATTCTACTAACTCTGTACCTGTGAGTGCTGTAGAGCCATTAGCCAACAACTGTCGCAATGGCAATACTACCGTACCGTCGACGTTTTGAGTGTTGCCGCCACGTACAAGGCCTGTCATCTGATCTTGAAAAAAATTATTGGCGCGGTCTTGGCGGCCGTTAAAGAAGCTTGCGTTACGTGCTGAAGTCCAGTCGTCATTTAGAAATGCAGCACCTGAACAGGTGCGCGATTCGATATGGCACATAGCTTCTGCAAGTTCGGCACTATCGGCATCATGTTTTTGTACATTCAAACGAATGGTCGGGTTGAACGACTCTGCTTGAATGGTGCTGCGGGCTGGTAACACCATCGACACTCTAAAGACCACTTGGGCGCGGCTAATTTGCGGGCCGCTGTCTAATGTATATAAAACGGGACGGTTTGACATCTCTAGTGGCGTTGCCGCTTCTGTCGAAGCTGGTGAAACCTGATACGGTAATGACGAACTATCCGAACGCAGTGTTTGCATCTCTTGCGACGTCAAGGCGTGTAAACGCGTTGGGATATCAAAGTTTTCAAAACAGATACGCGGTGCTGGAACCACAGGGTTCAAAGCCACCGTAGCTGGTGGAGTAGCCGCATCAGGCTCGGTCACGAAACGACCGCCGCCGATACCTCGGCCAGTACAACCCGTACCTAGTGCTAAAGAAATAATAAAGGCGGTAGAAAATTTAAGTGCGCCTTGAAAACGTTGTGCCGACATTACTGACTCCTACTTACAAAAATCACAAAAAACCTGTTCCACGCAGTTCTCAGAACGTTGAAGTTACTGATCGCTACAGTGATTCTTTACCACCGAATCGTTCACGCGTGTACCCTTAAAGGGGCTAAGCAAGTTTTAAGCCAAACAAACCTATCATAAGACCTGACGGTGCCTCGAACGATTAGTGCACGATTCTGACGAGCGCATTTATAGTGTAAAGCGCTTAAAAAAATACCAGTGCCACAGTAAAAAAAATGAAAACGGAGACGGTTGTTTTCGTTGGTTGCTGGGCTTGGATAAATATAGGAAATTCTTTATATTCTTTGGACAAAAAACAAACGAAGATTTCTGAAATTGTCGTTTTAAAAACAAGACCACGTTAGATTTAAAATACTCTCCCGCAGAGCAAAATAATGCGAACGGTACTCTGACAAAAAATGTAAAATGGTCGTCCGAACAACCAAGCATACCGGCCCTGCATTTCTGTTTAGACAATTTGCTACTGCTCAACGTTTTGACAGTTGCAGAGCGCCTCTGGTTGTCGAAAGGCAGCCAAGTACTATTTTCTAAACCTTTAAAATAACTCATTTTTACGCTATGCATTATAAGCTGCGTAGTTGGCACTGTTTTTGATGTATATAACCTTGAGTTTATTTCAGGTTTCTATTTTGAAGTATTGTTTCCGTATTGTTTCGAAGTGTTGAAGGGATGAATCATGCAAAGGTCGTTAAATCGTTTTAAAAGTCTGACACTGGTAGCTATTTTAGCCGCAACAGGCCAGTCGTTGGTTGTTTCTGAGGCCGCCTTTGCGCAGCGCCAGTTTCGTCCGGATAGAGGTTGTACCGATCCTGAGTGTGGTCAAACGGTAGTAGACCCCGCAATCGCCGCAGGTGTGAATCAGGATGCGCCGCGACGTGCGGCGCCCTCTAACATTCTGGAACGTACACGTTTACAGGCTCAAGCAAGTTGTGTTTTGGGTGCCATGACCCGACAACAGCGCACGGCTGCAGGTTTTGTGAGTATTGCCGACGCCGGTGCACGCGAAACCAATACACGCGAAACGGCATTACGAAACGCTTGTACGACTGAGGCCAACCAGCAAGTTTCGGCCATGAACGCTGCCCAGCGTACACAACTTTTGAATAATGCTTTCTGTATATTTGAACCCCGACATCGTGACTGTGCGGTAGCCGACTATCGTAACTTCGATCAAGCATTAGTCGAAGCCCAAGCCGATCCGATTACAAACGTACAAGGTGGCACAGTAGCCGCGACGCCTGAAGGTAATATCGAGATGACGCCACGAGGTCCCATTGTCCGTCCTAGTTCGATTGATCGGCCATCGGAGGCGACTGAGGCGCGTGCTAGTGGCGCTGGTGGTGGTTTGCAAGAGCGTAACCCAGTGCGTATCGCACCGCCGGTAGGTCGCGATTCTGAGTATCAGGGCACAGGTGATGCGAGTGGTGGCAGTAGTGTGCGTCGTCATGCCAATGGCCACGAGGTTAGTTTTCGAGATGAATTGGTGGAAGGTGAAATTCAACGCACGAACCGCACTATACGACCAAGTCCGTTAGAAGCGAGTGGTGCGTGTATTGATCGTTTCTTGGCGGTAACACGGCCTTATCGTAGTAGTGTTCAGAGTGCTGAGACCGATAGTTCAGACGCTCAGTTGCAAGCCGAAAGTGCAGCGATGTTCCGTCGTGCGTTGCACGAGTATTATTCGTGTGAAAATTCTTGTCTAACAGAAGCCGATCGTAACTTTTTAATTGAATGTAATGGTGGTGTTGAAGGTCTGACTAACGGTTCAAACGCTTGTACCCCAGCGCGCCAACAAGCAGCGATCGATCGTGGTGAGTTTCATGAATACACTCGAAATGCTGAAAATCAGTGTGTGGCGAGTGTGGACAGTGAAACGGTTGAAACTCAAAAGTCGTTACGTTTCGTGTTTCTTTTAGATAATTCGCCGTCGATGCGTGGACCTGGTTTTAGGGCCGCGGGCGCGATTATGCCTAGTTTGTTGAACACGGTTCAGGCGTTGCCGTATCCGAAATCGGTGCAAGTCACGTCGCATGCTCTAGACGGTGCTGGCCGATCGGTTGTGTTGTCCGCTACAAACAATCCACAATTTGCAGGGCAGTTTAACGTAGCATTACAAACCGTGTTTTCACTACAAGGTAGCCCTGATGAGCAGTATGCCCAGGCGTTGATTAATAACTTTGATCAATTGATGGAGCGTGGCGACGACCTTGTGGTTATCGTCTTACGCGACGAGGCCGATGGCACACCAGCATCGGTTACGCAGTCGGCACTGCAAGCGTTGCGCACACGTTTGGGGGGGCGTTTACAGGTAAACGTTGTGAATTTTAATACGACAACCGGTAGTAATAACGAGGCGGTTCAAGCCACTCTCGGCGCCGATGGTCTTTCTACATTGGCTCGACAATCGTCTGGAATCAGTGTGTTAGGATCGTCTACCGTAGCGGCATCACTTAGCCAGGCTGTGGCTGCATTCACACAGGTTCGTACGGACCGTACGTTTAGTCTGGCACAGCGTAATGCGAACCGTATTATTTCAGTAGGCATGCGTGTTGGCGGAACGGATGGCGCTGCTCGTGATTTGACGCCGGCAGAGTACGCGTTTAATGCCGAAACACGTGAGTTAACGATTCGTGGTTCTGTTGTAGATACCTACGATGCTCGAACCTTTATTGTTCGATATGGCCGCGACGGGGCGCCACAGGCTGCAACTGTAGCAGCTCAGTCTACGCCACTGCGTGAAGACAGCGTACGTCGTGCGGAAATCGCGTCGCGTATGGCGGCTGTGAACAGCAGCAATTTTGCTGAGTTTGTGAACTGGGCGAATACGAATTCTGAAAGCGTTGGTCAGGCTAATGAATCGATAACTCGTCGCCTCTTTAGATTCTTACGCACCGAAGGTGTTGATCACCCAACAGGTACGGAAGTCGTAGAGCGCACTGACGAAGTGAACCACACGGAATTGCGTGAGGCTGGTCTCTTGACTCAGACTTTAAGTGAGGCGCGTTTTGCTCAAATCGAGAGTTTGATGAACGCAGCACCAGCAGGTTCGGCCGAGCGTACCGCGTTGACGCACTTATTCCGAACGCATCAGCTTGTGGCTACGTTTGCATCGGCTCAAGGTGATCAACGTACTGCAGCGTGTGAGTCGTTCAGGCTAGAGCGTGCAACAATCAATCAAAATATTGCAGCCATTGCGGATAGCTCACGGTTCTTAAAAGCGGTGAAAGAAGCGGCTTCGAGCAGGATGTTGTTTGAAGTGAGCGCGGCTACTGCGAACTGCCCACGCCCGGCAGCGCGCTAAGTAGTTCATCCACTATAATGTGAAATTAAACGTAGGTTAACCAGTGGTCGTAACGGCTCTGGTTAACCGAACCGCCGGTTACCAAATCTTGATATAGGGCGCTTAAACGTTTGCTAATAGGGCCTGGCTGACCGGTGCCAATCGGGCGGTCGTCAATCTCGCGGATGGGTGTGATCTCAGCCGCTGTGCCGGTAAAAAACACTTCATCGGCACAGTACAGTTCGTCGCGTGTAAAACGCGCCTCCTCGACTTTAAGGCCCTGGTCACGCGCTAGTTGCATGATCGTTTCACGCGTGATGCCCTCTAAAATCGACGTTAGTGGTGTCGTTTTTAAAACCCCTTTGCGGTAGAAAAAAATATTCTCGCCACTGCCTTCGGCTACGTAGCCGTCGACGTCTAATAACAAAGCCTCGTCGTAACCAGCGCGTTTGACTTCCATTTTGGCTAAAATACCGGTCGTATACCCGCCAATCATTTTTGATTTTGTCATCGTAGAGTTCACCCAGCCGCGCGAAAAGCTAGCAATTTTAACGCGAGCACCTTGTTCTTTCGCTTGTTTTCCAAGATAGGCACCCCACTGCCAGGTCATGATCATCGTCTCGACTGGAGGGGTAAAAGTCGGGAATACGCCTAAGGGGCCGTCACCAATAAATACAAGAGGTCGTATATATATATTATCAGATATTCCAGATTTTTTAATCGTTTCAAGAACCGCATCGCAAATCTGTTGTTCGGTGTACGGAATAGTAATGTTTAGAATTTTACAAGATTCAAATAGTCTTTTGATATGTTCTTCTAAACGAAACACGGCAAGGCGACCGTCCTGGGTTTTATAGCAGCGAATACCTTCAAAGGCGCCCAGACCGTAGTGCAGCGTATGCGTGAAAACACTCACTTTGGCATCGGCTGTTGCGACAAATTGGCCATTCCACCAAACAGAAGCCCCTACGGAGCGTTGTGTGTTTTGGGGTGTGGTTAGTGTTGTCATAATACTCACTTTCTTAGGCTTGTGTTGTGGTGGGGCTGGTGTTGCGTGCGCGAACCACCATGAGTTTGATAATTTCAGAAGCCGTTTCTTCTAAAGCTTTACCGGTGACGTTAAATACCGGCCAACGTTTGTTTTTGCGGAACAGTTGATCGGCGTATTCAATTTCTTCTAAAACTTTTTCATAACTTGCGTACTCACCGCCATCTTCTTGGCCCAGGCGTTCAAGTCGTGCACGGCGAATCGATGAAAGCTCATCAGGGCTAATAGTAAGACAGATAATCTTTTTTTGATCGATTTTAAAAAGCTCGGCGGGTAACTCAAAGCCCTTAATGAGGGGTATATTGGCCACTTTCCAACCCTGGTGGCTGAGATACATCGATAGCGGCGTTTTTGACGTTCGAGAGATGCCCAGTAGAACAATATCAGCATTTTCTAGGTCGGTAAGATCGCGCCCGTCATCGTGACTAATCGTGTATTCCATGGCCTCGATGCGCTTAAAATATTTGTCGTCTACTTGATGAAAAATTCCAGGCAACGCTTTCGGGGCTAAGTTAAAAAAGGCCGCCATCGCATTCAGTAATGGGCCGAGGAGGTCGATAGTCATGACCTTTTTCTCAGCAGCGATGTGGGCAATGTGTGTGCGGAGCTCTGGTGATACAATGGTGTACACGATAAGATCGTGGTGGATGGCCGCTTCTTCAAAAATAGTTTCGACCTGGGCTTTGGTTCGAATGTTTTTATATCTAGTAAAG
>CAZYPH010000029.1:0-21989 GCA_964649095.1 uncultured Oligoflexia bacterium | reverse complement strand
TTACTTTGGTGGATGGGTTCGCCGTTGAGGTCATTACGGTTTTTAAGGGTCATCGCTACTTAGCTAAAAAACATTCAAACATAACCAACTTTGAAAACAACCAGGAAGGGCACTGGAGTTCCCCAAAAAAACTCTGCAACTGGAACAGCGCCAAAACACCACAGCAATTTTTACAAGTTCATTCAAGTTCGCTAGCGAACTACCGCTGAAGGTGAGAATCTTCGATCGATTGTTGTGCAACTTCGAAACAGGTTAACTATGAACGCTACGCATCGCGAACACTTCGCCGGAGAACCACCCCATTGTAACGAGCTTCACGCACCAGAGAACATTCAAGCAAAGCCATCGCTGTGGGCCTGGTATCAAGAGATGTACCGCAACGCTGCAAGTTCTCTAGCGAATGCCCCAAAAGAAGGATTGGCTATTGAGTTAGGCTCGGGCTCAGGTCTCATCAAAACCGTTATCCCAGAGATTATCACAACAGAGATCACACCAAACAATCGTGTAGATCAAGCGGTGGATGCCACGCAGATGCCGTTCCCCGATGAAAGCGTTCGGTTTATCTTTCTACTAAATGTGCTACACCACATTCCTGACGTTGAGGCGTTCTTCAAAGAAGCAAACCGCTGCCTCATACCCGGCGGTCGTATTTTTATAGTAGATCAGTATCGAGGTTGGTTCAGTCGCTTCATCTACAAATACGCCCACAACGAACCCTACGATGACAAAACACCTGAATGGCGCTTTGTTGCGAACGATCCCATGAAGTCCGCTAATGGAGCGTTGGCCTGGATCGTGTTTGATCGAGACCAACATCGATTTGCGTCACTTTTTCCAAAACTTCGAGTACAGACCTATCGTCCCCATACTCCGCTACGTTACTGGCTAACTGGTGGTCTCAAACATTGGACGCTTTTACCTCGAAGCCTCTTCGGCCTGGCAAGTTCGATCGATCGCGCACTCGTGAAACTAAATCCCAAAACAGCGAGCTTCATCGATATTGAGATCGTAAAACAATAGTCTCTCTACAACCGCACTTTTACTTCGACGGAGAACCAATGCTCCTAAATTTTTTGAAATCCAAATCCCCAAAATCGACAGCGATGGGCGAACGCCGCTATAGAACTAAACGGCAGCAACGATTGTTACTATTCGCCGCTGTGCTGAACTATATTTGCCACACCTCGCCAGTTTCAGCGGAGCATTCACACGTTAAACTTAGTTCTCCGGCGAACTCGACGACATCTCGTATCACCCGCTGCGCCTTCGATATCGGATCGACTGAAACCAAACTCTCGATTGCACACGTAGTGCTATCCAAATCAAAACATCATAAGGTGACTTCGGTTGAAAAAATTTTTGAATATTCAGAACGTGTTCTTATCAAAGACTCTATTGTTGATGATAAAATCCCTGACGCTACTGTCGCATCACTGACAAAAGTACTTAGTTCTCTAAAGCAGCGCTGTATTAAGGAAGGGGCCACGCAGTTTGTTGGTGTTGCAACGTCTGGTTTTCGAGCGGCCTCGCAAAATGGTGAATCTTCACGACAACGTATTGCGGATGCCACAGGTATCACACTTACTATCCTCAGCGGTAAACAAGAAGCCCTACTAGGCTTAAGAGCGGCCGAAGGTTTTGTTGCGGCATGGCCAGATAAACAGAGGAGTAATCTTGTAGTCTGGGATATTGGTGGTGGTTCTATGCAGTTCGCCGCGAAGCAAGATTTGGTTTCGTTAGAATTAGGTACCACGGTTTTCGATAGTATCTTGAGAACCAAACTTGGGCGCGAGCAAACTAAACTCCCAACCCAGCCTCTCACCGCCCGTGAAATCCAACAAAGCAACCAGTTGGTGCAACCATTTGTTAAACAAATCCCGCTCAAGCTCAGAGAACTTCTCCGAAGCAAAAGTACCATTGTGATCGGTCTGGGTAAGGTCCACTCGATTGCCATTGCCGGAGTTACAGACCTACAGCACGTTAACGAAAACACAGCCTATCAATACCAACAGTTATTAGAGGCCTTGCCGAAACTCGCTGACTGCGATGACACCTGCATCCAGAAACGATTCCCTAATAATCGTTATCCTGAGCAACAAGTAGGTAATGTTATTTTAGTATCAAGCCTTATGAGAGAGCTTAAGATGAATCGCGTCTATCCCGCACAACTGAATCTGACGGACGGCTTACTGCGTGATGATAGGTACTGGTCAACCAATCCGAAATATAACGAACCGCCCAAGAGAACTTAACATATTTTATCGTAAAACCATGTCTTGTCGAAACGCGCGGTCTTAGTTATTGATAAGAAAGTCTTTTGGCTCGTAGCTCAGTGGGAGAGCACTACCTTGACATGGTAGGGGTCGCTGGTTCAATCCCAGTCGAGCCAACCAAATTTTTCTAAGCAACTGAAGAGCTCAGAATAAAATCCGTAAGTGCGATCTTAGACTCTGACCCCGCAGTCTTCAGTTTCAAATCTAATCCTTCTAAGCTCTGTAACAACAAACGTCGATTTACACGCACCTTGCTTCCTAAAGCTGACGATGGATTTCTCATTGCCCACGTAAGAAAACCAATAAATCCATGTATTTGATCAGCCGTGCGAAGAACCTGCTCTGAAAGAACCAGAGCCCGAGCCTTTCGACCTGCAATGACAGCCTCCACCAGTTCAACCATCTCGTGTTCTCTAGAACCCGTGCATAATAACATGACATCATCAGCATTAATTTCTGAGCGATCAAAAGAGTTCACATATAATGTTAGCTTCTCAACTTCACTTTGAACTTCATATAGCCCTACCGGTCCATTTAAGGCCAACCAACGAGCAGCGTCCTCTGCAATCGAACAACCGCGCTGCTGAGTAAACACATAAATGCATGAAACAACCTCGTCGACCTCAGGACTCTTAAACTCTAACGCTAGGCCTTGCTTGTTTAGCCAAGAATTAAATTTTCTGCGACCATCCCAAGCCGAGAACTTTAATATGAGCTGATTAGGACACCAAGACATCTGACCCCTTAGCGAAGTCGAGCTGAGCGACGGAGTCTTTCTCTTACTCTCCCCATCAATGCCTACTCGCAGACGATCGAATAACTTCTCTAGAGAACGTAGTGACTGTACATTTTCTGCGACTACTAATTTTGGAGTGTTTGCTTTTGAAAAAAGATCGACACTTTGTAAGCCCAAAAATATTTGTGCCAGTGGATCGTTATCACCAGCCGCACTCATAGAAGAAGAACTACAATCAATCACATCCATGGGCACTACATTACTTGGTGATCCGACAGCTGATCGCCCCAAAGCAGTCTGAACCTCAGCAATAAACTGATCTAACTTAAAAAGCTCCTCACCATAAACCGCGACAAATCCAACACTCGTGCCTTGTTTTACGTCATGAAGATACGAAGATACTTTTCCAGAGAAGTGGGCACGCTCCATAAAACTCTTAACCTACTTAAAATCGATCAAAAATACCGTCATACACATCTAGAGCCAATGATTTCGCAAGATCTTGAAAGGCTAACTTCTCTTGAGAATCGTTAATCAGTGACGTGGTATTGCCCGCAGGACCATATTGCACGGCCGACGGATAGGCCTTTGACCTCGCATACGATTGAGTGAACAACGTCTCAAGCTTTCTAGAGCTTAATGTTACGGCAACAGCCAATGAAGCAGAATACTGTGAGTATACAACCACATCGCTCAACCCCAACCCAACCGCACTTTTAGAAACAGCCTCAATAGTTTGTTCTGAAGAACCACGACTCAACCCCTCAGAAACAGTTCCTGTTAAAACAGCATCTGCTTCTTCAAGACTTGAAACCACACGTAACCTTTGATTGCGCAACAACTCACGTACTACTGCACTCCGCATGATATTATCTAAACCTGCATTTCCTGACGCATTCACGAAATTGCCGACATATACAGAATAAACACCTTGTCGAGCGTATGGATTAGAACGCCCGCTAAACTGATAGCCACAAGCGCTGAGAAATAGACTCAACACAAAAACAGATTTAGCTAAAATTATTATTTTCATAAATTCCTATCACCGCAACCAGAGACCTCGATTCCTTTGTATCTAATCTTTACGAAACTCCAGCAAGTGGGCAATAAGAACGTCAAAGGAGTCTGAAGAAGTTCCCCATACATTAAACATTGACCGTTCTATCAGATACAAAGCAATGTACTTAAGCCATGGAAGACCTAAACAACATACTTGCAAAATTATTGGGCAATCACAAAAAACTTCGGAATGGGTTACATGTCGAAGAGCTTAGAAACCACTGGCCAACGATTGTCGGCAACGCAACGGCGAAACAATGTTGGGTGATTCAATTCTATAATGATAGCGGAGTGCTTTTAATTGGAACTGAGAGTCCGACATGGGCTTATCATTTGCGGTTTTTGGAAACCGAAATCCGCGATCGCGTGAATGAGTTCTTAACCCAAAACAGCTCAGAGTCTGGGGTCAGAACGCCAAGGGTGACATCTGTAAAAATTAAAATCACGGAACTTCAGCTTAACCGAAAAAGCGAACACGAAGTTTAAGCTGTTTTTGTCGATGATATATTTACCCTTTTCTTCGACGCCACATCCCAAATCTACGAAACCAGTTTTAAGATTTGACGCAAGGCTACCAATAGGCCCAAAATAGCTATAAATAACAATAACTTAAAATATGCCGGCCTTTCTACTACGTCAAGCGGCTGATCTCGCAGGAGCGGTTTACGATCGACGACCGGAGAACTGCTTTTACTCTCATCATTACCCTGCCCCTGCGGTTCTTGGTCGCGCGTAGCGACCTCTAAGAGAGTAGTGCTGTTAATATCGGTGAGGGTTTCAGCTTGGCGAACCAAAGCGCGCTGTAATCGCACCATATGTTCTTCGCCAAATACCCTTAGAACATCCTGTGTGCTAGTAATGCGAAACCAATGATCCCCAGATCGACACACCTCATCATCGACCTGACAATTGTTTTTGTCGATAAAGGCAAATAACTCGACCTGATCAAAAGGACCAAAAATTTTAAATGCTCCAACCTGGTTATGCACCTTAGCTCGATACAACCAGACTTTCTCTGCGGACATGCTTAAACCCTCTTCCTAACCAGCAAGTGCAATCCCCTTGTACTACCCATTAGCGAATGGCATTCGATGCCGCAGAGAATAAACTTTTAATATCCTGATCAGTGAATCGCAGCCCTCCGCCAATGAACACACTGCGGTTCTCTTTAGATAAGATATAGTCCCCCCCACCCCAAATAAAAAACGGGCGATATACTTTTACCTCACCAAACAAATTAACCTGTGGACTCATACCCTTCTTAAAACGGTATACTTCGCTGGAGAACGTCACCCGGTCATTGAGTAAGTGATAATCTAAAGCGATTCCGCCGCTTGTTTCAAATAAACCGAATCTAAAGACGGCGTCCCCAAAGCGTTTTGCGAACTGTAAATTTAGACCCAGGCCGCTATCCTCAGTTTTGCGTTCTTCTTTAGTCGAACTGGCCGACGAGCTAGTTCCTGGTTCAAGCGTTGTGCGAGTAGTCGTAACTGATGTCACACCCTGTGGACGGGCGGTTGCACCAATTAGATAGTACTTGTCATAGGTAGGTTGAATCATGAGCCCAAACTGAGTGCGACTACCGCCGATTGACGTCAGTGCAGCAGACCTGGCATCAATATGAACCTGCATTTTGTCTACTTTAGACACAAACTTGTTAAGTCCTGATAGTGTTTGATTGATACGATCCACCGTTTCCGTATCGTTTAAGAGTTTCCCCAAGGTACCGTCGCCCCGATTAACCTTGGCCGTTACATCTTTCACATTGTCTGTAATTTCAATAAGACGGTCAGCAAGATCGCCAAGCCTATCAACCTGAGCCAAGCCGGCAGAGAACTGTTCCATGTTATCGAGAATCCGATCGAGACGAGAGCCGTCGTCGCCATCGCCAGTTCCCTTTAGGGATTCTTTTAATAAAACTGTGATCTCTTTTAAGTTGTCTATCAAGTCTGAGGTCTTTGCCGCTAGACTATCAAAACTTCCGGCTGCAAATCCCTCCTTTATATAAGAACCTGGTGGCAACGGCGATTCACCCGGAGAACCTGGAGATAACTCAAGATATTTGTCTCCAAGAAAACCAATCGATCGAACGGCAATAGTTGCATCACGATAAACGGCCATATCACTAGCAATTTCGAGAGTCACTCGAGCCTCATTACCGGCTAACTCTAGATTAGTGAGCTGACCAACATCTAGTCCCGCCATTTTTAACTTTGTTTTTAGAAGTAGTCCTGTCGCATCTCGGACTTTTGCATGATAGATCTTAGTTCCCTGAAGCGAGAAACGATTCTGCGTCAAACGGGTGGTCATAAAAACCAACACAGCAATTGAAAATACTACAAAAAAACCGGCCCGAAGTTCTGCATTCATAGTTGTAGTTCTCTAAAGAACAATCAAAAGCATTATTGTCGGTGTTCCACCGCTATTTTCTTATGTCGAGACTGTGCTTGGTTATCCTGAACTATTCTCCATAGATACTCGATGCCTTAACTCAGCCTCTAAGAATGATTTTGCCATGGGATGATCGCAATGTCTAAACTCTGAAGTAGTACCCCAGAACACAATTTTCCCATCATAGAGAAAGGCAATCTTATCGGCCGAATATAGTGCCGACGGAATATCGTGACTAATTACTAGAGAGGTAAGGCCAAACTTTTCATTCATCTCGATAATGAGGTCATCAACCATGGCCCTTGTAACAGGGTCCAGACCAGTCGTAGGCTCATCGTATAAAAGAATTTCTGGTTCTAAAATAATGGCTCGAGCAAGTCCCACACGTTTTTTCATTCCACCAGATAGTTCGCTAGGTAATTTATCCAGAACATTTGCCGGATCAAGCCCGACCGCCAACAGCTTCTCCGAAACTCGATCACGCTTCTCCGCAAACGTCATTTTCGTGCGATGTTCATTGAGTGGAAATGCAATATTCTGATAAACGGTAAGGTCATCAAAAAGTGCCGCATACTGAAATAACATTCCAAAGTGTTTTCGAATCTCATTCAGATCATGCGAAGCATCATATGGAATGTTTCGACCAAAGATCTTCACTTCACCAGCATCCGGTCGCAATAGCCCCAGAATGTGTTTGAGCAGTACCGACTTCCCGGATCCACTGGGCCCCAATAAAAACGTCACACGACCCTTCGGTACGGAAAGATTTAACCCCTTAAAAACTTTGTACTTTCCCCCTCGAAACGCCTTGTGCAAATCACACAAAGCAATTGCCTCGGAAACCAGATTATTTTGCGCCCCACTCATTTTATCTTTCTCTCATTATAATAGATTTTTCGTTGAACGCCTTTCATCACTTCCTGCAAGTTCAAATTTGAGTTCATTCCACCGTCCCGCTCCGTCAGAAAATCCTTCACTACTTAGAGGGTTGAATAGAGCATGGCCCGAATGATTAACGTCAAAAAATAATCACCCACTAAAATCAGCACGAGGGTTACAACTACCGCCTCATTGGTGGATCTTCCTACGGCCTCAGCGCCCCCTTGCGTCGTGTAGCCCTTGTAGGTCCCGATTAGTGAGAACATAACGCCGAATGCTGCTGCCTTGATTAACCCTTGAATCAGATCTCGAACCTGAACTACCTCTTGTAGGTGAGAAAAATACAGCACCGGATCAATGTTCAACAAATAAACTCCCGTAAAATAGCTGCCCAAATTTCCAACGAAAATAAAAATGCCACACAATAACGGCAGGGCAACAAAACTAGCAAGAACTCGCGGCGCCACTAAGTACTGGATGGAGTTGACCGCCATTACATCCATCGCATCAATCTGCTCTGTTACCTTCATGGTGCCAAGCTGAGCGGCCATAGCAGCGCCCGCTCGGCCTGTTACCACAATGGCAGTAAAAACTGGCCCAAGTTCTCTGACGAACCCAATCGCTACAGCAGGTCCGACCAGTGCGTCTGCATTGATGAGTTTAAATCCAAAATAAATCTGAATCGCAAACACCATCCCACTGAATACCCCAGTCAAAACAACAATAAAAAGAGACTTGTTCGCTACAAAAATGAACTGCTCTATTAAGTTTCGAAATCGATAGGGGGGGCGCACCATCCACTTCACAACCTCGAGAAAAAATTGAGCCACACGCCCAGTCTCAGCCACAAAGCCTAAAAAGCGACCTCCGATTAGCGAAATTAGGCTTAAGAAATTATTCACGAGAGCTCCTAGTCAACAACACGCGGGGAACTCGAGAGGAAATGCGGGTCAAAACCTCGTACAAATTGGAGTTCATATTTTTTGCCAATCGCCGGGCTTGTTTCGGATGTTGGCCTATTAAACCATAGAACGGAACCTTGGGTTTTCTATCGACCGCATTGTGCCTTATCGAACCACTGAAAACTGATGTCAGATCCATTGAAACATAACCACCGACTAAAACCTCTTCTAGCGCTCGACTGTGAGCTATTTTCCCCAACTCTTCAGTTAGTGCTCCGGACGACACGATGGCCCTGCTAACATATATTTTCTTCCCAGAATTCGTGCGCCCGAAACCATCACCATACCCCACAGCGAAAATAGATTGGTTCCCTAGTTTGGAACCTTTTCGAATCCGAAACCCAGCTCCGTAACCAACCAACGCCCCAGACTTAAACTGACGATCTTGTACTGATTGGCACCACCACTGCAGCACTGGTTTTAAATGTTGTTGATGGGCGTTACTTGAGCAATAGCCATAGAGGGCAAGGCCAGGCCTGATAATATTCGTCCAGTCACGCAGATGCTTTCCCATCGTCAGCGAAGCATCTGTATTTGCAAAATGAACAGACTTATCACCTGCTAATAATTCGTTCCCCAGCGAACCAACAACTGTACGGAACGCATCAATTTGTTGCACTGTTCTCTGAGACTGCGCATGTTCACTATCGGCGAAGTGGGAACACACTCCAGACAAATACCGTGGATCGATTTGTTTTAGAAGTTTACGCACCACCGATACATCAGACGGTGCAATTCCCAGGCGATTCATCCCCGTATTAAATTTTACGTGAAACTTTAAGGATGCCAAACCGCGATCGGTCTTTACCCCTGAACTAGTTAATCGTGAGACCACGCAACGCAATGTCTCTAAGTCATAAATTACGGGCTCATAGCGCTCCCTAGCACATAAGGACCAAACATCATCAGAGAACAATGCTGACTCTGAAAAAATCCATATTGGTTTAGATAGTTTTTGGCTTCGCATTATCTGGCGCACTCCTGATGCTTCATCAAGAGTGGCTACGCCCAATGCCTTAACATGCTCGTGTGACGCTAACTGACTAGCGACCTCTAACAAGCCATGACCATAAGCATTGGCCTTCACCATGGGAACCACCCCAAACCCAGAGAATCGATTTCTACTTAATACGCCGCTATCCCCACTGCTCCCCAAAAACCGAGCTATGACATAATTTAGATTTGTAGAGAGCTGAAGTTTATCTACCAGTGCAATGGTACGCATCTACTAGTAATTATTGAGTACCCTAGATACTTTTGCAATTTTCTTACTTAGTATTTTCCCAGATCGACGACAAAATACTAACTACATTCTATTGAGCCTCCGGAGAACTTCCGCCATGGACAAAAATCAACTAAATGTTCAGCGACTTATTCATTACAAAGTTGTGCAACTTTTAGCATTCACACTCGTAACGTGTTTTATTCCAATATTGTGTTTCGGGGAGACAAAAAGCTCGGCCGACAATACCTGGACAGAGGTTAGCAACTATGACGGCATTGTAACTCACAAAAAAAATATCGCTGGAAAAAGCATCGTTGCATTCCGCGGCGAAACCATTATTAACGCAAATATTTTTAAAGTGGCTCAAGTCTTGATCGATACCTCCCGAAAAGGCGAATGGGTTTATCGCAACATTGAAGCTAAGGACATTCGCCGTGTGAGTTTACTCTCACGAATCGAATATAATAAAACCTCTAGCGGTAACTTACTGGTGTCTGACAGAGACTTTGTATTTTTAGCTGAAATCAAATTGGATCGCCCCAAGCGGGAAATCGAAGTCGTTCTTAAATCGACAACAGACAAACTCATGCCAGAGGTTCCGGGAGTCGTCCGCGGAGAACTAGAGTATTCCTCTTACAGACTGAAGTCTGATCCCACTGACTTCACTAAAACGAATATAGCGGTCGAGGTCTTGGCCGACCCCAAGGGTAGCGTTCCTAGCTGGCTGGTAAATTTATTTCAAAAGGCCTGGCCACGTAAAACCCTTGAAGCAATACAAAAACAGGCACAGAAAGCCGATGTGCCTGAGCATCAAGATATCAAAAAATATTTTGAGACCGGTGTATTACCGGCAGACGAGGAAATTCCCCACACAGTAAAGAAAACTCATTAGCCTTATTGCTAAGGCACCATAAGATTTACTGCAGAGAAGCGATTACCAACTCGGAGTTCCAGTGGGTGTTTCGTCATTGTAATCGGAAACGAGACCATAAAGTAACGCACCCACTGATTCTCTAACGGCATTAAGACCTGTAAAATTCGATCAGAATCAGATAACTCCACAACGGATGTCGGCTGAGGGGCTATGGTCCAACCAAGCGACTTATCTAACAAATCGGCGTACTCGGTACTTGGCATAAAAACTCCCAGCAGAACGACGCCGATTGCTGGATTCTCTACAGATTTCTTCAGTGTAGAAATGGTCTTAGATTCTGGAAATGCGCCTGAATAATCGGTCCAGGCGCGCTCTAACTTCACAAGGTCACTTGAATTAATCTGGGTACCGGCTATCCAAAAGTTCAACTCTCCCTGCTTAAACGAGTGCACTCTTACTAACCTTTGTGCCTGTTCTTGCTCAAACTTCTCTAAGGCATGGTGTTTCTCAAAGAACGCACACCCCGAAGAGTAAAAACTAGGCGTTGTAATCGCGACCAACAACAATAATACGCGCGCCTTTTTTGCAAAGCCTGCCGTGCACCACAATCGGACGACACTTGCAGAAAAATAAACCGACATCCTATTATCCACGCTTACCCACCTTCGTCATCAAATTCGCAGAAGCTTCCAACAAAATACTTCAATTCCATTTTGATTGTATCAAAAGAAAATTAAACAAACGATTCTTATAAGAACTCTGCCGGATAACATTCACGCAGATCATTGATGTGTAACAATGACACAAGGCGCACTCCTTGTTCAGCAAACCTTTTCTGTGCCGTTGAATGGCGCTCAGAATACTTGCCGGCCTCGTTGACCGTATCATTTAATTGACTGCGATCTAAAACCGAAAGAACAGTATCGACCACATACCCCTCACCACGAACTATCTGGATGGCCTTTATGGCCGACGATCCGGTTGTCACAACATCCTCAAGTAGTAGCAGCGGCCCAGGCTTTCTAAGGTTCTCTTCACCCTCAATCCATTTCTTTCGGCCATACCCCTTGGGTTCTTTCCGGATAATGAAGGCAGGCAAAATAATGTTCTTGTGGTAGGCAGCCAAACTAATACTAGTGGCTAGTGGGTCGGCACCCAGGGTCGGGCCACCAACACCGGAATAGTTCTCCAGAGCAACCACTTGTGCTGCGAGTTCTCCAATAGCCATTGCTCCGCTTGGGTGCAGGCTTAGATTTTTGATATCAATATAATAACTACTTTTTTCTCCCGAGCTTAACGTGAAATCTCCGCGCCTAAAGGCCAATTTCATGACAAGATCGCGAAACTGTTCTTTACTAACTTTATTCGCCACGAATCCCCCTCATATTAATGCCGCCAACTAGTTTAACTGCTCCACCCAAGTGTGAAGATCGCTGTATGGGCTCTGGTCTAATTCATTAAAAATTTCATGATAAAGACCATCATATTGAATTATTTTGCATCGAGTATCTGATCCACTTGCAGCGGTTATCAAAGGAGCAAAAAAACTTTTGCCCGCAGCACTATCGACAATAGAGTCCGCTGTTGGAATTAGAACTAAGATTTTTGAGTGTTTTGGTATTCCCCAACTAGCAGCAGTTCTCTGAGCGCAGTTATCGATTGCTCGTAACATCTCCGAGTAAGCCAATGGTGTAATGTTATGGTGGATCAACTTATCCGATGTATACCGATCCGCATTAGCAGAATCATGCGAAAGCTGTGTCGCATTAATTTCGTTAGTCAATTGAAGCGCTGACGTCGCACCAAACTTTGACAGAACTCTCCCTAGCCCCTTTTTCCAAAGCGGAGCCTGAACCTTCACCCCAAGAAGCGGCGCGCTAAAAACCAAGTTCATCGGCGAATGATAACGATCGAGGAAATCTGGAGATGTGAGAATTGATTCTACGCGTTTCTGGTTGGATCGATCTAGGCTGCCGTCAGCTTTATTTTTACAAAATCCAAGAAAATTTGAAGCCTTTAAATAATCTAAGATGCGAACTCTTTGCATCGGATCCTCTAACGCATTGAGAAGCACCAGACCACCGAAGGAATGCCCTAAGACCACATAGTCTCTGCTGACCTCAGCTAGGATATCGTCAACTAAACACCGCGCATAAAACAACCAAAAATCATTAGATAGATACCTCAATGATGAAAAGTGCCCACGGAGGCCTGGCGATGTTCCATGCCCTCTTTGGTCATAAGTGCGCACAGAATCAAAGGTTCTCTGAAATTTCTCAACATTCTGTGCGTAACGCCCGCCATACTCACCAAATCCGTGCAAGATAATCAAGGCTCGGGACTTTTTTGGCAACCCACTGCTATTCACGCTCCACGAGTAAGTGCTCAAATTAATTCTATCATTCGAGTCGCTAGTAGGGTTGGTGCGTAGACTGAAGTCGATCCAGCGATTTGGTGTGTGTAGAGAATCTTCTTTAAAAATAATGGGCGTCTGACTTTCCATAGATTTTATTTATGACCGAACAAACCCTACACCGCAATCATCGATTAAAATGATCGTAAATTCGCGGCAGAACAATAGCGCTACGTGTTAACGTCTTTTTTTTATATTTGATACACTTTAACTCTATGGAAAATACGAGCCCATTGCTCTTCGAAGATTCTAACGAAAAGTACTATTTGAATGCAAACGGTGCTACTCGAGGCCCTTTGACTGCTCAAGATATTTTTCATTTGCTCACTAAAGGCGAGATCTCGGCGCTTCACTATTTATGGCGCCACGGATTGAACGACTGGATCGCGATTTACGAGGAAGAAGCTTTTTCGTTCCTAAAACCAAAAAAACCATCGGCGGCGAATCTACAGCGAGTAAAGAATGATTTCAAACGTCGAACGGAATCCAAAAAGGCTTCCAGCGCTCACATCAATAAATTGAACTCGAGCACCACTAGAGACAACTATCTACATTTTAATGGCTCTCAATTTGGCCCATTCTCACAATCGGAATTAGAGCACGTACTAAAAAGTGGCAAACTAAACCAGAACGCATATCTATGGCAGCCCGGCTGGCCTCAGTGGAAACGTGTTATCGAAATTCCAGCTTATGCATCAGTGCTAGCAGGCGGAAAAACAATGGCGGAGGCTAGCGACGCCAGAAATCTCATCACCGACACCTTGAATATAGAATCTAACTCTTCTACGTCGAGTAAGCGCCTTCAGAAAACACCCTCAAAGAAGACTGTGACACAACAGACTAAATCGATTTCAAAGCGTCATTTCACTCCAAAAAAAGGGCGCTCAGATGACCAACGAAGCGCACCGCGCCGTCCGTTAGTGGCTCGGCTGTTTCTTCATAACGACAAAGATGTCATGGTTGCGATCTGTCGAGACATATCCATTGGCGGCATGCAGGTACTTACTGACAAACACCCTGGTCCGGTAGGCTCGATTATTAAACTAAACGTCAGTCCAGGTGATAATAGTAAAGTAAAAGGCTTCATTGCCGAAGGGCAGATCGTTCGACTACTAGAGGATGGCCGAGGTTTTTCATTTCGCTTTCGCAAACTAAGTGATGAAGCAAAGCGAACAATACAAAGCTATATTTCTAAAGAAGACGTATAGGTAACGTATTCATACTAATCTCTAGACAGTTCCCTTATCGGGCTACTCGAACCCTCGGATTATATTGTACGATCGCCCCAGCGAAGAACTCCCATAGCATCGATGCTAAGACCGATTGATTCGGATTACCCTGGTCTAAGCCGTACCAACTCTGCAACCCACCACGCGCAAAGTAACCTAACGACCAAGAAGAGTTAGTGTGAGGAACCGACCAAAGCTGTCGAACCTGAACTCTCGCTTCGTCCGAATGAGTAAATTGCTCTGAGCGGAATGAAAAGAAATGATTATAATCGAACGATACTCGTACGCTGGAACAGTTCAATACGCCTTGAGCACCAGCGGAAGCCCCACCCAATCCGTCTAGAAATGCATCATCCCGTAAGCCTACCTCTGGCGAACCTGTGTCCGTATCATTACGTGAACTGTAGAGAACCAACGCACTACGAGCAAAAATTTGCAGAACACAACGATTCCCTAAAGCTTGGTCCGGATTAGGAACACGATGAATCAAGCCAAATAACACAACCGGTAACTCCACGTTGGCGAAGCGTGGTAGCCCCCGTCCCTGAGGCGCATGCTGACCTCGGATATCAAAACCTGTCCCAAAGTAGAATCGCTGGCTCGCATCGAGTGGAAAACGATACTGAAACCGCAAGCCACCCCAAAGCTGATTGAGACCATTCCCGTGGTCTAGAGAATTACCACTCAGGTCTACCGTAGAACTTCCAGTCGACGCGCCAATATAACCGTTCAGCAATGCCCGACCAGTATCTAAAAAAATAATTGTTTCAATAGCGCCTGCATGAGCATCCCCGAGTAAACGATTATCTGGAGCTCTGTACTGAAGCCCCCTTGAAAACAAACCCTGATAGCCTGACCCTACCAACCACTCGAGTCCTCGTCCCACGGCAACGTCTGCAACCCCCGGGGGGACAAACAATCTATTACTTAAGCGAACAGTTCCACGCATCTGCGTCGGAGATCGCTCTGCAGCACCAACCGTAGCGCTGCGATTATTAGATGGTTCCCCAACAGCCATTGGAAGTTCCTGGCCCAATGTCTTCGAAGGAACAAAACCAACACCACACACCACAACTAATAATAATTTTATTCGAGTCGCTCTCGAATAGGTCGATCGAACTAAATCTGTCATAATTCCCCACAACAAGCGTTCACCACGTTAGTGGAATGCCTTTAGCACATTACTCTTTCCATAGTTTATCCAGATGTAAAAGAGTTCGACGATTTATTGATTTAGGTGTGTTTGAGAATGGTTTGATATCAAAAAGAGTGCCAATAAATTCAAGTGGTTGCTGCCTTAAAATTTTAGCTTTTTTTTTACATCACGACAAACAACATGGCCCTATCATTGCTCTGTTTCACTCATAGAGATTGGATTCTATTATGAAGAGTATAAATAAAATTTTAAATCGATATACGTTCAGCAGCTGGGGTTTGTTTTACTCTATTGGCGCGCTAATGCTTTTGACTGGTTGCGGAACACAAGATTTTCAACAGAAACAATTTATTGCAGCATCAGCCCCCAGTGGTTTTAGAGCCTTACCTGCAAAGGTCGATCTGTTGTTTGTATTAGATGATTCCCCAAGCGTTTCCGCTGCTAGTTCTATTATTTCTCAACAGTTAAGTACATTCACCAATCAACTACAAACCAAATACTGGGACTACCATGTAGCTAAGACATCTGTTGTTCGCAGCGAAGACGTCGCAAACGTGTTAGTAAATCCGCTATTTAACACTGATAGGTTATTCGATGGCACTCAAATCTCCTCCGCTACACCAAGAGAATTAGGGATTGTGCCTCAGGGGTATGCTATCAACAACCCATCGCAATTTAATCTAAGTCTCTCTATTACAGGTTCTGGGGCTGGCGATGCTGCCTATGAAAACCTCATTCGAACACTGAACTCGTTACAAAACTCACACCCAACAAACTTTCTACGTTCAGACGCGTTACTTGCAATAATTTTGATTAGCAATGGTTATGACCGCAACGTTGATACAGATCCATTTAACAACGTTTTAGAGAACCGCTACATGTTAAATACGTATGCGAGCCAACTTATGCAAATTAAGGGTAATCAATCCGACTTAATTAGATTCTACCCAGTAGTATCTTTTGCATATCGTGACAGAACCTGCATTAACGGTTCCAATGCTTTTAAGGGTTCAAGCTACTTGGAGATGAATACCTTGATCAATGGGGCCTCATTTGATTTTTGCAATACCAGCGCTCTTAATAGCGTTCTCAGTAATGTTGCCAGTCAGCTCGAAATTATCAAACAAGCTTATATTTACGATTATATCGTACTTAATGAACAGCCGAGAGATAATGAAAACCTAAAAATCTATAAAAATGGTTCGCTGCTACCGCGAGACAATCAGAATGGATGGAGCTATTCTGAGAGCTGGGGTATTCAAACAGTCTCTACGATTTCATCGGTATTTGATCAGCGCACTCAAACGGTGCGAAGTATTACGCCGCTTAACCGTCGTACCGGATATGTCATTCGATTAAACGGAAGCGCTAAGATGAAAGGTAATGAGGTGCCCAACATCGAGTATGAAAAGCTGTAAAGCATTTAGCGGTCAATGCTAAGTTTAGTTAATTACCTTCAAGTTACTATGAACTGTGAAAGCGGCTTCGGTAGCACTTCGTATTGATTCTACAGATTCTCCGGGGGCAACTTCCAACAGTCTGAATCCCGAACTTCGATTCACTTCAAATACCGCCAACTCGGTCACGACTAAACTCACACACGAAGTTCCTGTCAGCGGCAATGTGCACTTCTTTAAAATTTTACTACTACCATCTCGAGCAACATGCTGCATCGCCACGACGACACGTTGGGCTCCCGCAACTAGATCCATCGCTCCCCCCATGCCCTTAACTACTTTTCCAGGAACCATCCAGTTGGCTAGAGAACCAGTTTCATCAACTTCCATGGCACCAAGCACGGTGAGATCGATATGCCCCCCCCTAATCATGGCAAAACTATCAGCACTGGAAAAAAAACTAGCACCTGGAACTACCGTGACCGTTTCTTTACCAGCATTAATCAAGTCAGGGTCAACCTCGTCCTTTGATTTAGGATAAGATCCCAAACCCAAGATTCCATTTTCACTCTGAAGCACAACATTCATAGTTGCGGGAATGTAGTTTGCCACCAATGTAGGAATCCCTATGCCAAGATTTACATAATACCCATCTCGTAGTTCCTGAGCAATTCTGCGAGCAATACCATCGCGTGTAATAGCCATATCTAAAATCCCTCATCAACCTTCTTGGGTGCGAAGTCGTTCAATTCTCTTCTCGTAATTACTTCCCTGAAAGATCCGCTGTACAAAAATACCGGGCGTATGCACTTCGTTTGGGTCTAATGTGCCAACGGGCACCAACTCCTCAACCTCGGCAATTGTTACGCGACCTGCGGTAGCCATCATCGGATTAAAATTCATCGCAGTTTTTCGATAAACTAAATTTCCTAAGGAGTCGCCACGCCATGCCTTAACAAGCGCAAAATCACCACGAATCGCGTGTTCTAAAATGTAATCACGACCAGCAAAACTGCGCACCTCTTTACCCTCCGCGACTAGGGTGCCTACACCAGTTGGCGTGTAAAAGGCTGGAATACCAGCCCCACCAGCGCGTAATCGTTCTGCTAGCGTCCCTTGGGGACACAGTTCGACTTCAATCTCTTTACTAAGATATTGCTGCTCAAAAGTCTTATTCTCACCGACATAACTAGAGACCATCTTTCGAATCTGTTGATTTTGCAGAAGCAATCCCAATCCGAAATCATCAACACCACAGTTATTACTGACACAAGTCAAATTCCGAACATTACGTTCCAACAACGCCGCAATTAGATTCTCAGGAATCCCACATAGACCAAATCCGCCAACCAATAAGCAAGCGCCATCTGGAATGTCCTTCACTGCATCGCCAGCAGTGGCAAAAACTTTACTTATTGCCATCTTGATACACCCATTCACCTTCAAAAATATTTATACAGGTTCACTAATTCTCAAGCTTAATCCTAGAGAACTTCTACAGCCAAAGCTAAACCCTCGCCGCCGCCAATACAAATCGATGCAATGCCTCTTCGTAACCCCCGTGCCTTAAGCGCATGTACTAAGGTCACAACAATCCGACTGCCGCTGGAACCGATAGGGTGACCTAAACTGATTGCCCCACCTAGAACATTTACCTTATCTGACGAAATCTCCAATTCCTTCATATAGGCCATGGCAACTACGGCAAATGCCTCATTCACTTCGAATAAATCTACATCCCCAACATTCCAGCCAACTCGTTTTAAAAGACGCTTCGTAGCTTCTACAGGAGAGGTTGTAAACCACTCAGGTTGTTGCGCATACCCGGCATAACCCACAATTCTAGCCAATGGTTGCAACTTTTTATTCCTTGCGTAAGCACCAGAACATAACGCAAGCATTGATGCCCCATCATTAATACTACTCGCGTTTGCAGCCGTAATCGTACCGCCCTTTTCAAAAGCGGGCGATAGCTTCGACACTTTATCGAGGTTGAATTTCGATGGTCCATCGTCCAGATTGACGAATTCCCCTTCCCCACCTTTTTTTCCAGTAATTTTTATCGGAACTATTTCAGTTCTAAAATCTCCATTTACCTGAGCATTTTGTGCACGCCGGAAACTCTCAATGGCATACGCGTCTTGAAGTTCCCGCGTGAACTCAAACTTGCGCGCACACAACTCCGCCGCTACCCCCATGTGAAAGTCTTTATAAGGGTCCCACAAGCCATCAAAAATCATTCCATCTATCATCGGTTGATGACCCATGCGGAATGCATTTCTTACCCCGCGAACATAATGCGGACTTTGTGACATATTTTCCATACCACCGGCCAAAACCACTTGAGCATCACCTAGCGCAATAGCCTGAGCTCCGAAAATAATAGACTGCAAACCACTACCGCAAACTTTATTGACCGTCACAGCCGACACTTCTGCAGATAGCCCTGCTGATAAAACAGCTTGTCGTGCTGGTGCCTGTCCTACGCCGGCTTGTAGCACGTTCCCTAAAAAAACGTGATCCACTGACCGGCTAAAATCGTCAACGACTTTAAAATCATCGACAATGGCCTTGATCAGATCTCCAGCTAAGAGTGGAGCCTTTACGGCCTGAAAGGCCCCTAAAAAACTAGCTGTCGGGGTACGCTTCGCTGCAATAATATATGCGGTAGAATCTTCTAACGCATTAGGTACTCGCTCCATTGGTTTCTCGGTCGACTGTACACTCAACATTATAACGTTCTCCTATGAGACAAATATCTTTTCTAAATTAATAATAGAGCAGGACATCTAGATTACCAACTGACGAATCAGCTCTTGGCATAAATCGTGCTTTAGTGAATTGCGCCATGCAATTTTTTTTACCTCCTATTCTCTGATGCGAAACGTTTAGGAGTTGGAAGCCAATTGCACGCTATAAACATTATAATTTTGAACGAAAGGTACGAACAATGCACTATCACCAACACACACAATACGATCAACAAACTAAAATAGCCCCAGAAAGTCGCCTTCCACAGGACTCCGGTTTAATAGAAATCTTAAAACGAGCCCACTCGGTAAATAGAAATCTGAAGCAGTTTTGCTCGGACGAAAGAAAGACGTTGGTCGATATATTAAAAAATCTCGATATGATAAGAATACAGTTTCTTCACCTACAACTGGGATACAAAACGCTGTTTGACTACTGTAGAAAAGAACTAAAGTACTCTGCTGGAGCTACACACCGAAGACTTTGTTCTATGAAGCTACTGTCTGAAATTCCAGAGATTGAACCATCTATTCGTAATGGTGAGCTCTCACTAAGCGTATTGACCGAAGCATGGCGCTTCTTTCAGTATCAATTGGTAAATGAGGTGAATTATTTACCACACGAAAAACTAGCGATCATTCAAACCCTTCTGTCAAAATCAAAAGTGGAAGCCCAGAAAATCCTCATCAATCTTATTGCACCATCCAAACAAGTAGCATTTAAAACAAGACTAAAGGAACGCGCCTCACCAATCTCAAGCGACGTTGTTGAACTTACCATCTTTCCAAACCAACAAACCTTACTGAAGTTTTCACGTGCTAAGGAAATGTTGGCACACAAATTAACCAACCACACATTTATTGAATTATTTGAAAAGATGGCAGATTTCGTGATCTCTGAATTAGACCCAGCCGATGTTCTATACATGCCACTAATGCAGGAAAATCAAATTCCAACCGATGAAGACGAGTTTGGTTTAAAGAGTAAAACAACTCCAAATACTACGACTGTAAGCAGCCACGAAGACTGCAAACTGCAAGACGAAAAGAATACATTTATGTCGAGTGGTTTAGATAGTAACCCTCTCACAAACTACAATTACTCATCCTCGTATTGTCGCCAGTTCGTTAATAGCCTCTCACCACAATCCAAAAAGAAAATTTTACGACGCTCAAGCTATCAGTGTTCCTACAGATCCGAAGATACAACTTACAAATGCAGTAATTTTCGGCACCTAGGGATGCAATTTAAAATTCACCCAAATGAAGGCGGACCTCTTGCAATTCATAATATAACCATGAGGTGCCAGGAACATCTATCGGACACAACTCTATGTGACAAAATAGATCTAGCGAATTATATATATCCAAAAAGCTATGCACAAAATTAATCCTTAACAGCCAAGTCTTTAAGGGTTAATAAAGCTGGCAAAAATAGTAGCCCAGATAGCAAACAAGTAATTTCTCCAATAACTGCCAGTGCTCCAAAGCTCTGAAATGCTTTGCTACCAGCTAAAAGTAGGGCTCCGTAGCCAACGATTGTCGTCAAAGAACAGGCAACCACTGCGGAGCCGATATTTTTTAAGGCTAACCACGCAAAATATTTGTGTTTGCTCTGGGCTCGACTATGAGCCAACTGACGGTAAATACTTATGTAGTTTACCGCGTAGTCGACACCAATTCCGAAGGTAATTGGTAACGCGATAAAATTTAAAAAATTAATCTTTATTGGTACCAAAATTGAAATCCCAGCTAATAAGAGCACTCCGATGTACAAACTTGTCAGAATTAAAAATGCAGTTCGAGTAAAACCGAAAACAAGGAAAATAATAACAGACACGCCAAGTAAGGCCATTTTAGTAGCAGTAGGCCCTTCCACCATAATAGACTTAATCATATCTGCAGATAACGGTGCCTGCCCCGCTACGAAGGCTCTCACTGAAGCTTGACCAATTGATCGTCGAATGGCTTCGGCGAATGCAACGACTGCCTTGCCATCCCAAAAGCCGGTCTTTTCTGTTGTAGAAAGGGCAGGATAAACATGCACACTACAGCCGATACAGCCAGAGCTATCCGTAAACCCCGAACGGACAGATAATGGAATATCACTAGAAGTAACTCCCGTTAGCTCGAGTGGTTGGGAGATCTTATCGTTTCCAACCACTCTCGACCGCACAAACTCTTCTCCAAACACGAACTCAGCTAAACTGCGTTCTTTTTCCGGTAGTGCGCTGAACACTTTTGAGCTCAGCGTTTTTGAAAACCATTTATAGAGTTCGATTTTCTTGTGCTGATCGCTCGGTACAAATTTATCAATCGTGGCAATATCGGCAATTAGGTCTCGATCTAACATCGGATTAGCTCGTAGCCTTTGCTGTTCAAGCCTCAATTGCTCAGCCACAAGCCGTGCGTCATCAACTGAATCAGTTAAAACAACGGTCGGCGTCAAATATTTTCCAAACAGCTGATCAACCTTCGCACCCCAAAATCCAGAGCCTACTTTTAGAGCGCGCTCGTTACGAAGGTTTGAGAAATCAGTCTCGATCACTTTATCCCAGCGAAGATTCTGACTTAACACCCAGATAGATACTATCGACATGGTTGCGAAAAAAAACACAACTAGGTGTGCAACAAATCGATACTTC
>CAZYPH010000028.1:0-22103 GCA_964649095.1 uncultured Oligoflexia bacterium | reverse complement strand
TTTTTGTGCCACCACTTGAACGCTACGACTTAGAGAAATTACGACTAGTGGGTGTGATTACTGGAACTACAAAAAACAAAGCTATGGTTGTAGATCCCGAAGACAAAATGCACATCGTCCACGAGGGTATGCGTATTGGCCTTCGACGAGGAAAAATTCTGCGCATCTCTAAGAGCAAGTTATTTGTCGAAGAGCGAGTGGTGAATCTTTTAGGTCAAGAAGAACGAGTCGAAAGTTTGCTTGAATTAAAGGCAAAAAAGGACGTGAGGTAATCATGAAATTTCTAAACGCAATCAGAAGACATATATATATAACTATATGTATTGGATGTGCATTTGCCTTCGCGCAAGCAACGCCGTCAAAAGTTCAGAACGTAGGGTTTACCTACGCTTCTCCGCAGTCTCGGTTCGAGATAACGTTTGATCAGCCTGTGACGTTTACGCAAACCGCGTCTGACGTAGATCGCCAGGTGATTCTCGAAATTGACGGAGCCAAAATCGACAAAAAATTCTCTCGCGCTCTCGACACTTCGTCTTACAAGTCAAACGTAGCGATTATTAACCCCTATCAAAATGCAGACAAAGTACGTGTGGCTTTTCAATTGATTGAAAATGGCTCAGTACAGTTTCAACAAGAGGGTAATAAGATCATTGCTCTAATCGATAATAAACAGCCACCAGCCACATCAGATGAATTGAGTGTGTCTGTTACAGAAGCGGCCTCACAGCCTGTTGCCGTAATCGAAAATACTGAAACGGCGTCTGCTCCGTCTTCGCAAGTGCAGCAAACCATCGACACGTTTTTCGAAACACAAAAAACTAAAAACTATGTCGGGCGCAAAATTACACTTCAAGTTCAAGACCGTGAATTGAGCGAAGTGTTTCAGATTATTTCTGAGGCGAGTGAATTTAATATTGTTGTGGCCGACAACGTACGTGGAAAAGTGATGTTAAACCTTGTCGATGTACCGTGGGATCAGGCTCTAGATCTTATTTTTAAGTCGTATCGATTAGGTGCTGAACGGCACGGCAACGTCATGCGTGTGGCAACTATTTCAGCCATGACAGAAGAACGTCAAACCGAAGTGGCTGCAAAACGCGCTGCCGAAGCGGCTGAGCCACTCATGGTAAAAATATTTCCAATATCGTATGCCGATCCGAAAGAACTTCAGAAAATTCTGACCGACTTCTTAACGCGTGAGCAAAATTTACAGATGCAATCTGGTGGTTCCATTCTTAGTCAGATGGGGCAAGCCGGACAAGGCATGAACGTACCAATGCGTGGTAGCATTCAGATCGATACCCGAACTAATGCTTTGATCGTGCGAGACACCGCGAGCTCTTTAGAAAAAATCAAACGGATCATACAAGAGTTAGACACCCAAACACCGCAGATTCTTATCGAAGCTAAGTTTGTCGCGGTTAACGAAGACAATACCAAAGAGTTGAGTGGACGGATCTTTTCTTCAAGCCGCGAATTAAATTCTCAAGGCCAGTATGCCGTAAATAACAATCGCAGCAATTTTAGTGCGGGTTTTGGTGGACCGGCGCTTCCGTCCTCGATTGGTAATCAGGGATTTGCCGTAACGGCGCCTTCCGCGGGTGGTGGTGCGGGTTTTGGTTTTATGACCAAACAAGCGCTTTTATTGCCTGGTTTGCGTGAGTTGGGGGCGTTTTTAGATATTTTAGAAACCGAATCGAGCGCTAAGACGATTGCGAGTCCTCGCATCGTGACCCAAAACAAAACTCCGGCGAATTTAACTCAGGGCAGCACGTTTCAATTTGCTACCGCAGCAGGCGCCAACGCGACCGGTGGCTTTCAGTCTTTTTCGACAGCCCTTAACTTAACCGTAACACCTCAAGTCACAAACGATGGTTCCATCATGCTGAACGTTGATTTCTCACAGTCGGCGCCAGGCACTCGGCCCAGCGGTGCGGCGTTTGCTTCAGAAGACCGCAGTGTAAAAACACAGGTGTTAGTCGATAGCGGTTCGACCTTAGTCATTGGCGGCGTGTATCAGAGCAGCGAAGTAGAATCGTCTTCAGGAATACCATTTTTACGTGACATTCCCATCATCGGCATCTTGTTTGGCAGTCGTAGTAAAGAGCTTATTAAACGAGAGTTGTTTATATTCATCAGTCCAAGAATCTTAAATGACAAAGAAGCTGGTATGCGGGGATAATAGAGGTAACTATGGCTCTAAAGTATCCACCGCTTCTTCTAAAATATCTCAAAATGTTTCAAGAAGATCCTCAATCAAAAGTATTTGCACCACTTGCCGAGTGTTACCGAAAGATTGGGCTTTGCGATGAGGCGATTCGAATCTGTCATGAAGGTTTGGCTCACCACCCTGATTTTGTGAGTGGCAAAGTGGCGCTTGCAAGAGCCTATTTTGATAAAAAGAATTTTCGTTTAGTTTGTGAAACCCTACGAACAGAAGTCGATCGCGTGCCCGATAATTTAGTGGCCCAAAAGCTTTTTGCAGAGGCCAGCCTCGCTTTAGGTGAGTTTGCGGCGGCACTAAAATCTTATAAAATGTACCTCTATTTTAACCCTCAAGACATCGATGTGGCCAGAATTGCTCACGATCTTGAAGTCCGCCTCTATACCTCAGAAGGCCCTAACGGGTTAAAGACCGTGAGTTTGCCCGAAAAACAATCGGTTCAACGCCTGACTCGATTGCAAGATTTATTAGAGCGTGTTCAGCGGCACAGTCTTTCGAATTGACAGTGGTTTTGCCAGCCAGTTAATCTCTTTCGGGTATGTTTGACACAAGGCAGTTTAAAAAAAATCTAAAGATCGAAGTAGAAGGTATCCCATTTAACATTGTTGATTTTCAACACATTAGCCCTGGCAAAGGCAGCGCATTTACTCGAACAAAATTAAAAAACATGCTCAATGGCGCCGTCATTGAGAGGACGTTTAAGTCGGGTGATAAAGTTGGAAAACCAGATCTCGAAAATTCTGAGTTTCAGTTTTTGTACCGCGAAGGTGACCACTTTTATTTCATGAATCAGTCCACCTATGATCAGGTGCCTATCGATGGTTCTACGGTTGGCGATGCAAAAGATTTTTTACAAGAAAATCTAGTCGTTCAAATTCTTTTCTATAATGGCAAAGCGATCGGCATCGAGTTGCCAACGTTTGTGCAGTTAAAAGTTGTCGAGACTGAGCCCGGCTTTAAGGGCGATACGGCCAGTGGCGCCATGAAGCCTGCAAAACTGGAGACCGGTGTTTCCGTTCAGGTACCTCTCTTTATTTCAGAGGGTGATTTACTGAAAATCGACACGCGTGATTACAGTTATATCGAAAAAGTGAAAGCCTAACGTATGTCGATTGATTTTAAGCAGCTTGAAAAACTAATTCGATTGGCCAAAAAGCATCGTTTGCAAGAGCTCGAAGTCGAACAAGCAAAACTTAAAGTCAGTTTCAAGACACAATACTATTCCAAAAATACGGTTATTTCTGGAGGGGGCTACGCTCCCTCTGTTCCCTCCCAAGAACCGTCACTCAGCACCAATAAACAAATGCCGCTGGAACGCGAGGCCCATGCTTTAGAGGTGTGCAGCCCATTTGTCGGAACATTCTATCGGGCACCGTCTCCAAGTGCGTCTCCTTACGTAAAAGAGGGCGACTCTATAAAAAAAGGCGATGTTCTTTGTATTATCGAAGCCATGAAGCTCATGAATGAAATTGAAGCCGATGTCAGTGGTAAACTAGTGAGTGTTTTGGTGAACGATGGGGAGCCGGTAGAGTTTGGTGAGCCCATTTTTATCATTGAGCCTATTGGTTAAAATGCTTGATAAACCGGTACCGAAGAAGAAGTTAAAGAAAATATTAATCGCTAATCGCGGTGAGATTGCCCTTAGAATTATACGTGCCTGTCGAGAAATGCAGATCGCCACGGTTGCAGTCTACTCAAAAGTTGATGAAGACAGTCTTCACGTAAAACTCGCTGACGAGTCGGTCTGTATTGGACCAGCACCTTCTAAATTAAGTTATTTAAATATCGCTGCGATCATGAGTGCGGCAGAATTAACCAAAGCCGATGCCATTCACCCTGGTTATGGTTTTTTATCTGAGAATGCAAAGTTTGCTCGTGTTGTTGAGCAGTGTGGGTTGACGTTTATAGGGCCCACTGCGGACTCTATTGCAGCCATGGGTGATAAAGCTACTGCCAGAAAAATTGCCCAAGAGGCTGGCATCCCGATGTTACTCGGATCGGGCATTGTAAAAACGCTTGCCGATGCCGAGCGCGAAGCCAAGCGCATCGGTTATCCAGTCATATTAAAAGCGACCGCGGGTGGTGGCGGGCGTGGCATTCAGATTGTTTTTCATAAAACACAACTGCGCACAGCGTTTGAACGTATTCGCACCGAAGCGCAGGCCGCCTTCGGCAACGGGGACTGTTATTTAGAGCGTTATTGCGAACACCCTCGTCATGTTGAAATTCAGGTCTGGTGCGATCAGCACGGCAATAGAATCCATTTAGGTGAGCGCGATTGCACCGTGCAACGACGACATCAGAAAGTGATTGAAGAGAGCCCCTCTCCAGTGGTTTCTGAGTCTTTACGGCAAAAAATGGGTGCAGCCGCCTTGAAGCTTTGTGCTGCCGTAAATTATGTCGGTGTAGGTACGGTTGAGTTTCTGGTAGACGAAGACCGTAATTTCTATTTTATGGAAATGAACACACGTATCCAGGTTGAGCACCCGGTTACGGAGATGGTTACTGGTATCGATTTGATTGCAGCTCAGATTCATACCGCCGAGGGGGAAGTACTTCCCTTTAAACAAGAAGACATAAAACTTTCGGGTCATGCTATTGAAGTGCGTATCTGCGCAGAAGATCCTGAGAATAAAGTGCCTAGTCCTGGACTCG
The DNA here is from genome assembly GCA_964649095.1 of uncultured Oligoflexia bacterium. Lineage (GTDB taxonomy): Bacteria > Bdellovibrionota > UBA1018 > UBA1018 > UBA923 > CAZYPH01. Next base: position 17,224 of record CAZYPH010000028.1, on the reverse strand, counting down.
TAACGGCTTATCACCAACCAGGCGGAAACGGTGTGCGAGTAGATTCGTTTATATACTCCCAGTACAAAGTACTGCCCTTTTATGATTCTATGATTGGTAAATTAATCTGCCACGCGGCAACACGCGACCAGGCGATTCAGAAGACGGCGAACGCCCTTCAAGAATTTGTAATTCTAGGTATTCGTACCAACATGACGTTTAATCGGAAAATTTTGCTCCATCCCCGTTTTGCCCAGAACAATTACGACACTAAGTTTTTAGAAGAAGTACTGCTAAAAGTTGAATAAAATTAGTTTAGGCGCGAACTAAATATTTTTTATTTAAATCAAGTATGTGGCTTGATTGATTAAATATATTTTCACCGTCAGATTGAACTTAATTTTATGTCGACTACTCCTGAGACTCCAAAAAATGAACCTACCTCAGAGATCGATCTCGGGGATGACCTCTTACTAGATTACGATCTCGAGCATCAATCGCCCTCACCTGATGTAAAGGGTGAGCCAAAATCTGCAGCACCACAACCCGCTCCAAAGGCTATGGCAGCTGTTTTTGATGAAGAGCTTGAACGTGCTCGAATCTTATTTTCGGAGCGGTTATTAGATGATGCAAAAAAAATTTTTAGAAAGATTTTGATTAAAAACCCACTACATGCCGATGCTCAACAGTACTTAAAAGAAATTCAGAATATTGAAATTCAAGAGCTCTTATCAGGCGACTCGAGTCGAAGAAAAATAGGCGATTCTGAGCAAGAGCCTGTGGCGCTCACGATCGATCGATTAGACAAAGACTTAGGCCTAAATCTTGAGCGTTTTGAATATCGAGCTGTGCCCAGTATTTTTAAAACCCATCAAGACGAAGTAGACTTCACAGAGTCTCTTCTGACAGAACAGGTGCCATCATTGTCAGTAGCTCAGCAGATCGATCTTGGTATAGCCTTTCTTGAAATGGCTTTGTTCTATACGGCGCAAAAAATTCTAGAATGGACTCTAATAAATCTCGAGCAACAAGTTGAACGTGCTCCAAATGACATTACATTACAAAGTCAGCGATTATCGGCAGCGTATTTACTTGGTTATTCGTTAATTTTAGGTGGCAAGGCAGTCGATGCAACGATTCGTCTAGAGCCGATTGCGCGCGACTTGAGTTTAAGTGAAAAACAGAAAATTGATTTTATTTACCTAATGGGAGTGGCATTTGAACAAATGCAAGACAATCGTAAGGCGAAAGAGTCGTTTAAGCGTGTGATGGCATTAAATCCAAAGTATCGCGATGTCGCAGAGCGTTTGAAAGTACACTACTCTTGATGTTCAGGGCGATTGGCTGTGCCAGGCCTTTGTAAAACGTTAAGACTTAGAGAATCAAAATAGATGAAAGTGATTGCTAAAAAAATTAAGAACTCCTACTTGCTGCTGCGAAGGATACTTGCGCTTGCTCTAGCCGGTTTTTGTTTTCTAATTTTTATTACAACGCTTTTTGTTGAGAGTCGTTATTTTGCAAGGCTCTTAAAATCAAATATCCATCGTCGCCTGCCTGTAGAGCTTGGCATCAGGGGTGATTTTGATTCAATTCGTGTAAAATTTATTCCACCTGGTTTAGATATTCGTAAGCCTCACATCACTTTTGATGAAAAGAATATTCTTGATGTGCCACCAGGCCTTGAAGTGACAGCAACCAGTCTAGACGCCACGCTTCAGGTGTTTCACTTGTTTCTTGGTAATATTCGTATCAATGCTGTCAATTTGGTAAAGGCTAAGATTGATTTGAATTTAGATGAAGCCTATTTGAAGCGTTTGTCTCAGAAACAAAAGGCGACGAATTCTTCAGCTGCGACTCCAAGTGTGACATGGTCCGTACTAAGTGCGTTTCACTTTCGAAGTGTGGGTCTGTATGAATCACATCTAAATGTCAAAGTACGAAACGACTATGATGTTTCGTTTGATTGTCGAGAACTAAGTATTGGTCGCAGTACCGCGCGTCAGAATACCAGTTTTGATTTAGCCGGAATTTTAGAAAATCTACATGCACAGTTTCCGAAGGGCTTTGACTTGCCCGTTATTGATTTAAAACAGTTTCAGTTTGCGGGTGAGTTGTCTTCGACAGGTATCGAGGTCCGCACCGTCTCGATGCAGCACGAAAGTTTAGCGGCACTTATGAGTGGTAAAATTGTTGGTGATGTTTTGGGTGATCCCAAACTCTTAAAATCACAGTTTGACGTCAGTCTTAAGGGTCCGCTAGAGACCTGGGCGCACGAGAAATATTTGGGGCGATTATTAAACAATAAAGCCATCAAACAAATTCGCGGCAATATTGATTTTAAAACTACTGGTAAATTTGAATTTAGGAATATTCTTGAAACTCTCGACGCGGAGTTCTCGCTAGCTCTCCTAAACGCCGGTGCTTTCGGGTGGTTAGCCAATGAAATCGATTTAGGTGGACGCGTCAAAAATCAAGTTGTGACGTTAAATAACGGTTTAATTGATTTCGGCTCCAAGATGGCCAACAAAAAGAACCTTGCACGTCTGTTAGAACCTGTTGAGGTCTCGCACGTCGCGACTCAAACAATTCCGCTGAAACTAAAATTAGAGAGTGTCGATTTACGTGATGCGGTAGGTCCCTATTTGACCGACATTTACCCCGTACATTTATTTGTGAGTGGTATCACATCGCTTCGTTTATCAACGAAACCAGACTTTAAAATCATTGGCGATGCGGACTTTACTATAAATGATTTTAGTTTCGATAATCAGGAGCCGAATAAAAAGATTCCATTCGCCGAGTTGGTGGGACTTCGTGAGGCGCACCTCAATGGCCATTACACGATTGATAAAACAAACGTGGTCTTTCAGGTGCCTACATTGACGTTGCCGAAATCAAAACTTTCGGCAACGGGCACGATCGATCACCATTCGGGAAAGTTCGATGTTGATATCAAGGGGCCCGTGAATCTTACTGACGTTGGCCAACTTGCTGGCACACCCATCATGGGCGAGGGGCATTTAGCGTGGACGATTCGAGGTACCCTGCCTGATGTGGTCTTTGATTTTGCCGTTAAGGCCATCGACGCCTCTTATCTTTCGCTAAACTTGGGTGAGCTTTCTGGTAAAATTCGATATCGTATTCACGACAGTTTGTTGGACCTGAGCGATATGCAGTCCAAGATCGGCAAGTCTATCATTCGCGGTGGCGGCACCGTATCATTCGACGTCAATCCACAGAATAAATCAGATGCTCTAGATCTAAAATTTAAACTCACAGATGGTCGCGTGGGGGATTTTTCCACGCTGATGGCTCCGATCTTCAAAAGAAATATACCTTGGTACCCCTATGACATGACTGGTGTGCTTGATGCCGATATTAAAGTCTCGGGCGGCTTAGATTTGAATAAACTCTCAGTGTTTGGTCCAATACATATTAAACATTTTGAATATAATCGTGAGCGTTTTCGAACGATTACAGCGCAGGCTGGGTTTCGAGATGGCGGTGTTGTTGCAGAAAATATTGAGGCCAAAAAGAAGTCAGGTTTTATTCGAGGGCATGTTCGTTTTACAAAAGATAGTATTCTAGACTATCAGTTGCGTTCAGAAAATTTTGCTACGTCTGATATTGACCACTTGTCCATGTGGGGTATGCCGTTTCGATCAAAAATTAATTTTTCAGCCGAGGGCTTAGGCAAGTTAGAGCAATTACAATCGAAACTCATCGTAGACGTCGGTGAAGGGCAAATTAAAAATGTCCCATTTGGGGTATCAAATCTTATTTTAATTTCAGATGCCACTCACGTAAAACTAGATTCGGAAGTTTTCGGAAAACAGCTAATCGTCCATTTCGATCAAGCACGTAAGGCTCAAGATAAATCGAGTCTGTTTATTCAATTAAATCAATTTAATTTAAAACCATTATTTCTGATATTGAATCCAGATCTGTCAAACGAACCAGACTTCGATAGTAGTTTTACCGGTATAACGCGATTAAATTATGCCGGCGATAATCTACGTCGTAGCACTGGTGAGATTCGTATAGAGGAAGGTTTTATCACCCGGCACCAGCAAGTGACGTCTTTGGAGAAAGGTTTAAAGATTGACGTCCGCGATGGAGCCTATCATTTTTCGCGATTACGATTAGTCAGTCCTGAAGGCGTATTAGAAGCGAACGCCGACATAGGCTTAAATCGAATCGCAGGTTCTATTGTAGGGGTGCTGCCACTTTCTCTGTCAGAGCTTTTCGTGGCACCGATCGATCATTTTCGGGGCAGATTAGATGTTCAGGCGACCTTGGCAGGGTCACTAGACAATCCATTGTTTACGGCTCGAATATCGTCGAAAAAATCAGAGCTCAAGTTGAAGCCACTTGAACAACCTATCGAAGATCTCACGTTCCGTGGCACATTCCATCAAAACATTTTGAATTTCGAAGAACTGCAAGCGAAGTTCGCAGGCGGCCTATTAAAAGGGCGAGCAACAGCCAATCTGCATCTGACAACGGCGCCTCAATTACAAGCTGACGTTGTCTTTGATAATAATAGAGTGAAAGTGTACCCCGTGCAGTTTGCTCGTGTGAATGGTCGACTTTCGGTTGCCGGAAGTACCTTGCCGTATCATGTATCAGGGCTCCTAAAAGTAGATGAGGCTTTGATTACAGAAAACTTTGGCGGTCGTGATACCCAGCGATCCGTGAGGACCTCAAAGTTTATGCCCCAGGGCGATGGAGCAGATAGCGGTGACTTCCAGTTATTCAACCTCGACTTACATCTACTTGCAGAGCGCGGCATTCTGGTACGCAATGATTTGTTAGACGTCGAAGTCAAAGGTTCTATTAATATTGTCGGCCCATTAATGGCGCCATCGATTTTGGGCCGCACGTCGGTTACACGTGGACGATTATTATTTAAAGATAATGCCTTTAATATCTCGGCGGCCGACGTTAACTTTTTGAACCCAGCGACGATTGATCCTGAATTTAACTTAAGTGCCCAGTCTGATGTGCGTGGTTATAAAATTAATCTCGTCGCTTTGGGGCGTTCTTCAGATTACCGATTAAACTTCCAATCGGTTCCTCCGCTCTCTCAGAACGAGATCGTGAGTTTATTAACTCTTGGCATTGTCTCGACAGGCGATAGTTTAACTCGAAACAACAACGATGCTTCGAGTCGCGATGAGTTGTATGGAATACTGGTCAATCAGACCGGCGTCACCAAAGGTATACAGCAGAAGTTTGGAGTCAGTGTTCGCTTCGATAAATCTCAAGTCGTTGGCGCAGAGAGCGCCTTCGCCGCACGTACCCCGGGCCAGTCGGCCGACACCACAGCACCAAAAGTTGTATTACAAAAAGAGGTAACAAAAAATTTAAGAGCGATGGTTGGCACTACAGTTGGCGTTGGTGAAGCGTCTGAACGTTCTGCGGGGCTAGAGTACCAATTACCGTTTTCCCCCAATCTTTCCATCTTAGGCACTTATCAAGATCAGCGAGGTCCACAGTTACGTCAGTCTCGAACGTCTGTGGGAGCTGATTTTCTCTTTAAGACGAGGTTCCGTTAATTGTTCATAGATATTATTAGAATTATATATATATCTAGTGCCCTATTCTTCGGCATCACATCGATAGTGCCACAGCATCTATTGGCGCAGGCGGTCACGTCAGATTTAGATACCGATGTTTCTCGTTCAGGGTCAAACCAAATTGTAGAAATAGAATTTATCGGTTTAGATCAACAAGATCCAAAAGTAGGCAAGAAGCAATATACAGATATCCTAATATTAAAAAAAGATATTGAGCCTGAATTGCCTGTTCAAGTCGGATCAGCTTGGACGTCCAGTCAAATTGGTCCAATTACTCGTGTGGTTGATGCTTTTTTAAAGCGCCGAGGCTACTTTTTTAGCAAGGTCCAAGTGCTTCCGATGAAGGTAGCTGGCGGGTATCAATTATCGATAAAATTAATTCTTGGCGAGCCCACGACCATTACACAGATCGAGTTTGATGACCCAAGTGTATTTTCGACACAACGCGACCGGTTGCGCTTTCGTGACCGCATTGAAGAGATTCTGCAGCTCTCCGACGGTAATCGATACGATGAACAGTATTTTGCTAATCGACTTCGTGTGTTGCGTGAGTGGCTAGTAAGCGAGAATTTCATTCAAGCAAATACCGATGAAGTTTCGCTACGATTTTCTGAAAATCATCTTCAGGTGGCAATACGTCTCAATATAATTTTCGGTGATCGCGTTTCGTTTGGGTATTTAGGCAATGAACAATTTGTAAAGGCCGAGCTCACGGAACTTATTACCGAGATGCGTACCGCAGGTTTAGGGAAAGACTATATTTCAGCCATTATCGCCCGCTTTAAAGATGAATACGCGAAACTAGCTTACAATCATGTCGAGATTACTACGACTACAACCGAACGTCGTAACACTAAACATGTTATGTTTACGTTTAAAGAAGGTGTGCGAAGCGAGTTAATCGATGTCGTTTTGGACGGCCTTACCGATGAAAATGAAAGCCTTGCCCGAACCCTATTTGAGGAGGCAGCCAGTCGGCACATCCAACGCGGCTACTATGTTGATGCGGATATTGATTTGGCGGCAACAGCAGTGGTGAATGATTTGCGAGCGAGGGGTTATCTTTCAAGCCGTCTACTTGCGAAAAATGCGTACGAACTTCCGCCTGAATCAAGAGCCCATAAAAACCGACACCGCTACAGAGTATTACTTCAATTTTCTGAAGGCGAGCAAACAGCGGTTAGCAGCGTCGATTTGGCGGGCTTTGAGCGCCTGTCGAAAGACGACGCCTTGTTGATTCTTGGTCTGCGTTCGGCCGATCCTTTTAATCCCTTTAAGTTTGAAGAGGGCCTAGCAAAATTGAAACAGCGTTATGTGGACGACGGCTACCTGGACTTCACAATTATGACGCCAGAGCAGGATATGCTTGGTTATTCTGAAAGGAATGTCGAAGTATCCGTAAAATTATTAGTTCATGAGGGGCGTCAGTATAAAATTGGTCAAGTTGAAATCGACGGTTTGTCCTTTACCAAACGTTTTGTCGTCGACCGTGAGATTGTCTTAAAAACAGATGAACCCTGGGTCGCTACGAAACTGCAAGATCAAGAGCTTCGTTTGAAAAGTTTAGGTCTATTTTCTGATGTGCGTATTAAACCACGCGCATCAAAGCTTGGTCCCGATTACAAAGACGCTGTTATTGAGTTTATCGAGGTTCAGCCAGGTAGTTTTGAGATCGGTCCGGGTTTTAGGTCCGACCTAGGTATTCGTGCGGCCAGTAAACTAAGTTACAATAATATCTTTGGCCGAGGCTGGGCTGGTGTGCTGACATTAGAGGGCAATAGAAGGGTAGATGACCAGTATCGCTTTCCAGAGTTTCGTCTGGATGCGAACGTGATCGAACCGCGCCTGTTTGGGACTAATTTTTTGTTTAATATTGGTCTTTCGGCCAGAAAACAGCGTTTTCCGCCTGATTTTAATGCCGTCAGAACTGAGGTTTATACAGGCTTAGAACGTCGCCTCAACCGTATTCTGACCTCAAAATTATACTATCGCCTTGAGCGCATTCGGCAGTTCGATGTTTATGTCGATAATCGTCTATCCGAGCGCGATAACCGCTCGTTGCTTATTGGCTCATTGTCGCCAGGTCTCACTTTAGATACTCGTGATAGTCCCTTCACAACCACTCGAGGTTGGCTCGCTAACTTGAGTTTAGAGTATGCCCATCCAACGCTTGCCGGTAACCCCGTCACAGATGAAACGTCGCCTGCTTACCAAAAATGGACGGCTTCGATAAAGCGCTACACGCCGCTAACTGATCGTATTATTTGGTCTAATGTCGTTTCCGGCGGTTTTGCGAGGTCTCAATTAGCCGAGCGTGATATCCCCATCATCAAATTGTTTCGTTGAGGTGGCTATTCTACGTTACGTGGTTTTCAAGAGGATTCCATTAATGTCGACCGTGAGCAGGTGCGTGGAAAGTTAGGTTTTTTAAACCTACGTTCTCAGCTCGAGCTACCGTTTTATGGCGATCTTCGTATCGCGCCGTTTGTCGATGCCGGGAATCTTTATTTGGGCGCATTTCAGGGAACGCCGTTTCTTAGAGTGGGGGCTGGTTTAGGCTTCCATTACATGACCCCCGTGGGTCCGATTAACCTTGATTGGGGGTTCAATTTGCAGCCGCGGCCGAACGAAAGCTCCAATCAAATCCACTTCTCAGTAGGTATGCCTTAAAGAGTTGACAGTAGTGCCACCATTCGTTAAACAATCGAGTCTATGCCAACGTATTTTGAAAAAAACATTGATAATAATACAAAAAATTGGTTCGTATTTGATGCTTCTGGTCAAACAGTCGGTCGTTTAGCCTCTCAAATCGCAAAGATTCTATCCGGCAAACACAAAGTTACTTATACAAAACACATCGATAGCGGTGATTTTGTGGTTGTAGTGAATGCAGAAAAAGTGCGTTTCAGTGGAAAAAAATGGGACGATAAAACCTACTACAAACACACAGGCTTTGTGGGTGGTTTGAAAGAAAAAAGTGCTTCAGACATGTTGATTAACAGTCCTGAAGAAATCTTGAAGCAAGCTGTGTGGGGTATGTTAAACAAAAACCCACTCGGTAAGGCGCAATTGTCGAAGCTAAAAGTGTATAAAGGCGCAGAGCATCCTCACGTTGCTCAAGCCCCAAAGGCCTTTACTTTGCCTGCTAAGACTATCTTGAGCGGTTCTAAGAAAAACAAAAAAGTTGTTAATTAGTTAATTAATTGGAAGTTGGATAAATCATGGCTGAACAAGTATTTCATGGTGTTGGAAAAAGAAAGACTGCAGTAGCGCGTGTTTACATGACTCCTGGATCAGGAAAAGTCGTAGTAAACGGTCGTTCGTTTGAAAATTATTTTGTGCGACCTACTTCGCGCATGGTTGTTATGCAGCCATTAGAACTTACTAGCAATGGTGGTAAGTGGGATATTGCTGTAAATGTTTATGGCAGTGGCTCGTCAGCTCAAGCTGATGCAACCCGTCACGGAATTTCTAATGCTTTGTTAGAGATCGATAGCGACCACCGTCCTGTTTTGAAAAAAGCAGGTTTCTTGACTCGTGATAGCCGTCAAGTTGAGCGTAAAAAATACGGTCAAGCAGGCGCGAGAAAACGTTTCCAATTCTCAAAACGTTAATCTTACGTTTTCAGTACTTCTTAAAGAAGGCGCCCACCAACAACAATTCGATTTTTTCGAGTCGTTGTTGGTGGGCGCCTTTTTGCGTTTCATGCGGCACAATTTACCGGTGATTTTTTTGTGAAGGCCTCATGGTACACTCAACACTGCTATGGTGTGGACGACCTATAAAGAAAAAGTAAAGACGCTATCAGAGGCGATCTTAGAGGCTCAGCGCCCTATTCGTATTTTAGATTCTATCAAATGGGACTCTGACATTGACGAACGCCTTAAGAAATCAAAGTTTAAAGAAATGCCAGCTGTTGGCGCAGAGTATTATGCGGCTCAGTCGCTGTCGTTTGATCCCGTTGCTAAAGTAGAGGAATTCGAAAACATCGTTCGATCGGTGGAACAGCAAATCGGAGCTGATGACGATATTGGTCAAAAAATGATCGTTAATTGCCGCGAGTATCAAGACGTCATCAGGATGTTGCAACATCGTGGCACAAATGAATTCTATCAGTATTCTAAACGCCTCTATGGCTCTCCGAAAGACACGTTTCATGATGAAAAGACTAGTATCAGCGACATTGCCCAGGTGATGTATTCCATGTTGTCCATTCTAGGTGGGCGGTCCATTGGTGAAGAGAGCCCTGAAAATCTTGACGCAGCGCAGGTGGTCAAACAATTAAACGATAAGTTTGCGGGGTATTTTTCCGACAATCCTGTGCGGGCCAAGATCTCGGATGGCATCATTGCTGATGCGTCTGCCGGAAGTGACACGGTGAAAATTCGAGATGGCGCCATGTTCTCGCAGCGCGACGTAAATCTTCTAGAAGTGCATGAGGGGTGGGTGCATGTTGGCACAACACTTAACGGCTTAAACCAACACCTCTGTAAGTTTTTAGCTAAGGGCCCTCCAAGAGTGGCCTCTACACAAGAGGGGTTGGCGGTGTTGCTTGAAATTTTTTCGTTTGTGAGTTCGCCTAAACGAGCACGCACGATCAATGATCGTGTCATCGGCATCGATAAAGCCGAAAGCGGCGCAAACTTTCTAGAGGTTTTAGAATTCTATCGTATTGAAGGGTATTCCGAAGAAGACTGTCTTGCTAACGCAAAGCGCGTATTTCGTGGTGGGGTTTTAGATGGGGGGGCTCCATTCACCAAAGACATCGCGTACATTAAGGGTTTTATTGAAAATTATAATTTTATGCGGGCCGCCATGAAGGCCGGTAAACCAGAATACATTCCATATCTTTTTGTTGGAAAGGTGCATTGCAGCGATGTGCCGCTTTGGTACCACAAACACCATGAAGGTATTATCGATGCACCAAAATATATTCCTGCACAATTTCGAGATCTAAATGGCGTAGCAGTGTGGATGAGTTTTTCGAATGTATTTAACATGATCGATATGAATAAAGTGCAAGAGTATTTTGCTAAAATCTTTTAACATAAATTTAAGTAAAGAGGGGCATGTCATGGGGAATAGATTCCACAAAATAAAAAATGTTTATAAATTATTTTCGTGTTTTGCCATAACAGCAATCGTTTTGCCGTGTGGGGCGCACGCTGCTAATCCGTTGGCAACGTACAACGGCGGTACTGTTACGGTTGAACACTTTAAGAAATCATTACAGAATTTGAACGATGATCAACGTGATGCGCTCAATAAAGATGAACGAAATCGTCGTGCTGCCTTAGACAACGTTCTTTCGATGGACTTGTTATATGTCGCTGCAAAAAAAGCAGGCTTAGAAAATTCAGCAGAATTTAAAGAAGCAGCAGATCTGTTTGAAAGGCAGTATCTATCTACTTTGATGATGCAAAAATATGTCGAACCTAAATTGGTTCGAAGTGGGATTAAGAAGTTTTTTGAAGAGAATAAAAACTTCTTCGATACGACTCAAATTTGTGCACACCACATTATTTTAAAAGACGAAGCAGTAGCGCAAAAGCTAGCACAGCAAGGTCAGCAAAAGGGTATTGATTTCGAAAAACTTGCTGTCGATAACTCGTTAGAGCCATCAGTAAAAGAAAGCAAAGGCGATCTAGGTTGTTTTACGCGGGAAAAAATGGTGCCTGAGTTTACGTCAATTGTATTTCAGATGCGTAAGGGCGAAGTGCGCGGGCCTATTCGGTCCCCATTTGGTTACCATGTTGTAAAAGTAGATGACATTAAAGTAGGGCGAGTACCTAACTTTGATGAGATCGAACAACGCGTAAAAGACACCTATCGCTTACGATTGGTAAATGACATGGTAGTTGAGCTCAAAAAAACTCATAACGTCAAAATCAATGATGACGCTGTTCGATCTCTGAAGCTTTAAGCGCCTGATGATTTTTGATTCTGATAGTCTTTGGCGTTGATGCCGTATTTTTCAAGCTTTCGTAACAACGTCTTTTTAGGGATGTTGGCGTGTAAAGCAGTTTGATTGATACGGCCGCTAAAGGCTTTCAGAGCCGAAATTAAGAATTGCCTTTCAAACTCTTCTTTATTTGCCTGAAAATCTAATTTTGAAATATCTAGAGTAAAGCCTAGTTTTTGGCCAGCGATCGGCATTGTAATGATCTCAGGAGAGATCATGTGTTCTTTTCCATCGTCAGTCAGGCCCCAGATATCTAAGTCATCTAAACTCTCATCATCTTCTTCGTTGGCCTCGACCTCTGAATGGTGGCGCAATTCTAAGTGTTCTTCTGTAATATCAGAAGGTGCTTTAAGGCCTGCGTTGGAATCGTTTACGGTTTTTTGGGGCTGTGCCTGTTCTCGTTTGTGATTGACGTAATCAATGACCGATTCTGGCAATGACAGCGTTGTGATTTGATTTGTCGGTTCAATCACAAACGCGTGTTCAATAACGTTCTCTAGTTCACGAATATTGCCTGGCCAGTGGTACTCTTTTAGATACTGGGCCGCTTCGGCCGAAGTACCTTCGATCGCTTTTTGATGAGCCGCATTGAACTTTTCAATAAAGTGCGTGACCAATACTTCGATATCGTCAGTGCGTTCGCGTAATGGGGGTAGAAAAATAGGGATTACATTGAGGCGGTAAAATAGATCTTCACGAAAATCGCCTTTTTTGATCATGGCCTCTAATGGACGATTTGTTGCCGCAATGATGCGCACATTCACTTCTACTTCGCGATTTGAGCCTACGGGCGTGAATTTCTTTTCTTGTAATGCACGAAGCAATTTCACCTGCATAGCTAATGAAATGTCGCCGATTTCATCTAAGAAGAGTGTGCCGCCATCGGCAAATTGAAATTTACCAATTTTACGTGAGTCGGCACCTGTAAAGGCGCCTTTTTCATGGCCGAAAAATTCGCTTTCTATGAGCGTTTCTGGAATCGCCGAACAGTTCACCGTCACAAAACGTTCGTCTTTACGTGGGCTATTGTAGTGAATGGCATTCGCTACTAATTCTTTGCCTGTACCAGATTCGCCACGAATAAGTACTGATGTATCCACCCGAGAAAGTTTATCAATGACGTTAAAGATTTTTTTGATTTCAGAGCTTTGTCCTACAAAATTCGTTGAGCCCATTATTTTTACTACGGGCGCCGAATACGACAGCGTTTTGACCATGCTGTGGGCTTTTAGCGCTCGGTCGACTAATAGAACTAAATTTTCGGCCATGATCGGTTTTTCAAGATAATTGAAAGCGCCGTGTTTTGTGGCTTCGATAGCGTCTCGAACGTTCGAGTATGCGGTGAGCATGATGACGATGATCGACGGATCATAGCTCTTGATCTGTTTCAGTGCTTCAATGCCATTCAGTCGTGGCATGTTGACGTCCAATAAAACTAAGTCGTAGTTGCCTGCACGCACCTTATTTAGGGCATCTTCGCCATCTACCGCTTGATCAACAAGATAATGGGCTTGTCCTAAAGCTCCTGTAACAACTAATCGCAATCCTGAGTCGTCATCGACCACTAATACTCTATGCATAATTATTTCCTCATGGCTAACTTACGAAGGTTAAAAAAATGTTTCAGGCGGTTCATGATATTTTCAAACGCCGATTGTTTCTGTTTCGTATTTGCTTGTTCAAACGGTAAAAATACTTTGAAAATCGTTCCTTTGGTTGGTTTTGCAGAAACTGTTATGGTTCCGCGATGGAGTGCCACAAAATATTTACTTAAATAAAGGCCGAGTCCAGTGCCTGATTTTAAGTGAGACGGCACTTCCTCTTTTGGTCGGTAAAATTTTGTAAAGAGCTTTGGCATTTCGTTCGAGGCAATACCGAACCCCTCGTCTTCCACCCAGATCTCTACAAAACCTTGTTTCTCGGTAGATTCTTTCGAGTGGATTATAATTTTGGAATGATCTGGCGAGTACTTGATTGCATTATCAATTAAGTTAGCCACGACTTTTGAAACCAAGGCCACATCAATGTGAGCAGGGAAAAGTGGCTCGAGATTTAACACCAATTGAATGTTTTTATTCGCAATCTTAAATCGAAATTTTTCAACGCAGTCTTCAATAATTTTATTAATATCTTTACTCGATATATTGAGTTGCAAGTGGCTAGATTCCACCCTCGTCAGCTCGAGAATCGATGAAAGAAATTGTGATAGCTCCTCGGTACTTTTAAAGATCTCGGTAACGATCTTTGGATCTGCTTTGGCCTGTTGTAAAAGCTCTGCCATGCCCTGAATTCTTGCAACGGGAGTTTTTAAGTCATGCGTTACCAAACTCATGAAGTTACTTTTCAGTTCTTCAACTTGTTTTAATAACTCACTTTGCCTTTGAAACTGCCAACGCTTTTTGTACTCCGCCATCAAGCGATAGGGCACAAACAGATAGTAAGAAATGAGGCAAGCTACAAACGGCTGTGAGAGATGGATCCATATATTAAATAAACTAAATATAGTAAAAGATAACAGTGTGTAGAGTATTAAAAGAAACGTAGTTAGAACCAAGCCCAATGCCGGAGTGGTACTAAATACAATCCAGAGTGCAATGAACGAAAGTATAAACGTTAGAATATATTCCACCGATTTCGGTGTCGCATCGATAGCCCGACCGTTTGTCAGATTTTCAAAAATGGTAGCATGTGTAATTAACTTGGGATTTGAAAAAGCATTACGATCAAACGGTGTAATATTGTAATCACTAATGGTTTCACTGGATAGTTTGCCGATGAATACGACACGGTCATGTACAGAGTCGAAATAATGGTTAGCGTCGTCTAAAACCTCGGTGCTGCTTAAGATAGGGAAGGGCACTCTGTGGATCATTGTCGGAACAAAAAAATCGATTAGAAAATATTTGGCATCAATTCCCGCGAGCTTTGCTGTATGTCGTTTCTCAAATTCAATAAGATCAAGGTCAGGAGTGACCGATTTCGCCATCTCGGCGTGCAGCGTTAAGGCAGAATTGATCGAAAATAGGGCCTTTCTGGTTACCTTGTCTTGAGCAAACAAGTTACCGTCTTGATGAATTGTTGCAACGTAGTTTGGTAGATGTCGTAACGAAGTCGGAGGTAAGTTTTCGCCAATGACTTCGACTTCGTTGCCTAAAAATATTTTGACTCCATAGTTTTGAGCAAATTTTGCGGCGTCAGCAAATGCCGACAAGGCTTTTAAACTACGTTTTTCTTCGGGCGATGTAATAAGCTCATTAAAGTCTAATAGAAATGCAATGGCTTTGGGGCGCAGCGATGCCAGGTCCTTTGTAAGTTTGGTGACGGCCGCAATTGGTTCATCAGCCTCTCGGGTCGTATTATCTGGAGTGTTATCTAATGAATCATCGTCCAACATGATGATCGTCGATTGCGTAGCAAAGGGGCGGATTCCTGGAAATGGATGTTGAGGATCATTACTGGTAAATAACTGCGTACTACGCATGCGTAGGTCATAGAGTGGTGCTTCTAGACTACTGAATTCAAAATGGCTGACGCTGACTGTTAGCAGTGCTGCTAAGCCAGTGACAAAGCCTTTAAGTTTCCATGTAGTCCGATTCGCCATAGTTCTCACCGGGACGCTGATGAGCAAAACTTATACCAAATCTATAGCGCTGTGATCAGCAAGCGAATACCAAATTGCTGTCGATACTTTTAACAACTGTCGAATATCTGGCATCGATATAAAGGTCCATTCTCAGTGTAGTGGGCAGCTTTTTGTTGGGGGGGCCGAAGTTAAAAAATACTCTTCCCGAGTCTGTTCAGGAGGGCACTTGCGCGGAATTGCGGTAAATCCGCTTTTTTGGTCGACTTGCTCGATCGCAACCCCTTCAATCGGTTCTAGTTTATTATAGCTAGGCGTAGGCCCAGCATAATACTGTTTATAGAGTGTTGCCCAGATGGGCATAGCGGCACCTGCGCCCGTAATGAGTGCGTGGCGCGGCTTTGAAGAGTTTGTGGATGCTGTGCTAAAGTCGTCAGGGCCAACCCAGCTCACTGTTGTGAGATCTTCTGCAAAACCTGCGAACCAAGCATCTCTTGAGTCGTTCGTGGTACCAGTTTTGACAAAAGCCCTTCTTGTCATGCCGACAGCCTTTAGGCCTCGTGCGGTTCCATCTTCAGTGACAGAGTTTAGTAGTGAGTGTAACAACCAAATCTTGTTTTTGGCGATTACCGGATCTGTCGTCGATTCTGTGTTGTTAGAGTGCTCAAATATTTTATTATGCTGATTATCTTCTATATATTTAATTGAATATATATTGTTCTTAATGCCAAAATTAGCAATGGTCGTATAGGCTTGCAGCATTGATTGGGGGGCTATTTCAACGGCACCTAGTGCTAACGAGGGTACTGCCGGTAGTGTTTCTGTAATTCCCAATTTTTTGGCAATATTAATAACGCGATCAATGCCAATCTCTTGGCCTAGCCGAGCCGCAGGAATGTTCACTGAGTGGCTCAATGCTTCACGAAATGAAATGGCCCCCCTAAATGTTTTTTCATAGTTCTTAGGAATCCACGTTTTTTGCCCCGGTATTTTTAGCTGCCAGGGTGAGTCGTTAATGATTCGAGCTGGGGCGTAGGGTTCGCCGTTTTGATCCTTCTCTAAATCGAAAGCCGCCAGATAAACCAGTGGTTTAAAAATACTACCCACTTGTCGACGCATATTGAGGGCACGATTAAAAGTTGATTCGGCATAGTTTTGTCCGCCAACGACGGCCTTCAATGCTCCAGTTTTTGATTCTGCGGACAAAACAACGCCCTCAAGACGTTGGGCATATTTTAGTTTTGTCTGCGTCTGTTTTACACTATCTCGTACAGTTCGCTCTGCAATGCTCTGTAAAATCGGGTCGGCCGTTGTATAGATATTAAGGCCCTGCAAATTCTGCAAAGCATCGGGCAGTTTTTCGAGGGCTTCGGCTTTTGCAAAGTCTACAAAAAACGGTGCCTTGTTGTTGGTTGTACTGGGCGGAGCAAATACGAGCGTTTGGTGTGACGCATCTTCAAACTCGACTTGAGTGATGAGATTAAGTTCAAGCATTTTTGAAAGCACCGTGTTTTTCCGTTTTAAGGCACGATCTAAATACTTATAGGGCGAGTAGTAGGTCGGACCTCGAACTACGCCTGCAATTAGTGCGATCTCCGCTAGGGTGAGTTCGTCGATTTTTTTTGCAAAAAAATATTTTGCGGCCTCGGCCACGCCATGTACTTCCAGTGAGCCAATTTGGCCAAAATAAACTTCGTTTAAGTATTTCTCCAAAATGGCTTCTTTAGAAAATTTTACTTCGATCAACAGAGCCAGACCTAACTCGCGCACTTTACGCAAAAGTGTCTTTTGTTTTGATCCGGTAAGATTCTTTACAAGTTGCTGGGTGAGTGTGCTGCCGCCCTGACTGAGTGCGCCCGCCTTTAAATTTACATATAGTGCTCGGGCGAGTGATTTTAGATCAAAGCCGATGTGTTCTAAAAATCGTTGGTCTTCGATACTGATAATGGCTTGCAGTAGTGGTGTGGGAATCGACTCAAGGCGGATGTAATCCCGCACCTCTTTAGTAGAGCCAGCAATCTGGGCCAGTAAAATAGGCTCGAGATATAGGCCAGCACAGTCTTGTGTTGTGGGACTCGTTTTACGGATCGACTGGATAACCCCGCCCTCTAGTACCATCGCAAA
>CAZYPH010000027.1:20487-22243 GCA_964649095.1 uncultured Oligoflexia bacterium | reverse complement strand
GTCGGCAAAGGCTGAGGCCCCATTTACCGCGCCCGTGGCGCGGCCAAGCCAGACGGTGAAACTACTGTCGTTGTTGCCCACAAAACCGCCTACTCGCCCCTGGCCTCCACTGCTCTCTAACTGGGTTAGGTTCACCCCGCCGGTAGCGGAGATATTGACATGGACTCCAGAGGCCCCCCAGCCGAAGGCGCCGCCAATTTCGTTCCGCCAACCGTTCACTGTGGCCGCGGTCGAGGCGTGGGAGACGTTGGATATTTGATCGCGTCCTACTAAGCCGCCGACACGCTGTCGCCCTGTAACCGTTGTACCTGCGGCAACACTGACGCGGCTCATTCGGGTCGAACTTAACGCGCCCGCTACCGCGCCCACGTCGTTACCCGCCGTGAGGGTGTTGGTGCCGGTAATACTAATTGAGTCGATGATGGATTGTTCGGCGTAGCCTACTAATAACCCCGCGGTATTAAAAATTGGAGAACTGTTGGCGACGTTAGCCGTGGCCGTCAGAGTAACGTCCGCCAGATGGATATTGCGTACTGTCGCGCCATGAATAAAACCAAAGAGACCAATACTATAATTACTCGGCGTCACAAACGTCAGGTTCGAAATCGTAAAGTTGCCACCGTCAAAGACGCCTTGAAACGGAATGTGCCACCACGACGCGGTAGAAGCCGATTCGAGGGGGGTGTTGGTAGAGGCGTAGCCAATCGTTGGGGCCGCAATGCCAGTCATGTCGAGATTGGCCGTCACGCGGTAGTGGGCACGACGAGCGCGTTCGCCGAGTTGGAGGGCGAGTGGTATATTGGCCAATTGTTGTGGCGTAGCAATGATAAACGGAGCGGCTTCGCTGCCGTTGCCGGCAGTGAAGTAACTTTCAATAGTGGGGCGCGTGAATGTGGGGTCCCACCACTGGTGCGAGGGGTACCCGTCGTTGTAATAGGGCGAGGCAGGGTTGGCTGGGGCCGCACGCCACACGGTATTAAAATTGTAACCGCGGCTGGCTAGCAAATGGGCTTGTTTAAGATTGGCGCCCGTAGTGGGTTGTACTCCGGTAAAACACTGCGAGTTGCTTGGGGCGGCTGAACTGCCCGACCCGCCGCTTACTACGGCGTCGGAATTCCAGAAGTTGCCGTAGCAGCCGTAAAAACTCCATTGGTCGACAGGGTGCGTCTGGTTGGCCCAGCCCCCTAATTGCCCTAAAAACGCATGGTTATTGCTCGAGCCCGTGACTTGGCCGGTCGAGAAGCTGTTGATCGCCCAAACGGCATAACCTGCGAGGCCTCCGACATAGTTTGTACAGGTCACGGCCCCTCGGGCGTAACTGTGGTAAATGGTCGCGTAGGCGTAGCCCACTAAACCACCGCAGTAGTTCAGTGTGAGAGCGCCCGCAAGAGGGTCTTTAGTGACGGCTCCTGTGGCAAACGAGTCTTGGACTAACGTGTTCCAGCCGGTATTTGAATGACCGAGTAATCCACCGAGATACCCACCGTTGTTGGTGGTGCCGTACACATTGCCGGTGGCGCCCAATCCGCGCAGTTCCGGTGGTTCGCCGTCTAATTCGCCGGAGATACCGCCGCCCCGTGTGTTCGCATAAACGGTAGCGTTGCTAACTAAGTAACGGAGTGGCGTCCAACTAGCGTACCCAATAATACCACCGACACCACGATCACCGTAAACTATGTTGGTGCCCGAAGCTCGAATGTTAGACAAACTCGAGTGGCTAGCGTTGCCAACTACGAGTCCTATATAGTTAAAACCA
>CAZYPH010000027.1:17470-20477 GCA_964649095.1 uncultured Oligoflexia bacterium | reverse complement strand
CGATGCGCGAACGTAAGGCGTAGCCTACTAAGCCACCAATATTGTAGGGAGCAGAAGTTAGAGTGGTGCTGCAGGCGCCCGAGACTGTGGGCGAGCCACACACTCGAAACCCACTTAGTTGTAGGTTACGAATAGTTGCACCCGAGACGTAACCGAATAGGCCCGAATTCGTATGGGTCGCAAGCACAATAAAGTTTGAGATGGTGTAACCACCCCCATCAAAACTACCAGCGAACGGCACCGAGCTGGTGCCGATTCTTGGCGCCGTTCCGCTAGCGAAATTAATATTGGCAGTCAGTTTGTAATGGGCGGCTGCGGCACTGGCAGTGAGTTGCATGGCCCAGACGATATTAGTTAGTTGGGTTGCTGTGGCTATTTGGTAAGGGCTGTATTGAGTGCCGTCACCACCGGCAAATAGACTAGCGATAGTGGGCTGGTCGCCGATGGGCATTTGCCATTGTAGTATGGGGAATCCGGCGTTGTAGTTGGGGTCGCTCGTATAGGTAGGGGCGGCACGCCACGTACGAACCGTGTCGTACCCATAACCGGCGAGTAGCGCGATATTTTTTAATTCAGTCGATGTCAGTGGGCGCACATGCGGAAAACCTTGAGCGGTGGTGGAGGGTTCTGTGATGGCTCCGGCGGGTTCGTTGGCGGTGGTGCTGTTCCAAAAATTGCCGAAGCTGGAGGGATTGATACCGCCCGTCCCTTGAAACAAGTGGCGCGATGCTGCGAGGCTTGAGGTGGCACTGCCCGTAACGTTACTTACGATACTTGTGGTGTAGTTATTGACCAAATAGGCGGAGCTATTATAGCCGATTAGGCCACCTGTGTCGGTCGCGCAGTAGACATTGCCGCGGGAATACGTGTTTATGATGGTGCCTGATGCATAGCCCAGCAGGCCACCACAGCTGTAGACGTTTGTGAAACCGGCTTGTGAAACCGTACCTGTCGCGTACGAACTTTCAAGTACAGTAGCGTTGAGTAAACACACCAAACCGCCTAGTCGAAATACGTTATTCGCGGTGGCGGTGACGTTTCCGGTGGCTGCCACTTTAAATACACGACCAGCGCCTATGTGGTGGCCAATGGCACCGCCTCCGGTACTATACGAGACGTTGACGCTTGCTCTCGTAATGGACTGGGTTAGGCTGCCGTTTAGTTCTCCAACAATGCCGCCGACATATTGGTGTCCTGTTACTGTCGTGCCACTGGAAACATCGATTTGTTGGAGTTGGCTGATATTAAGACCAGACCAATCGCGTCCCAGGAGGCCGCCCGTGTAAGTTTGGCCTGTTATCGTATTAGTGCCGCTGAGCCGTACATTACTGATTGCTGTTCGAATGCCTCGCCCAACAAGCCCACCCACGTTGTTCTGGCTTGCAGCTGCGATACTAAAGTCTTTTAGCGTCAGATCAACAATTCGGGCATCGGCCGTGTAGCGGAATAACCCGACATCGTCGGTCGCTGACGTAATCGCAAAATTACTAATCGTATGACCGGCTCCATCAAATGAGCCGCGAAACGCCACGGCCGTAGAACCAATCATGGTGGGTGCAGCGGCGCCGTAATTGAGATCTGCCGCCAGTTTATAGTGCCTGGTACTGTAGTTGGCATCGGTGCCAATTTGATTGAGTTGTGTGGTGGTACAAATCAAATAAGGGTCGGCCAACGTACCAGACCCTGCCGCAAAAGGGGTATTGGCTATCATCGGCGCGGTACAATCAGCGGCCTGAGCCGTAAAGCGCACGGCGTACCCGCCGGAAGTCGCCGACACCATGTTATGCCCAGTAGTGGCGCCTAAGGTGAGGGTACTGCTCGCACGGCCCATGGCGTTAGTTACTGATGAGGCCGTGCTGAGCGCCCCACCACCTTGCACCACACGCCAGGCAATGGTCACGCCTGACATGGCAGCGCCGTTCGAATCAGTCGCTTCGACGGTAAAGGGCGTACCTAAAACAGCACTTGGTACGTCGGTCTGCGCATCGCCGCTGACGATGCTGAGACCTGCTAAGGTGACCGATGCGGTAGTCGATAAACTTTCGGATGTATTGGTAGCGCCGTTGCCTAACGTAGTGGCTGCTGTGACGTTGATGGTTTGACCGGCCACTGTAGATTTGGCGTAGAACGTGGCACTGCTGGTGGCGTCTAGGATTGTAACGTTAGTAATGGTTCCGC
Source organism: uncultured Oligoflexia bacterium (assembly GCA_964649095.1). Taxonomy (GTDB): domain Bacteria; phylum Bdellovibrionota; class UBA1018; order UBA1018; family UBA923; genus CAZYPH01. Next base: position 18,299 of record CAZYPH010000027.1, on the reverse strand, counting down.
CGGAACAGTCGGCTGCGCTGTAAAAACTCAACGTACCATCCGATGTCAGGTTGACCGTTGTGTCGGCCGTTACGTTCGTGGTGGTACCGCCAGGGTCTTTACTGGTGACGGTAAAAACACTCGAACAGGCATCGGCTGCTACCGAGGCGGGTCCGGAGAGCGCTAAGTGTGTGGCGGTGCGCGTAACCGTAACGGCCTTACAGCTCGAGTCGACCGTGTTAAGTGTCGCGCGGATATAATAGGTGCCGGATGCGGCATCGATGTTGAAGTTGGTGAACTCGACAAACCCCGCCGACGCATTCACTTGATAGTTATTTAAAATGCCGGCCACCGCGTTCGATTTGGTCGAACAGTCGCCTGCCGATGCGTAGGCTGTGATCGTAGCCTGGTTGTTGGTATTTACGACAGCGCCCGCGTTATCGAACAACAAAAAGCGTGGCTGTGTGGCTAACGCAATGCCCGTCATAGCTGTCGTTGAAGGGCTCTTGGCGTAAGCGAGTGTGTTGGTGGCACTTGAGGCGATGATGGCGTAGTTGTCGGTGTCGGTAACGAGACCGTTGGCTAGTGTTGCGGTGGCGCGCACGGTGACGGTGGCGGGGCCTACTCGCGGTAGAATGTAAAAACTCTTGGTGTCTTCACCAATAGCGAAGGCCAGGCTTGTGATGTCGCTTGTGCACGCGGCGTCGGAGAAAAAATCTGCAGCACCAGCGGCCGTTAGATAAACGGTTCGAATGTTTGCTACGGCTTGAGTGGCCGCCGTGCTGTCTTGCGTCGTAATCGTGAATGCGTTTGAGCAGGTGCCGGCTTCGATCGACGCGGGGGCCCCAGG
>CAZYPH010000027.1:0-17460 GCA_964649095.1 uncultured Oligoflexia bacterium | reverse complement strand
CGGCAGCAACGCCGGTGCCGGTGAGGGCTTGGGTAGCTGATTTACTCATGACGCCATTATTATAAGTGAATGTAATGGTCGCCGTGTGCACCGCAAGCGTAGTCGGTGTGTAGTTGATGATGAGCGTGCACGAAGCGCCGGCTGCGAGCGTGTTGGTGCCTGCACAGGTGCCGCCATTAAGCGTGAACGCTCCGGCCAAACCTAAACTGCCTGTTGTGAGATTCGCGTACGTGGCTGCGGCGTCACCTAAATTGCGTACAATAAGTGTGCGGGCTTCGGTGGCGTTTTGCACGACATTGCCAAAGCTATAGGTCGAGCCGTCGTAGATACCTAAGACGGCATTGTTGGTCGTGCCCGCCTCGACGCCCGAGCCGCCACCGTTTGAGGTGCCCCCGGCCGAATCCTCACCAAACCCTGGTACCGGTGCAACACTCGATTCGGAGAATGGGTTACAAGCACTAAGTCCGCCCAGTAGAGCGATGATTCCAATGCGAAGTATGTGTGACTTGATTTTGGTATTCATAACTTGTCAGCGTCATCGACGTTAACGAGCTATATATAAAGTCGGCAATTTTGGTACACGGCAGTTTGTGAAGAGGTGGGCACTGTGTCGTGAGAACGGGCGAGCTGCAGTAGTGAGCTATTTAATTAATGTTGCATAATCGAATCAGTATAAATAAAATACTCTATATGAACGCTGCACAAATACACTTAGCTATCAATCATTTACCTGTCGTTTTATCCGTCACCGGCTTGGTCATTACATTGTGGGGCCTTTTGGCGAAGAAGCCTGAAATAAAAAAAGTGGGTCTTGTTTTAATGATTGCGACAGCGGTGTTTGCCGTGGCCGCGTTTTTGAGTGGTGACCCGGCCGAAGACTTTTTAGAAATGTTGCCTAATTTTTCAGAGTCGATTGTAGAGGCACACGAGGAGCGTGGCGAGGTCGCCTTTTTTGTCTCTCTGATGGCGGGCGCCGCGGCTTTGGCGAGTTTGTTGATCAAACAAAAAAAACTGCAGCGCTACGCTTTGTCCGCTACCATGCTGTTTGGTGTAGCGGCATCCGTGTTGTTTTTATCGGCCGCACACTTGGGTGGTTTGATTCGGCATGAAGAGATTCGGCCCGGTTTTGTAGCTCCGGCTGAGGGCGATGCGCTTGAGGATAACGGTGTGCCTAACGATGTATTTGGCGAAGAAAACGAACACTAAACCGAAGACTAAACACAAACGCCCCGCACTCTTTAAACGTGCGCTATTCTGGCCGCGTATTATTCTGAAACAACGCCCGCATCTGACTCTCGGCTGGTTTGCCTACAGGTGAGTGGCGTGGGTTGTTGTGCGACGTGTTGGCTTCCCAATTCCAAATCTGAAAATACCCAAGCTCACGCACGCGCGGTTCTAACCAGACGCGTTTGAATGCTATAAATAGATTTTGTTGAAGGTTCAGGTCTATGGGGCCATCCCATTCCCACGGTCGGCTCGCACCCATGGAATGGCTTGGGTAGCCAATTTCATACAAGTATAGTGGGCGATTGATAGAGCGTGATAGCTGTATAAGTTGGTCTTTCCACTGCTGCCAACCGGCAACCATGGCATCGATCGTTGGTGGAGTGTGGTTTGCATCAGTCGGCTGCGTGGCTTGGGTTAGCGGGTAGTAGGCGCTGATGGCGATGTAGTCGGAGTATTGAAATAGTGGATGGTTGGTAATCGCATCCCAACCCAACACCACAAACACGTGGGTGCGTTCCCCTAAAAAGCGTTTTGCTCGTTGAAGGTACGCGCGCCACGCTGTGGTTTCACGGAACAAGACATTGAGTTCTGAACCAATAGCGACTTCGCGCACATTCAAACGTCGAGCAAGTTGCAGAACGGGCAGAAATAATCTCTCTGAGTTCTCGACCCATCGTGCGCGGTTGCGGGGGTTAAAAATACCACGCCACACGCCGCCGCGTTCGAGTTTGTTAAAGGCCATGTAACCTACTGTGCCGCCACGGGTGTGGATGGCGTTGGTCAATTGTTCGATGATTTTTAAGTAATTTTCTTCAGAGGTCTGATTGCACCAGTGTAGCGTTTCTGACTTGGTTGTGGTCTGGCACATGAGAATGGGAATCGTGAAGTGCCCAATACCGTGTTTACGGGCGCGGTCGATGAGTCTTTCTACGTCTTGCAGACTTGAAATTACTGTATTGGCTTGTGGAGTAGTAGCACGAAAATCTAGGACGACACCGTCGCTGGCATACAGTCTATTAATAAAAGTAAATATACTGATTAGATAATATAAATAGGAGCATCTCATGTCTTGGGTTTCGGTTGAGCGTAAATAATTCTTTAATAGAATGGCAATTATTGCCGCGTTACGGCTGTTTAAAGTATTTTAGTAAACCGTTGAGGCCTAGAATTACGGGCAGCCAGGCTAATACGGCCAATAAAAAATATTTATCCCGCCAAAGTAGCGGGCTTACGAGCGCCGCGTTGCACCCCACCACTATAAAGGCCACGACCACACGAATGTTGAGTTGGGCTGATTGGGGCGATGCTGCCCCTGTTGCCGCAATACTCGGAAATAGGCCTAAAAGGCCTAGAAAAACCAAAAAAAATCCCACGGCAAAATAACCCCCCGCTGCCAACCACCGAATCTCGCGAACAACGACCGCCTCTTGTGGATTGTCGGGGTTTACGTACACCTCAAACCGCCCGTCATTTTTGGTGAGTTGTTCGGCGATATTTTTCCAATACGTGTCGCCACCCAAGACATACGATTTGTTGTCGTAAAAACTCAAACGGTTGTGCGTATAAGATCTGCCTTGATATTCGTAACGGTACTCGGCCACAAACTTGCTCATTATTTGGGGACCTACGCGGCCAAACGAACGTGGATCGTCCGATCGATGATCAGTCTCACGCTCTTCGTAAAAGCTATCGGGTATCAATTCTGCCGGCGTTAAAACCCAGTTGCGGCTACGTATATGGTGAAAGATGCCGACGTGGCTGTAGATGTAGAACACCAGGCCAAGGCCAATTAGGCTATACTGTGCGACGGTTGTCATACTCAGGCGTATCGTACGTCTTTGCCGATCACTTAAATGAAATCGCTCAGCGTTCAGTTCTGAGTATTGGGTTCGGCATAGACCGCAGTATAAACGCAAATTATATTTAAGATTATTTATATAATTTCCGATACCTAGTTGACGTCAATTCTTGAGGAGGTTTTAACGTATATGGCAAATACTCCATTGATAGGGCCTGTATCAGAATACGAAAAACGCTACTTGAGCAAAGTAAATCGCGGTTTTTTTATGCTCTTATTAGGGCATGTGGTTTTAGTTCCTCTCCTGACGTGGTTCTATCAGACTTCTATTATAGAGGGCCTGTTGTTGTGTTTATTAGTATTGAGTGGCCCTGCGGTCGCTATCAAATCGGCGGCGTCGGCGCGCGCCACGTCGATAGTTTTGGGTATTGCCGGCATGTGTATGAGCGGCATTCTGATCCATCTCAGTAAAGGTACTATTGAGTTTCATTTTCATATCTTTGTGGCGTTGGCGTGGATGATTATTTTTGGAAACCCCTGGGTATTGTTAGCTGCAGCAGCAACGGCAGCGGTTCACCACATCGTGTTGTTTTTTATATTACCTACAGCATCGTATTTCAGACTAAACTTCTTTCGTTTAATGCTTCGGTAGAAGCTGCAAGAGCTGGTGAGCACGGCAAAGGATTCTCAGTTGTAGCCGAAGAAGTAGGAAAGCTTGCGCAAATGAGTGGCGGCGCCGCGCATGAGATTAATGATTTGTTAGTATCGGGCACCGAGCGTTCCAATACTATTCTAGAAAAATCGATCTCGCAGGCGCAGCAAAGCTTTCAACGCATTGTAGACGGCGTCGCCGAAAGTGAGTCGCACATCAAACGTTGTTTAGACGTTTTTGAAGAGATTGCTACCGGATTAAAACACACCGTCGACGAAGTCACGAAGATCGCATCTGCCAATGACGAACAACGAGTGGGTGTAGGGCATTTAACCAAAACGGTGAATGATCTTGCTGCATTCACGAACGACATTACGATTAAGGCCAAAACTCAAAGTGCTGAGGGCCGTGCGCAAGTCGTGCACCACTTAGATGTGCTGTCATCAAACTTAGAAGGTGTGTTGAGTGATGCACCGCCTGTGTCTACCAATGCGCCTTCGTCTGGGACTGAAGCTATGGCTATTGCTGCGCCAATGGAGCCTGCGGCACCCACTAAAACAAAGTTAGTGGCCTAACGGTATGTCAGGCTCACGATTCAAAATGTTTTTTATCCTCTGGTTTGTAGCGACGGCTGGTATAATTGGAATTCTGATGTCGCGACATGGTGTGCCATTTAAAATACCGGCTGGTTTAGCGGCCTTTTCTAAACAGGCTGTGAGCGGTTTATTCGAAGCAGCGGGCGCACAATTTGTTGCCGTGCATGTATTAGACATACGCTGCGGTTGTTCCAGAGCAGTATTAGAAAGTCTCGGCCAGTTTGTTAAACGCTCTGAAAAACTGGGTGTGAAACATGTTGTCGTCTTATTGAATCATAAGGGCGATGCGGCAGAGCAAGTCGAGGAAGCTACTCTAGAGCCCCTACGTAAGGCGTTAGTAAGTATCCAGAGTCTTACGCTCGCTCAGGCTAAATCGGTTTTTCAGATCGAGAGTGTGCCCTGGTTAGTGGTGCTCTCTAAAGAGCTTGGGGGTAGTGAAAGGGGTATATTTAATATTAACTATATGGGCGGGTACTCCGATCGATCGATCGCGTCGGTCAGTGATGTGCAGTGGCCTAGTATTATTGAAAAAATTGTTGCCCATGACGATGTTAAAGCTTTGCCCTCGTTTGGCTGCGTCACAAGTGAGCAAATAAGGCAGCAGTTGTTGTATAACTTGTAATATCCCTGCCATAATCAACTCTGTAGGGAGTTTTTTTTATGGCATCCAATTCCAAAAATCGCGCCGCATTTAGTGCGATTATGCATGTATATTCATATATATATGTAATCGTAGGTATTCTATTTTATTTATTTCATAGTCTTTTAGAAGAAATTCTAACGCTGCAATCAGCACCCGATCGCTTTTGGGTGGTTTTGACAACGTCGATGATGATGATGTTGGGCTTTATTGCGCGACAGTCGGCTAAAAATCCCGATGATGAGGCGTATATTAAACTCCACCTGCTTTCGAAGGGTGTGAGCACGGGGGGCTTTCTACTAGCGGCGTTGTTAGAGGGGCAATACTATTTAGCCTATGCAGTTGGCGCCGTAACGGATGGCAGCATTTTTATTATGGTGTGGTGGTTGGCGCGGCGATTAAGAGTAGTGGCTTAGAAGGGGTTTTATGAAAGACCGTGCCATAGAAGCGATAAAAGACACCACTCAAGGTGTGTTAGATGTTCCAGCCTTCCAGCGTGGGCCATTTTATAATGTCTGGTATGCCAAATTAAATTTAAAAAATTCTGACGGCAGGCCTCGAGCGTTGTGGATTCGTTACACGACGCATAATCAAGACACAAACAATGTACAGCGAGCCGAAGTATGGGCCGTGTTTTTTGACGGGCGGCCGATTGGTGTGAAAAAAGATTTTGGCGCCAGTGTCTATACGCCGCTGCCAAATGATGGCGTGCTGATTTGTGGGCAGTATTGGGATAACGACCAGCGCCGCACCGTTGGTGCTGTCAATAACCAAGGTAGTCAGCCTGCGATAAGTTGGGACCTTTCGTTTCGCGCCGTCGGTATTACGGGCAGCGTTGTTGCGCCATTCTATCATGTGCCGTCGCTGTTGGCTCGATTGAAGATTAACAAAACGACCGTCTATACCCCCCACCCGTATCTGGTTTTTAACGGCAGAGTGATTGTAGATGGTGTTGAGTATTCTGTTGAACACGCATCGGGCATGCAGGGCCGCATTTATGGTACCAAAAACGGCCATGGTTGGTCGTGGGCGCATGCCAACCAAGCTGATGACGGCACGCCTTTTGTTTTTGAGGGTCTGAGTGCGCAGATTAAATTAGCGAATCGATATATAGCGCCGCCGATTTCGGTATTTATGATCGAAATCCCTGAGGGCCGTTTTGAATGGACGGACACGTGGTTCGCTTTGTGCCATAGCAAAAAAACGTGCAACGAAACCGCTCTCGAGTCGTGGCGTTTTCGCCTCAAAAAACGTGGTTTTGAATTTGTAGGCCATATTACTACACCTCTCGAGCGATTTGCAGGGGTCACATACACCGACACAGATGGCAGTGCGTTGTATTGCCACAACTCTAAGACGTCGTCGCTGAAGTTAGAAGTGTACCGCCATGGCGTTTTTCTCAGAACTATCCAGTGTACTAATCGGTGCGCCTACGAGTGGGTACAACGCACACACGACAAACGAGTAGAATTAGTAATATGATATATAACTTATTATGTATATATAGTCGGCCGGCCCTGTTTTCGATTCTAGAAGGTTATTTGGCGAGTGATAACGAGCTACTAAAAACGATCGACCGCACCCAAGTCGTAAAAAAAATTGAGAACTACTTAGTTGGATTACCATCGTTTTACCGTTGGGCGTTTGGGGTATTGTTTCTCGCGGTGCGCTGCAGTGGGTTTGGTTGGTTGTCTGTAGTAAAACGTACGGCGATTTTAGATCAATTGAGTGATAGTCGAGTCGCCGCTCTGAGACTGTTAGGGCAAGGATTGAAATTTTTGTTTTTACCTCAAATCTACTCCGAGCCAGCTGCGTTTGAATTGGTCGGTTACGATGCGGCGTTTGCGCGCAGGCAAAAGGGGGTGTGTTAGTGGCTGCGCGTAGCATAATCGATGGATCGGTCGCAGTTGAAACCCTAGCGTTCGATGTCGACTGTGTCATCGTCGGTACCGGCGCAGGTGGCGCTGTCGCAGGTAAAGAGCTCGCGGAGCTAGGTTATTCGGTTCTGTTTTTAGAAGAAGGCCGCCACCACCCGTCGTCGACCCATCGTGATACGCCCGTTGATGCGGTTAAGCGTATGTACCGCAATCAGGGGATGACGTTGGCTGTGGGTGATCCGTTTTTTACAATTCCTATGGGCTGTGGTGTTGGTGGTACGACGTTGATTAATAGTGGTACCGCGTTGCGCCCAGCCGATGCGGTGTTGCAACGTTGGCAAAGCGAGTTTGGTCTAGAGGGTGTTTCTCCTGACCAACTCGCCGTGCATTACGACGCCGTCGAACGTGTTTTAGGTGTGGCGCCTGCGCGTGATGACGTCATGTCGTTTGGAAATAAAAAAGTAGCTGAGATATTTCGTGCGAACACTTTAGAGGCTACGCCACTGCCACGCAACGCTCCGCAGTGTGCGGGTTGTGGGCTCTGTTGTTACGGTTGTACGTCGGGGGCCAAACAATCAGTCGAGCAAAATTATATTCCCCAGGCCTTAGCTTTGGGCGCGAGTGTGGTAACGAGTTGTCGCGTTGAAAAAATTCAAACCATTTCTATTGATAGATATTTAGAGGCGCACCGCGTGGTGGGTGTTTTATTAGACGCCCGTGGCCAGAGAACCCAGTACCACGTCGAGGTATCGGCCAAAGTGGTAATCCTCGCTGCGGGTAGTGTGCATACACCGGTGCTTATTAAACGCAATCAGTTGAGTCGATCGCCGCATGTGGGAAAAAACCTTACCGTACATCCCGCTAGTAAAGTGCATGCCGAGTTTGAGGATGACGTCAGGGGTTGGCAGGGTATTCCGCAGGGGTATTACTCTCATGCGTTAGAAAAGCAGGGTGTTTTATTCGAAGGAGTATTTATTCCGCCCGATCTCATCTCGGCGATGTTGCCGCTAGCAACGCCCGATGTGCATGGTTTTATGAAGAACTACCGCCACATAGTGACGTTTGGTTTTATGATTGAAGATAGCACTACGGGTGTGATTGCGGACTGGCCGCTAGTGGGGCCTGTGGTGCGTTACCAGTTGACGCAAGAAGACGCCAACCGTGTGCGTTTAGGTACGGCCTTTTTAGCGCGCTTATTTTTAAAAAATGGCGCACGTCGAGTGGTGCCTATGGTGCGATCGTCGCTGCACGAATTAAAATCACTTAATGACGTTGAGGCCTTTGAGGCGATGCCTATCAAACCCTCGCAGTTAGAGCTCGCGGCGTTCCACTTATTGGGTACCGCTCGCATGGCGGCAAGCATTGAACAAGGTGTGGTTGATGAAGATGGGTTGATTTTTGGAGCCTCAAATATTTTTGTTGCCGACGGTAGTGTGGTGCCGACGGCGTTAGGTGCCAATCCACAATTGACGATTATGGCGCTTGCACGGCGACTCGCACATCACATCCACGGTTTAGTCTCGCTTTAAAAGCAGTTCTGTTAGTTCGTTAATTTTTTTTGTAATCGCAGCACTGTTTTTTGACTCTGCCGCTAAAGTAAGACACGTCTTAATGTGTTTTTTATATATATCGATTTCAATATTTTTTAAGGCGCTACTTACCGCCTTAAACTGATTAAGTATGTCGATGCAGTAACGCCTCTCGTTGATCATGCTTTCGATCCCTTTTAATTGACCTTGGGCGCGATGGAGTTTGTTGAGTAATGATCGGTGGTCTGCGCCGATGCGCGAGGCGGGTGTGGTTTTTGTCTTCATGTGTCAATGTCCACGGTGCGCCGAGTGGCTGGTGTTGGTTTTTGTCAAACGTAGCGGAAGATCGTAGGTGGCGATGCCACCAGCTTGGCCAGCACGCGTGGCCTTGAGAAGAAGCTGATCACCCGGTTGTGTCGCGGCGCCTTGCGTTGTTTGGCATAAATACGAGTTGCGGTGCGTAGTGCATATTAGTGGAATTTTTTGCGACGCAGAGTTGTTCTGATCCGTTGGCCGCATGACGTAAGCTGTGACCTCGCTCTGATGGGTGGTCGGATTTTTCCAATGCATATCTAATAAATAAACCACAAACGAAGTCGGGCTTTGTTGGGTGACTTCCGTATGAAAACTGCCGGGCATGCGAATGTAACCTTTGTGCGGGCCAAGTTTGTCTTCGCCATGCGCCGAAAGACGTGTTGGCTGTAGTGAAATGGTTAGAAGAATAGCTAAAGACAAGCGTTTTACTTTTAACATAAATCAAATATACCCCACGGGGGTATATTGTTGTAAATATAAAAATTATAATATCTAATTTATCGTATGAATAGTGATCGTTGTACGGGTTTAGAAAACAGACCTTTAGAATCAGATTCTCTTTTAGATCGTGTTATTTCTCTGGCGCTGCATCATCGTTTGGTTGTTCTCTTTTTTGCATTGGCACTTTTGGTTTATGGCGGTTGGATCGGTAGTAAACTTGCCGTCGATGTTTTTCCCGATCTCAATCGCCCTGTCGTTACGGTCATGACAGAGGCCAACGGTATGGCTCCTGAAGAGGTTGAGACGTTAGTAACTTTGCCTCTCGAAACTCAGCTTAACGGACTGTCTGGTGTGGAACGTGTTCGTTCCGTCTCGGGTGTGGGGTTATCGATTGTGTATATAGAGTTCCAGTGGGGGACGCCGATATTGCAAAATCGGCAACTAGTCGCCGAGCGTTTGGCGCTCACTGCTGAACGCCTGCCAAGGGGTGTAGTTCCTGTCATGGCCCCTGTGGCCTCGATCATGGGTGAAGTGCAGTTGTTAGGACTGTATTCGAAAGCTAACATCTCAGGGCAAGATCTCCGTACATTTGCCGATTGGGTATTGCGCCCACGCCTGTTAAGTGTGCCTGGTATTTCTCAGGTCGTTGTCATCGGGGGTGGGGTAAAACAATATCAAATTTTAATTTCAGCCGAAAAACTGCAGCGCTACCAACTTACGTTAGAAGACTTAGAGGTAAATTTAAAAAGTTTAGGGCGTAATACCACCGGGGGGTATCTTGATCAGGGAGGGCGCGAGTTTCTGATCCGCAACATTGGCAGTGTGCGTTCGGAAGACGATATTAAACAGTCTGTTGTCGGAATGCGCTTTGGTAGACCAGTGCGTGTAGCCGACGTCGCTAATGTACAGGTAGGTGCTCAGGTCAAACGTGGCGATGCCAGTGTAAACGGCCATCCTGCTGTCGTGTTGAGTATTCAAAAACAACCGGGTGCCAATACGCTTGAAATAGAAAAAAACATTGATGTCGTTTTAGATCAGATCGAAAGCACGCTGCCAGCAGGCAGTGTTTTAGAAAGAGGTCTCTTTAAACAGTCGGTATTCATACGTTCAGCTATAAACAATGTTACTGAGGCGCTCCGTGATGGCGCAATATTGGTCGCTATTGTACTTTTTGTATTTTTGCTTAATCTGCGCACTACAGCGATTACTTTGATCGCCATTCCTTTGTCGTTTGTACTGACGGCGATTATCTTCAAATTATTTAATCTAGGCATCAACACTATGACCTTAGGTGGTCTGGCAATCGCTATTGGTGAACTGGTCGATGACGCGATCGTCGATGTTGAAAATGTATTTAGGCGTCTGCAGCAAAATCAACTTCTTCCGGTGGCAGAGCGGCAGCCCGTCATTCGCGTTGTGTATCAGGCATCGAGCGAAGTACGGAACGCCATCGTCTACGCTACGGCTATTGTTGTGTTGGTTTTTCTGCCATTATTTTTTCTAGGTGGTATTGAAGGGCGTTTTTTTATTCCACTGGGTATTGCGTATGTTGTTTCGTTATTGGCATCGCTTGTCGTGTCGTTAACGGTAACCCCCGTTTTATGCTCACTTTGGTTGAAAAATCTAACGGCTAAACAACATCGAGAGTCACCTGTTGTAACCTATTTAAAAAGCTGGCATCGACGCGCTTTAGACTGGGCACTGCTACGACCCCGAGTTGTGATCGTATTTTCGCTTATATTGTTGGGTGTATCGGTAATCTTACTGAGTACGATGGGGCGCGAGTTTTTACCAAAGTTTAACGAAAGTTCGGCCACCATTACGGTGCTAGCCGAGCCAGGAATTTCGCTAGAGCAATCAGATGCATTAGGGCGTCAAGCCGAAGAAATTATCTTAAAGACACCTGAAGTCGCAATCGTTTCGCGGCGCACGGGTAGAGCCGAGTTAGACGAGCATGCCGAGGGCGTGCATTACTCTGAGGTCGATGTCGTTTTCAAAGAACCTCATGATGTTCAACCGGTACGTAAACGCGAGGTTGTTTTAGAAGACATTCGTCAGCAATTAAATACATTAAAAAATGTATATATTAATATTGGGCAGCCTATCTCGCACCGTTTAGATCATTTGCTGTCAGGGGTGCGCGCCCAAATTGCGATTAAGGTCTTTGGTCCAGAACTAAAAGAGTTGCGTGAAAAGGCCCATGCGATTCTAAGCGCCATCAGCGGTACCCAGGGGCTTGTCGATCTGCAGATCGAGCAGCAAGTTTTGATTCCACAAATTAAAATCCAGTTAATGCGCGACGCTGCGGCGCGTTTCGGCCTAAGTAATGGTCGTTTAATTGAGTCGCTCGAGACGGCTTTTAAAGGCCAGAATGTAGCTCAGGTGATCGACCACCAACGTCTCTTTAATGTCTTCATGCGTTTAGATGAGGCCTCTCGACGCGATCAAGAGACCTTTAAAAACACACCCGTGCGGATGATGCCCGACGGCACAAAAGTGGTTTTAGGTGACGTGGCGGATATCTACGAATCGACTGGTCCTAATGCCATCATGCGCGAGAATGTCCAGCGTCGTATTGTTGTTCAAGCCAATGTGTTGAACCGCGATTTACAAAGTGTGGTGACGGAGTTGCAGTCAAAAGTCGCACAAGCGAGTGATAAGATTAAGCTCGGTGACGGCTACTATATTGACTGGGCCGGCCAGTTCAAGAGTCAGCAGCAAAGTACTCAGACCATGATATTTTTAGGACTATTGTCCGTAATTGGAATATTTATAATATTATATATAAACTTTAGCTCAGCATTTATTGCTGTGCAGATCATGTTAAATATTCCGATGGCATTAATTGGTTCGGTCGTCGCGGTGTATGTAGTCGATCGGACGGTATCGATGGCGACGTTAGTAGCATTTGTGACGTTGTGTGGCATTGCGAGCCGCAACGGTATTATGCTGATTTCGCATTACTTGCATTTAATGCAACACGAAGGTGAGCAGTTTACAAAAGACATGGTCATTCGTGGTTCGCTTGAGCGACTGGTGCCGGTTATGATGACGGTACTTACAGCTATTCTCGGTTTGACCCCATTGTTATTTGCCGCAGGGCAACCCGGTAAAGAGATTTTACACCCCCTTGCGGTCGTTATCGTCGGAGGGCTCATTAGTTCTACATTATTAGATTTGATTGTCACACCGACCGTTTTTTATAACTACGGCCGCACATCGGCATTGCGGTCTATTCAACACAAAGAGGTGAGGGACTTATGAAAAGCACTATATTGTCGACGTTATTTTCAGTATTGTTGTGTACGCAAGCCTGGTCGCATGCCGGGCATGACGCGCCAAGCTCGATGCAGGCTCCGCACTTAGGTGAGGTCAAGTGCACCGAACACCACTGTTTTGAGCTAGTAGTAAAGGGGGACCACTACACGATTTATGTGTATGACCATAATTTACAGCCAATACTGCTAACTAACTCTAGCGGCGCCATGCGCCCAAGTCCTGTCCAGATCAAAGCGGCCCTACAGTTGCCGAATGCTAAAAGACAAACCCCACTCGCGTTGGCCATTGACGCTAAAAGCGCCCTCAAGTTTGAAGGACAAATAAAAGCGCCGAATACCCATCGATATTTTGTAAACTTAGAGGTTGTTGAAACATCTGATGACAAAAAAACATCTAAACACACACTGAAGTTTCAGATTGAAGTGTAATTAATATGTTTTATTTTATATATATATTAATTTTAATGCCATTATCTACAGTCATTGCGGCCGAGTCTATCAAAGTAGATTTTGATACATTAGAACGCCTAGTGCTATCGGCGAATCAACACGTAGTAGGCGCCAAATTGCAAGTCGATTCTGCAGGCAAGTTACAAGGTCATTTGACACGGTCCTTCCTGCCTCAGCTCAATGCCCACATCGGTGGTGAACGATTAAAAACAGGGCCGTTTTCGCAGCGCAATCAGGCCTTCGGTGCTATTGAAGCCCGTTGGAACTTATTTCGTGGCGGGCGCGACTACTACGAAGAAAAAATTCGTAAAGAACAAACCCAGGCCAGCACACAAAACTTCCAGCAAACGCAACTCTTTGAATTAACCAAAGCGCGCAAAGCGTATTGGACGCTGGTGTACCAACGCGAGCTCATCAAAATTCTCGAAGATGGCCTTATTCAAAACGAGAACAATCTGAAGTCGGCGGTAAAGCGCATTCAAGCGGGCCTGGTAACCGAAACCGATCGTTTGGAATTTGAAATGTACCGCTCGCAGCTAGAACAAGACTTAGCGCGATTGCGTTTGGGGGCATCAAACTCTGAACGTAATTTGAGTATTCTGTTGGGCTACTCGGCAAAAACAAAACTAGAAACTAGCCAAGAGATTTTACACCACCACCGCGATACGTATTTAGACACGGTGTTTGATGCTCATCAGCACCGCGATGTTTTAGAATTACAGGCCAATGAAAATGTATCGAGTGCCCAAGCCCAACAAACCGCACGATGGTGGACCCCCTCGGTCGATGTGTTCGCAAATTATTCTTTATATACTCTGCGTGAACGCGATTACGAGGCACTCTCCGATCGCTACGAGTATGTCGTAGGCGTACAACTGAGTATGAGTTTGTTTGATGGATTGCAATCGCCTGTAGCGGCCGCCTCAAGGAGCCTCAAGGCCGAAGGTATTGCTAAACAAGCCCAGCAGACGGCCAATGAATTGGCCGCTCAGTTTGAAGGGGCTAAACAAGAATTAAAGCTAACCCACGATTTATTGCACGCCTCAGAGCGCAGCGTGCAGCAGGCTAAGTTGTATTTTGACCGCACCCAAAGTGAGTACGTGCGTGGGGTAAAAAACTCGCCTGATGTCTTTGCGGCGACTCAAAAAATGATTGAACTGAGAAGGCGCTTTATTGAACTAAAACGCGACTACCAGTTGGCGGAGAGTGACCTATTGGCTATGTTAGGAAAATAATTGTTATATAAGGATTTTTAGATATGTCGGATTCTGAAAACGAAATAATTTATTTTTCTGATGGCACCCTGTGGTTCACGAAAGCCGAGAGCGTGAACGACAACGACATCGAAGTGACGACAGTAACACTTGGTGTATCGCCAGACGCCGTCGAAGAGTTGGGTGGTATCAAGTCGATTAAACTAGCCGACGTGGGCGATGATTGCGATCGCGGCGATGTTCTAGCGACTTTGCGTGGCGAGGACGGCGTCTTAAAAATCACGGCCCCAGTGGCCGGTTATGTAGCCGAAATCAATGAACAAGCGGCCGGCGATTTTTCTTTAGTGTCCGACGACCCTACTCAAGAAGGCTGGTTAGTAAAAATCGAAGCACAAGATGCCTCGGATTTACATGATTACGAGTAATCCTAGTCATTCCCGTCGAAAAAGGCCCAGTTAGCGCTAGATCTCAATAGGGCTTGCGTAGTATATCGCTGCTAACTATGTCAGAAAATTTTGAAGTCGCTCCGGCGCAATCCGATCAGAAGACGTTTTTCATCAAAACCTTTGGCTGCCAAATGAACGTAGCCGACACCGAGCGTATGAGTGTGTTGCTGGCCGACATGGGTGCCCAGCCTAGTAAAGACATTCACGATGCCGATTGGGTTATCCTTAATGGCTGTGAAGTGCGTGACAAGGCCGTACAAAAAATGCTGTCGAAATTGGGTGAGTTAAAAGCCTCAAAAACGAAAGAGAAACTAATTGGTGTTGGCGGCTGCGTCGGTCAGTTAGATGGCGCAAAACTTTTCCAGCGTAATCCTCATCTCGATTTTGTGTTCGGCACCGATACGATTGATAAGTTGCCCGAGATCATGCATGAAGTCCGCCACGGCAAACGTAAAATCGTCTACAACGACTTTGATAAGGGCCGCGATTTCTCGACCGAGACTAAAATTTATCACCAGTCGTCGAGTGCATTTATCAACATCATGAAGGGCTGCGACAAGTTTTGTTCGTTCTGTATAGTGCCCTTCACACGTGGGCGCGAGAAAAGCCGTCTCATTCAAGAGATTGTCGAAGACACGCGCCGACTTGTTTTATTAGGTGTGCGCGAGATCACGTTATTGGGTCAGAACGTAAACTCGTTCGGCAAAGGCAACAACGAAACGTTCCCCGAGTTGCTGCGTGCGGTGGACAAAGCCAACCCCGAGTTGAAGCGTTTGCGTTTTACAAGCTCGCACCCGATCGATTTTAGCGATGACCTGATCGCGTGTTACGGCGACGTTCGTTCATTAGCCAATCACTTGCATTTACCCGTTCAGAGTGGATCGAACGCAGTTTTAGATAAAATGCACCGCCACTAAAAAATTGAAACGTATTACGAACAAATTCGTAAGTGGCGCGAGCGCTGCCCTGAGGGCGGTTTGTCGACGGATATTATTGTTGGTTTTCCCACTGAAACTGCCGAAGACTTTGAACTCACGATGAAGCTTTTGGAAGACCTGCGTTTTGACATGGTCTACTCGTTCGCCTACAGCCCGCGTCCCGGTACCAAAGCCGCCAAACTAAAAGACGATGTGCCCGCTGCGGAAAAAAATGCGCGTTTACGTCGTTTTCAAACGCGGGCCGTAGAAATCGCGAACGAAAACAACCAGCGTTTTGTGGGTCAAGTGGTCGAGGTGTTAGTCGAAGGCGCTACCAAACCCCTAAAAAACTCCACCGAAACGAGCATGTTTACCGGCCGTACGAGCTGTAACCGCGTGGTGAATTTTCCGTACCATGGCGCTCGTAATATAACCGGCAAGTTCGTCGATATTAAAATCGAACGTGTGACGGGCTTGGCACTGACCGGCTCGTTTGTGCTCGTCGATTAGTCGCGTAATAAGTTCACCGTGACCGGGCTACTGCCGGACACCGTTGACGTGCCGTTACCATAAATACCCGTAGTGCCTGGCTGCGCGCCCCAACACGACAACACGTCGTTTTGAGCGGCGCAGAAGGCGCTATATTGAGGGCGAACTATACCAATGATTGATTTGTTCGAGGCCAGTTTCGTGACGTTGCGGTCCAAACCATTTGGAATACTCCAACCCCGGCTGTCGTAGCGGAAATCGGTCGTGCCCGTACCTAACGCGGCCGCCGAACCGAAACACTTCACACCACCCTCTGACAACGCACACACGGCATCGTAGGTGCCGGCGACATAGACGGGGGCACTGCTACTAAAACCGTGGTCAAATACTTCGTACGCATCGGTAGGTCCATGGCCACGATCGGAGCGGTAGCCCGGATATTGGTTTTGGCGCGGCACGGCGCAGTGGATGTTTTCAGGATCGCGCACACAAAACGTATCATCGGCGTTTTGTGCACCGTAACCAACGCAAAATACACGCCCGTTTTGTGATCCAAAACACGACTGCGAATACTGAATGCTGGCCGACGCGATCGGGATTGAATCCGCGATATTACGGATTGCTTGAGGCCGTGGACTCACTAACGGGTACGAACTATTATCCATCGAATTCCCCATGATGCGGTAGTAATCTGATTCGCCCCAACAGCGTAGTTTGCCATCGTTGATAATACAAAAACTGCCGGTACCCGATGCTATGGCGGTCAATGCTGGGTTGCTGTCACCATTAAAACCCGAGATCGTACGGGTAGCGTAGTCTTGAGTGGTATAGTCTTCTGTGCTACGCGTGCCTCGACCTAACTCGCCAAAAGTATTACTACCCCAACAGAATATAGCATTTTGTCTATTTAAGACACAGACCGTTTGGTGTTGAGGGGCGCTTGCCACGTCGCCTGTCGGTCGAAGCGACAATACTACTTTTGTAAGACCTTCGGTGCAGTGTGTCCGTGAACAAAGGGCGGAGGGGGATGTAATTAATGGAACTGCAGCGCTGACAGTCTGCGGACTATTGTCATTAATTACGTTTAAAGACCCATAAGCTGCCGTGTACAACGATGCGGTTCGCAAGCCCCAGCAATACACACTGTCATAGTTGGTGCCGGTGCGCCGAATGATTGCGCAGGTAGTAAAACCATCGGTGCTGAGGTCTTTGATTTCTCCGGTAAGGATACTCGTATCGGCCGAGGCAGAATTTCCGGAATAGTAGCGCACGTAGCTAGGCTGTAGAACAGGCCGACTAAAACGTCCGGGCTGTGATCGTTCTTCTCCGGTACCAATGCCGCCGGTGTAATCATTCACACCCCAACACTGAATCTTATCCGAATTCACCGCGCAGGCGTAGGTGTTGGCCACACTCAAATGCGTAATTTCATAGGTCGGTGCCGGACCAACCGCCGTAGAACTCGAAGTCCCTGAGCTGTCTGCCGCTCCGCCGCCGGCCGAGCCGCCACCACTACCGCCACCACCGCCGCCTGAGCAGTTGTTGCCGTAGATAATATTAGTAGTCATGAATATAGTAAAAAGACTAACTA
>CAZYPH010000026.1:13378-23183 GCA_964649095.1 uncultured Oligoflexia bacterium | reverse complement strand
CAGATGCGCGAAGCGAGGCCGCATTGCGACCAAAACGGCCTAGTGGCCGTTGCGGGAGTAATGCGGCCGAGCGACAAAGCAGATGGGCCTTTTTCCGGATGAACTAATTACATTTTAGTCGGCGTACGAATGCCGAGTAGCTCCAACCCAAACTGCAGCACGCGTTGCGTCGTGTCGACCAAATGCAGACGTGCGCGGGCGAGTTCGGTGTCTTCTACCAGCACTTTGTGCGCGCGGTAGAAAACGTTGAACGACTTTGTGAGGTCGATCAAAAAATTTCCTAACACGTGTGGTTTGTGGTGCTCAATCAACAAGTCTAACACCAGCGGCAAACGCGCCATCATACGTATCAAATTCAATTCTTCGGCAGTGGTTAACAAATGGGTTGGTGCCGATTTTAAGGCGCTCGTTAACGACGACGGTGCATTACGTACAATACTTAAACAACGAGTGTGGGCGTACAGAATATACGGTCCTGTTTCACCCTCAAAGTCTGCAATGGCTTGTGGATCAAAGTTTACCGCCGCATCACGATCGGTAGAAAGGTCGTTAAAAATTACCGCAGCGACACCAATCAGTTCGGCGTTGTGCTCTAAAAGCGCGCGATCTTCGGTAGTTTGTGGTGGACTCTTCGCTTCCATCAGCGTTTTTACGTGTGCCACCGCTTCGTCCAAAACCGATTCTAATGTGACGAAGTTGCCACGTCGGGTGCTCATTTTGGCGTCTTTAAAACGGTACAAACCAAAGTCTAAATGCACCAAGCGATTGGCCCAGGTTTGACCCGCTAGTTGTAATACTTTAAAAACTTGCGCAAAGTGCAACTTCTGCTCGCCGCCCACCACGTAAATCATGCGATCAAAGTGGAACTGGTTGTAACGATACATTGCCGCTGCCAAGTCGCGGGTAGCGTAAATGGTCGAGCCATCTTGTTTGCGTACAATACACGGCGGCATGTCGAATGCACTGAGGTCCACCACTTGGGCCCCTTCGCTCTCCACTAATAAACTTTTTTCATTTAATAGAGTTTCTACCGCGGGTATCTCGTTAAGATAATGCGACTCGCCCCAGTAGTGGTCGAACTCTACATTTAATCGTGTATAGGTTTTTTTGATCTCACGAATGGAGATTTCGCAAAACCGTTTCCAAAGGTCATAAATCTCAGGATCGTGTTTTTCTAAGCGTGCAAACAGGGCACGGGCCTGGTCTAGAAGCGCTGGGTCTTCTTCGGTCTCTTTATTAATGCGTACGTAGAGCTCGACTAAATACGAAATGCCACGTGCTTCTAGTTCCGCATCGTCGCCGTATAGTTGATACGCCAAGGCTAACTTTCCATTTTGTGTGCCCCAATCACCCAGATGGTTGATACGTATTACGGAACCACCGCGTGCCGTGTACACGCGGCTTAGGCAATTGCCGATCATGGTTGAGCGTAAATGAAAAATATTAAATGGCTTGGCGATGTTCGGTGAAGAAAAGTCGATGGCCATCGTTTTGTACGGAAAGTCCGCACGTCGGATAGTATCGCGAATCTGCGTCAGGGCAGGCAAGATGCGTTGGATCAGCGTTTCAGGCTTTAATAAAAAATTCAGATAAGGCCCCGCAACCGACACCGCGTAGGTATTCAGTATTTCGGCCCATGCTGGTGTGCTGTCGGCCTGAGCTTGTTTTAAGAGCTCGGCCGCGATGACTGGCGGCGCTTTGCGTAAAAGCTTTGAAAGTTTAAACGTAGGGTAGGCAAAATCGCCCATAGTGAGATCGGGCGGCAGTTCGAGGCTGATGTTGAGGTTCTTTAAGTCGTCGGCCGAAATCGCAAAGTTTTTTTGAATCAACTGTTCTAATTGGGTCAATAAACGCGCCTTTAACGTGTCTAAAAGAAGGGGCGACGGTGAATGGGGCGGCATGGTTGCTGGTGTTGTAACGGTTGTGCTCATAGGCTCTCATATTTAACACAACGCCTGCTGTGTAAAAAGTGACTAGGCGAAATTGTGCCCTTTAGGCAACAGGCGACCACGACGAAACGCCTGCTGAAGGACGCGCTCATAGTAGCGTCTAGAAACTGATATGGCATGGAATTCAGCAAAATTAGGAACGTTATCGCAACGGCACCAACGGTTTGCCGCGTTATTAGTGGTTGTTGTTATTCAATTTTCTTTGGCTACGACGGCTGGGGCGACTGCTGCTGAGGCTACTAGTTCGACCAAACCCATCGCGAAACACAAAGCTGCATGGTTGTATGTTCAAGGGATTTGGCAGGGTTTCGCCACAAAATGGGCCAAATTACGCCGTTTGAACGAAGAAAATGAATTTCTCACCATACAGCTAGCTCAACTCGATAGTCAGGTTATTCGACAAGAAGCGTTAGATAGCTGGTTTAAAGAGGGTAAACATCTGGAACATGTTCGTACTGATGCCTTGGCCGAGGTGGGTTCTGTGGCTGGGCGTTCACTTGCGTCGTTGGGGTCAGTGGATACGGCGTTGGAGCAGAAATTAAAGGAGCATCCTAACGACGTGTATCAAGAAGCCATAGAGAGTTTTTTAGCAAAAAAATTCGATCGGGCTGCGTTTTTGTTGCATGCGCTTGTTGAGGGTACAGGTGGTTCAAGTTTTGTATCTGAAAAAAACTATATGTTAATGGGGCGCTCGTTTCTTGAAATGCAGAACTTTACTCGAGCGCGTGAGTACTTTGAAAAAGGTCTAATTTCAGCGCAGAAGGAAAGTGATGCGGCCTATGGGTCAGAATTTCTTGGCTGGTTGATTGTTACGGCTCATGAACAAAAAAAACCGTTGGATGAACAGTCGTACCGCAAAAAATTATTTTCCATGTATCCAGACTCAGCAACAGCAAAGAGGTTTTTCGGTAAATGATAATATACAAAAAAATGTATATTAGTATAATTAGTTTTTTGGTGATCTTATTTAGTGGTTACAACATCCACGCGATAGAGACCAAAAAAGCCCCCGTGATTCAGAGCTTGTTGGTATTACAGGCCTCTGACCGCGTATTAGTTGAAGGTCAAGACGCCATTGCAAAGCGCCCGGTTGTTGGAGACGTACTAACATTCCCACTAAAAGTGCACGTACGATACGGTGAGCGGTTTTTAGCATCGCAAAGTGATGGTGTAGTTCTAGATATTTTAGGCCCATCGATGGTTGATTTTCGAGTTGTGCCACGCGAAATAGCCGCAGCAAAATCACGTTTACGTGTGTTGTTTGGGCACGTGAATATTAAAAATAGTAGTGCCGCACCTATGCAGTTTGAGACGATTCATGTCGAGGCCACCCTTGAGGTTGGCGCAGGGGTGAATATTAATTCTACGTTGGCGAATACTACGGTCAAGGCGATATCCGACGGCGTGCGTCTGGCGCCACGTATGTTTAGTGAAAATAGTATTGCACTGAAACCCTATCAAGTAGTGCAGCGGTCTTCGGGTGATCTGTCGCCGTTGTTACAACAAGAAGAAAAAATCGCGGAAACTAACGCCCACGCCAGTGAAGCGTTAAATCATGACGTAGTGCTTTCTAACGCTGATATCGAGCGTCCTTCGAAGGCGCCTATTCAGCAAGCGCCACCGGTGTCGGTCTTGTCACTGTTAGAAGCCCGCGTGCGCGGGGTGGATTTTGATGATGTTATGGAAATGGCGACTAAGCCTCATCCCAAAACAATGGTCGCTAAAAAGCCAGATGCACCACAGAGCGCGCCCGTAGACCAATCGGTAAGTGCCTTAGCCAATTCGTTGTCTAAAGCTTTTTCAAAGGGGCGTAGCCCAGCGTCATCGAGTGGGGCGTCTACTAACACGTCTTCGGGGCCTGCTTTAGAAATTAAACACGTCGAACCATTAAAAAAAATAAAGGATGATGGTTCGCTTGGTCCGTTAGAGCGATTTGAATTATCGCGAGAGTAGAAACACTTAATCATGAAGATTGGTATTTCGTTATATATATTAATTTTACTATGCTTTTTATCGCCTACTAACGTTTGGTCGCGTGACCAAACGCTTAGCTTTTCCGTGATGGGAATGAGCACTCGTTCCGACTACGGCGATGGTTCGTACTCGCGTTCTCAGCGGTTTACCGCTGCAATTGGTATCAATTTAACTAGTGTAACCGAGATTGAGTTGACCTACAGCACCGGTTCTACCACCCTATTAAATGAGCCCATTCAAACAAGTCAGACGCGTGAGCGTACGTATGGGGCCTCGCTTATTCAAACACTGGTGCCCGCGTCGTGGCGCATTCAGCCTTATGTAAGGCTTGGGGTGGCGCAGTATCAGCGTGAGCAAGAGTCGACGTATTATGGCGTTGCTCTTGGGCGGAGCACGGTAAATGATCCGAGTGCGATGGTCGGTGCGGGGTTACGTTTATTTATTACTAGCGGTCTGTCACTACGTGTCGAAGCTACCGGGTATATGCCTAGAATGGATGTAAATGCGGCTCGAAAAAATTATGCCGTGCAGGCGGGGGTTCAGGTAGGTTTTTAGTGTTATATAAATTTTTTCTTATATTCATGGTGGTTGGTTTTACAGGCTGCTCTAGCGTTCAGTATCTTTTGCACGTTAGTAAAGGCCAGTGGTCACTGTACAACCGTGAACGCCCAATCGCAGAAGTCTTGGCGGATGCCGAGGTAAAAACAGACATAAAAGAACGCCTGCGTTGGATTGATGAAATCAAACTCATGGCCGAGAGGAAACTTGGCATTCCCAGTACTAAAAACTACCGAACGTATGTCGATCTCAAACGCCCCTATGTCATTTGGTCGCTGACGGTAGCCAAAAAAGACATGTTAGAGATTCAGGAGTTTTCGTTTCCGATAGTGGGTAGTTTTCCCTATTTAGGCTTTTTTTCTGAAGCCTACGCACACGAGTGGCAAAAGAAATATGCGGACCTTGGTTTTGATACCCATGTGCGTGGCGTGACGGCGTATTCGATGTTGGGGTATCTGCGTGAGCCTCTGTTGTCGTCGATGATTACTGGTGAAAAAGCATCATTGGTAAATTTGATATTTCATGAAAGCACACATGGTGTTTTTTATATAAAGGGGCCCATCGGCGCAGGTGCTGTCAATGAGCAGGTTGCGAGTTTTATTGGTGAGTATGCCGAGCGGGAGTATTTATTAGAAACGTTTGGTGTCGAGTCCGTACCCTACAAAAAATGGTTTAGCGGCCAGCGCGATCGTAAACGTTTTGGAGCAGCGTTACGCAGTTTGGCTGACGCTTTGCGGGTGGCTTATCAAAATGAGCGTCCACGAGCTGAAGTTTTTAAGCAATTTGAGAAACGTATACCTAGTTATGGGTTTGAAACCGAGGGCTATAAACGAGCGTTATCACGGGTCGACAATAATGCCATATTACTAGCCTATCTCACGTATGAAGATAATCAGGATATATTTGAAAAGTTATATATGAAGTCTGGCCAAAACATTAAGACGGCTCTGGAACATTTATTAGTATTTCAGGAGCAGTTTCAGCATCGACAACAGGGAAGTCGTCTCGAAAAAAATAGTCTCGAAAAAAGTACTCTAATGAACGCTTTGGTGCAGTTCATTCAGAAACTATAGTCGCAACCCTGTATATATTTTGGTCGCTATATCAATAAATTGTCATATTTTTAGATATGTCGCTATTGAGACACACTCTATCTATTTATTAATACTAGAGAATTTTAGCTCAGTTTAATTGGTATTTCCGTTGCAATAGATACCCTTGAGAGATTGGGGAGTGATTTTATGGCAATGGTAGAGAGTTTAAGTTTCATTGATTCTTCTAAATGGAAAAAGATTTTATTAGTCGCCGCAAGTTCTGTTTTGTTGATGAGTTGTACGAGTAGCGAAAACGAAGAGCTCCCAGAACAAACAGGTGCGACGGCTGCGTTGAATTCGACACCAACAGTAGTTAGTGCCGATAATACCGCTTTAAATAACACGATTTCAACGACACCGGCTACGCCTGTAACACCAGTCACAGAGACGGTGCCCTCGGGTGTGGATAGTAACGGATGTCCGGTATCACCATCGCGTCGTTACCATTCGTTTCGTGTTTCAGGATCGGTCGTAAATACAACAGTGACCAATGGTGAAACCGGTTTTGAAATTTCGGCCGACCAAAAACTGCGGATCAGTGTGCAGCCATTACAAGCTGAAATCACTACAAGCTCGACCGTCAATATTCGACACCACACACAAATGGCGTTTGTGGTGGAGTTGTTACAAGAAGGCAACTCTACGCCGATTGCTTCAAAATCGGTGAGTGCGTTTGATTCTAGAGGGTATAAATTAGGTCTGGCCGTGAATGCGATTTCGCATCCCTCGTATATCGACTTTAGTTCAGCGTTGCGTGGTAGCGGACGTTACAAAGTGCGCATTCGCGATGTGAATACCGACTATCGTTGCCGAGCTTTCTGTACGGTAGAACGTTCGATGTGTGCGTATGATCTGTATGCATTGGCAACAAAGTATTATTCAGCAACCTACCGTCAGTTGACGTACGGTCAGTACGAGACTGTGTTTGATTACATCACAGGCCGGGATGCGGTGTGTGTGACCGGCTCGGTTGGTTACACAACAAGCTCGATTACAAATGCCTCGCTCCGCGAGTGTCAACTGCGCCACTGTGGTGTGGGTAGTATTGGTACGGTGCCAAGTTATACGTGGTCGGTGAATGTGTATGTCGAAACCGATCAGACTTCGTGTATCGGAACGTGAGCTCAGTCGTCCTGTTAAGAGCACTTACATGGTAAGTGCTCTTTTTTTTTGCATCGTGGATTGGTGTGTATGTGTAAAAATAGCAAAAAATTCTCTACCCCTGTTTTGGCTTTTTTACTGACTGGAGTAGTGCTGTTCGGCAATCACCAGGCGGCTCAAGCCCAACTACGTGGCAATTTGTTTGCGGTCTTATTTGATGTATTGCGTGGAGATGTGCAGCCTAGTCGCTCGGGCCCAGTCAATCCTAGCGGGTTTGATGGACGCCTGCGTTTAAGCGAATCTAATTATATCGATTTAGAGTTACAAAATCTAAACGCCGACCAAATTGATCAGGCCATGTATCAAACGATTCCATACGCGTCGTCGGTAATAGAGGGCGACGGCAACGCTCATTTTTCTCCTGCGCGATCGTTCATAGATCTCTATTCGAGGCGTTTGATGCCAACATGGAGTGGTGCTCAGCGCGATGCGCTACGTTATCGATTTGCTCCGTGGGTACGCCCGCCGGGTAGCGATCTCAATCCCCAGTTTGTAGATCGATTGTTTGATGTGTCCGATCGTTCATCGCCCGTGAATCGTTGGTACCGTTATCGGTTTCCACTATCTACGGTCGGGGTTTTAACACAATATGACTTTCGGAGCGGCACGGTGACGCCCTGTTCTGCCACCATTGTCGGTCGCGATTTACTTTTGACCGCGACACACTGTTTGAGCACGATCTCGAGCTCGTATGTGTTTAGTACCTACTGTGGCGGAAATCGAGGGAATGGCAGTCGTTACGAAGAACGCCGTGTTGATGCAACACCAATTGAAAGAGCTTCCGGACCTTATGTGAATCGTGAAGCTTCTGGTTTGTTTACTGCGATTGATCGCGCCACATTCGATATCAACCGCGATTGGGCTTTTTTAAGACTGACCCATCCTTTGGGTGATGATTGCGGGTATATGCCCGTGGCCCGCCCCGAGGTGTTGTCGGGGGCGCTAGACCATAATGTTTTAAAGTTAGGCTCGGGGCCTTATCAATTGCGCTCGAGTACTGACTTGAGTGCTAGGGTGGTTGGCACGCCTTACGAAGTGCAAGTGGCTACGCGGTTTCATGTTCAGCCGCAGTGTGTGGTATTGGCTAATCAAACAGGATTACGCGGATTGCGTTTCACAACGTGTGACAGTTTGATTGAGGACTCTGGTGGGCCGCTGTTAAAGTTAACGCCGATGCGGTCACGGTCTGTTGACCGCTCAGCCGAACAATTGCAGCTGGGAATTGTGGGTTTAGTGGTTGCTGATCAAAACTGCTCAACGCCCTTATCGAACGGAAGCAGTCAATTTCCTGATTCTGTATTTTATTTTAACGAAGCCCCAAGTCGAGAGTGTTTTCGCGGTGTGCGAGTTTGGCGTGACCCACGAGTATCTAATATGAATGTGCCGGTCGAAGAGTTAGATCGCGACACACAGAATCCATTTAGTTCTGTAAGGCGCTATTATCGCAATATCGTAGTTTCAAACTCACAATTTTTTTCGACATGGTGTAGCCTGATCGCCAATGAGCACCCCAACTGCAGAAGATAATATATTAGTAAATACATATAAAGAAAGCAGAGAAAATTCACAACGCTCTAGGGCTGTGAGTCTTACTGTAATCGATACGGGATATCCCTTTATAAACATCCAACCAACGCCCCAGTTTACGGCTGCTTATCTTGTGGGTGATGATAGCGGCTACGTCTTAATTGAAACGGGTGTAAACCAGTCAGTACCGACAATTTTAGCAGCTATCGATCGTGTTTTGCCCGATAGGTCGTTGTTAAAGGCGATTGTGGTGACTCATGTGCATTTAGACCATGTGGGCGGCCTTTCTCAATTGCACCGATTATTTCCGCAGGCCAAGATCTTTTGTCATGAACGTGCGGCCAAGCATATTATAGACCCTACGAAGTTGATAGCTAGTGCAAAGGGTGTGTATGGCGATACGGTGTTTGAGCGACTTTACGGTTTAATTCACCCGATTTCGGCCGAAAATGTTTGTGCTGTTACTGACAATGAAAAAATTAATATAAGTAATAATATATTTTCTTTTTTATATACAAAGGGGCACGCAAACCACCACTTGGTCGTGCAATTACATAACAATAATTGTATGTTTACGGGCGATACGTTTGGGCTTTATTATCCGGCATTGCAACTAGGACGGCCCGAGGTTGCGCCGTTTATTTTTGCCTCAACAAGTCCGACCGATTTCTCGTATGCCGAGGCCATTGTAAGTGTCGACCGCATTGTAGCGAGTGGTGTTGAGGTCGTATATCCAACGCACTTCGGACCGGTCACTATGAGTAAATACTTAGTTAATCAACTAAAAGACCATCTTCATTTTTCAAAAACGCTCTACGAAAATCGCCACTTGGGTGAGGCTGCGTTGTTAGATCAGAGCTACCAGTACTTTCGTAAAGCGCTTTATAACGTCGATGAAACTACGTGGCGTGCTGTGATTGACCTCGATATCCGGCTCAATGTGCAGGGTGTTTTAGCGGCAAAATAGACCTAGCGTTAGCGGCGCTTGCGGGTGCGGTTGCGTTGCTGGCTCTATCTTTGAATCGATGCTGCTGCTAATATTGTCTGAGATGCTTCGGCGTATCAGATTTTTGGTGATGGTTATTGTTCTTTCTACTCTTGTGACGACGGTTTCTGTTTATGCCGATCCCGGTTCTGGTTCCAGTTTGTCGATTGGAAACTGTAATTCTCTTCTGGAGTTCAACCAAACTACGATAACACCGCGCAGTCCGCTGGGCCGTCTGTGGCAACGACTGCACGATTTTGTTAGTATTCGTAGATATCGGCCAGGCCGCGATGCTGCCGATTTAGCACCACTCGTTTAGCAGTTTGTTACGGTGCAAGACCCGTCAACCGATGCTCGTATTGAAGGCCGATTTTTAGGTTTTGATGCTAATCGCAACCTCATCATCGAATCGGAAGGTATTAGATATCTTGTATATAAAGAATCTCTTCGCGCGAATATGATGCGCCTAGGGCGATCGATTCCAGAGCTTCATCGCATAGACCCCAATCAGTTGACTACGTTTCACCTCAATGATGGTTCAACGTTTGAGGGCTTTT
>CAZYPH010000026.1:0-13278 GCA_964649095.1 uncultured Oligoflexia bacterium | reverse complement strand
GAATATTTGAATATGCCGATAGTGATAAGAGTTTCAAACGTCCCCAGCTTCAACTAACGCCGCAGGTTAACTTTGCTCGGCAAATTCAGCCGTCTTTCGTCTGTAATGCATAGTGTTATTCTAATATTATGAATCAGGTCACGAAGCAGTCACAGACAGTATTTCAAACAAAGAATGTCATGATCGATTGGGTGCGTAATTGGGCTTTTACGCTGGCCTATGCCATGACCCAGTCGCTGGATGAAGCTGAACGCGTCATAGCAGAAACCATCGCTCAGCTCACTGTACAAAAGAGTCAAATTGACAGGGAATCGTTAACGTTTAAACGAGTTGAGTTTGCTAGAGTGTTGTTTCAGGTAGCGAATCCTAGAGCCTTTCGTGGGTTTGGTGCTGATCGATTCTTTAGAATGCCTTTTGTCACCCGTACGGTAATTATCTTAAAAACACATGGTCAGTTTTCACGTGAGCAAATTGCACGGGTAGTTGGCATTGCGCCGAATCAAGTCGACTGGCATTTAGAAACGGCACAGTTAATCTTTTCAAATGGGCAGAGTTGGGTAACGGTTCAAGCTTATAATCATTTTAATATATATGGTATTGATAATAAGTCTGACTTGCATGCGCTCTTAGCACAGTACTGTGAGTCCGAGTTAACGCCAGAACGTACTCAAACCGTACAAAGTCATCTCATGAACTGTGAAGTGTGTTTAGAGGGTTTTCAAAAATATAAAACCCGTTACGTAGAGTGGAAACGTGCGCAGCCATATGTTGAGTTGCCAACCCATACTGTTGAATCATTTTCTCAACTCAGCGATAAGGCATTAAAATTATCCCGACGCCGCGAACGTGCGCCAATGGCCCTGTTTATTGCGGGTGTTAAAAAAATGTTTGCGCAGGCACAAGTGCAACTACTGTTAATGGCTGTGGTTATGTATCTTGCGATACAGTTTATTTTATTGCCCAAAATCAAATGATAAAGAATAACCCAAACTTCGTTGAAAAACGCCGTTTTTTAACAACGCTGGTGGAATGTTTCTAAACGGCTCGAGTGCCCGCATGGCTTCGACCAATAAATAATCCCAACGTTCAATGCCCGATTTTTGAGTCAGCGTAAGATCTACTAGCTGCCCGTCTGCATTGAATGCAAAACGAATTTGGCAGGTAAATTCTCGTAAGCCACGTAATCCGTTTTGATGCTGCAGGCGTAGTTCGTTCATGATGCCGTCGTTGTGGCGTTGCAGACCACGAAACACAAAGTCGATATAACTACTAAAAAAGCGGCGATAGAAACCAATGTGTGGAGACTGAATTAAATCCAATTCATTGAGGTCGTCGGTGCCGAACGCAAAACCGGTTGGCACTAAACTTTGGTTGATGTGCCCAGCCATGGCGCCACTAGAGTATTGCTGTTCGAATTGACTCGCGACTTCACTTGCAATTCCCTTGGCGCTACCGCGTTCCGTTGTGTGTAACTTTGTTTTCGAAGCGTCGAGGCGTAGTGGTGCGACAGAGACTCCTAATTTCTTTAGACTCAGTTTTTTTTCGCCTTTAGGTTGTTGGGCTGCTTCCGATTTTACAATTTCAGGCTGCGGTTTGTCTTTTTGTGCGCGGGCCAGTTTTACTTTTTCTACTTGAGCATTTCGTTCAGCTAAAAGTGCCGGTCGGTCTTTGGGAGGTGGTGTGTTTTCTTCTTTTGAGCGGATCCGTTTTTCTTCGGATTCGGGCAGTGCCAGCTCCATGGTGGCGGCGCGGTTCGCCTGACTTTGTTTTTTTAATTGTTCGAAGGTAACCGGGTTGTTCTTAAGTAGTGAGGGGTCTAACAATTCTGCCGAGAGTGGAGAAAAAGTGTGGCTCAGTTTGGACCAATACCTCCACGAAAGCACGATACCGATGTACAATAAGGCATGCACCAGTATTGCGAATACGATTGCGACAAAAATGATAAAATTTCGTTGTCGTATTTTGTACCAGGTCTGGTGCCTGGTTTGACAACTGAGCATACGAACCATAGGCTTTTTAAACTAAAAGAAGGAGCAACCCATGGCTACTACAAATAAAGAGGCCACGGTGACAGCCGTGCCACCACCTGCCCCCGTTGAATTCGACAAAGCAATCGATAAAGGCCTAGAAGGGGTCGTAGCGTGTACTACTAAAATTAGTTCCATTCAAGATGCCACGTTAACGTACCGTGGTTACACGATTGAAGACCTCGCTGCTAAAGCTTCTTTTGAAGAGGTTGTTTTTCTTTTGTGGAACAACCGTAAACCGACAGCTGCCGAGGCTGAAGCGTTGCGTAAAGACCTCGTGGCGCACATGAAACTCGACAGCCGCGTTGTGGAGTTATTAAAAAGTTTGCCATTGAAAGGCGCCGTGCCGATGGACGTATTGCGTACAGCGGTTTCGGCGTTAGCACTTTACGATGCTGATGTTCGCGATAATTCACCAGAAGCAAACATGCGAAAGGCCGTTCGATTGACAGGTGTGATGGGTGCTATCGTTACTGCCTTTGAACGCATTCGTACTGGTAAGCCGCTGGTAGAACCTGATATGTCTAAAGGTATCGGATACAATTTTCTATATATGTTAAAAGGCGAGCGCCCCGACGAAGCCTTAGCAAAAATGTTTGATACGTGTTTGGTGCTGCATGCCGATCATGAGTTGAATTGTTCTGCGTTTTCAGCACGTGTGACGTCGTCTAGTTTGTCTGATCTGCATTCTGCCATTACGTCAGCGATTGGTACATTGAAGGGCCCATTGCACGGAGGAGCCAACGAACAAGTAATGGCGATGTTGCTGCGCATTGGTACGTTGGAAAATGCGAAAAAATTTATCGACGACGCTCTAAATGCCAAAGCCAAAGTTATGGGTATTGGCCACCGTGTTTACAAAAATGGTGATCCACGTGCTAAAATTCTGCGCAAAATGAGTGAGGCGCTATGCACTCAAACCAATCAGCCGCATTATTACCAAATGTCGGCCAATATTGACGACATCATGCAAGACAAAAAAGGTTTGATGCCCAATGTCGATTTTTACTCAGCGACCGTTTATTACTGCATGGGCATTCCGATTGATCTTTACACGCCAATTTTCGCAGTAAGTCGTATTAGTGGCTGGATTGCACATGTATTAGAGCAGGGTGAAAATAACCGTATTTACCGTCCGCGTGGTCGGTATGCTGGTTCCTTAAACCTGAAGTGGTAGAGTAGTGCTCAGCTAAAATAATTCGTGTGTTTCTTTTTTTAAACCTCGGTAGACGTCGCCCAACAAGGGCACCTCTACCGAGGTTTTTTTATGGACTTAAAAACTGAGATCTACCTGCAGGGCCCCGTCGTCACCCTCGTTGGCCTGCGACACTTTCGATACGGATGGGGTTTGGCTTAATACTTTGCGCGCCATTGTTTTTATCGCGCCGGTGCCGTGACCCGTCACTACCGTAAAAAAACGTAATCCGTGTCGAATACAGCGATCGATATACTGTTCAAATGCTTGTTTTGCGTCGTCTAAACGTAAGCCCCGTAAATCGATTCGAGTAGACATTGAGTCGAGCGAATCGTCGGCGTCACTTGAACTAAAAGCAATTTTTACTTTCTGATGACCTTGTGGATGGCGCGCTGTTTCTACTAAAGACAGCATGTTGAGTGTGCGATCAATTTTAAAATTACCTACCTGAATACGCGCTTTGTTATTATTGATTTCAACAATGATACCAGTAGAACCCTGTAAGTCTGAAATACGTACGCGGCAGCCCACTGTTAATGGAATTTGTTTATTCTTTTCTTTCGTAGCCGCAGTTTGTTTAGGGTGATCGGTCAGGATGACGGACCTGATTTCTGCTTTATCGATCGTTTCTTTGAGCTGCGTGATCATCTCAGAGCGTTTAGCAGCGGTAACCGATGTTGGTATGAGTTCTTTAAATTGATTTAGTTTATTGTCAAAGTCACGGCGCAGTTCTTGAAATTTAGCTTGGT
The DNA here is from genome assembly GCA_964649095.1 of uncultured Oligoflexia bacterium. Taxonomy (GTDB): domain Bacteria; phylum Bdellovibrionota; class UBA1018; order UBA1018; family UBA923; genus CAZYPH01. Next base: position 9,307 of record CAZYPH010000026.1, on the reverse strand, counting down.
ATTGCGCTTCTACTTTCTGTAGACGCATTGCAAAATTTTCTTTTTCTTTTTGTAGGCCAATACGCACGCGGTTTTTTTCACTTTGTAAATCGAGCTGCGTATGAATCAACTCTTGTTGCGCCTTCATGTAATCAATCTTGGCGGTTGATAAGAGTTCTCGCGCACGCGTGATAATATCGGCCGGTAGTTGCAGGCGTTCAGCCGTTTCAATGGCGTGTGAAAAACCCAACTCCCCTTTGCGGTATTTGTAAGTGGGCTTGCCTTTGGCAAACTCCATCGCGCCCGTAAGTACATGAGGGTGGTCTTTTAGGCGTAACGTGAGTTCGCTGAAGTGTGTACTGACAAATAGGTGATGGCCCGCGTTGATCATGCGTTCCATAAAGCTCTGAGCTAGTGCAGAGGCCTCTTCGGGGTCCGTGCTGGAAAGTATTTCATCGATGACAATAAAATTTCTTTGTCCGACCAGTGACCCCTCAATCAAATGTTTTAGATCAAACACTTGTCCCGAAAAACTAGATAGCCCCAGCGTTAAATCTTGTTCGTCGCCGATAAGAGATACTACGTGATCATAGTGTGGGATGCGCGCACCCGGTTCGGCAGCAATCATCAGCCCCGCCCGGTGCATTAGGCAAGCTAGAGCAGTTGCTTTTAGAAGTACGGTTTTTCCGCCCGTATTAGGGCCTGATAAAAGTAGGGCACGCGTCGGAACTTCAATTTCGACGCGATTGCTGACCGGGGTACTATCTAATTTGGTTTTAAAGTGTGGGTGTGTGACTTGATCGAGGTATAAAAATCCATCGCTGCTAGTCGTCGCCGGCGATAGATTCCAGTCCAGGGCCAGGCGTGCGTTGGCTAGGGCACAGTCTAAGTCAACAAAGGGTTCTACCCAATCAAGATAGTGAGTGGCATGCAACGCTAGCGCGCCCGACCATTCTGAAACAATGCGATATTCTTCTTCTGCGACTTTTGCCTGAAGCTCTTGAATGGCGTTATTGACCTGGGTGAATTCTAGTGGCTCGACAAAAAAAGACGATTGCGAATTAGAGCGTCTAATAATAGTTCCACCAATTTCTTGATACCGCGCTGCCTTTGCAGGTACTACAAAACGGCCGTCTAAGACGTCGAAATAATTATCTTGTAAAATACCCTCAGTCGCCCATTTTTGAGTACGTGCACTGAGTTCACTTTGTAGTTGAGATTGTTTTTTCTGTAGTTGTTGCCGCAATTGGCGCAGTAGTGTCGAAGCCGAGTCTAACAAATAACCATTGTCGTCGGAGTGTTTCAAAATCCAGTGCACGACTTCAGGAGCCTCTGGGGCGGTAATATAATGCGCGCGAAGTTGGGGAATGTCCGGACTGATTTCTAAACGCTCTGAGGCTAAAATCGTAGTGTCGAACGGCGTTGAGCGTCGCACAATTGATTTCATTTCGTGCAAGACCAACATAAAACGTGCGGTGTTTCGCAGATCTCCTGCGCCATAGATTCTTTGTAAACTTAAGCCCTGTAACGTCGGGGTCGGATCAACAATGCCAGCAAACGATAAATGTAGATTCGAAACTTTTAGAAAAGAACAGCCTTCAATAGCTAAATTACGCAAAAAATCAGCTTCATTGGGCTGTGCCATCAATGGGTCGAGTGCTTGGGCCCATTCCTTTGCAAGCTGTGATTGGCAGCGGGTTGCAAGTTCGTTCTGAATAAAGTTCCAGTCGAGAGATAAGAGTGTTTTCTGTTTGAGACGCTGCATAAAATGTTTCCGTATTGGTGCAAGAGTAGCATCTGCGCTGCATTTGAGCATCTGAAACAATTATGCTCTCTTACAGGTATGAGTTTTAACGCCGCAGAAATACAAAAAGCAGTTTCTTTAATCCCTCTAAAAGACTCGGTGATTGAATATGTCGAGATTGGTGTATTTAGTGGATTACCCGATGCTGTGCCTGATCTGAATTTAGTATTTCGTTTTGAAAAGTGCAGCCACTGCCTCGTTTTTGGCCTAAAAGCCCCAGCCGTTGGAGTGTATTACGTTGATAATACTTTGATGCGGACCAGCAAACAGACGTTTCGTGGAGCGTTCTATAACACAAAAGATGTTGAGCAGTTTCCAGGTCTATTTGCTGGCGCCAAAGTAGAGCAGTTCTCGCAAGTCGATGGCGACCGCGTGGTAGAGCTTCGTGTTAAAAATAAATTAGATAAAACATATATACTAAAAGTAGAATTATTTTCAGCCAAACCTAATTGGATTATTTTTGAAGAGACGTTATCGAATCCGATTATGCAGTGGAGAAATACTGTCTTCGGCGCATCTAAAACCCAGGGTGTGTTTTCGATACGAGACTTTAATTCTAATTCAGATTTTCTAGCGGCCAGTTACCAGTATTTTTTTAGTTTAAAGTTAGAGAACTACTACGCCTCTATTCTGCAATCCGTACAAACAAAAGTTCAAGCCAATCTGGCGCGGGCGTCAAAACTGCGAAACAACTTAAAAAAGCAGCTTCAAGATTTAGATGATAGTGCTGAGCTTTTGACAAAAGTAGAGTTGCTCAAGTCTCAAATTTATCGTTTTGAAAAAAATCGAAAGCAATCGTCGGTCGATTTAGAATCGTACGACGCGCAGGGTAATTTAACGCTTGTGCCGTTGGTATTAAATCCACAAATTACCATTAGCGAGAATCTTACAAAATTGTACCAACGCATCAAAAAAAACGCGCGTGCTAAAGTAGAGGTCGACGCTCGTTTGCAAGCTCTCAACGATGAAATACCGGTCTTTACACGTGCTGTAGCGGCCCTGCGAGATCAGAAAAGTTGGCTGACAAGCGACAAACCAACGCAGTGGCTGCGTAGTGTGTACGATCGCTTAAAAGAGTTAGGTCTTAACCCAACACTTTATCTTGATAGCCCAACTACGAATACGAATGCGCGTGATAGCAATCGATTAGTACAGTATCTAGAAAAAAAACAGAAACGTGCTGAGCGGCGAGGTATCGAACCAACGAAGTTTTCTATTAAACAATTTCGATCGAGCGATCAATTCGCCGTCTGGGTTGGTAAAACGCATCAAGATAACGAAGAGCTCGTGATTCGCATGGCGCGTGGTAACGATGTTTGGATGCACATCAAGGGCCGCCCCGGCGCCCACACTATTGTCCAGGTGCCCAATGGCAAGTCGGTACCGTTAAGAACTCTGTTAGAGGCAGCGCAGTTAACAGCCTATTATTCTGGTAGCAAAGATGGTGAAAAAGTAGATGTCGATTATACCTATCGCAAGTACGTAAAACGTGTGGCCGGTGGCAAATCGCAATCGAGCACGTTTTTGGTAACGTACTCACAGAATAAAACGCTGACGGTCAAAGTAGATGAAAAAGAATTATTGCCCATTTTGAGAACCAGTCAAACCGCCTGATGTTAGTTCTTGGTTTGAATCATCTTGGCAATGCGGGTGCGCATCGTGAATTAAACGACACCACGTAGCAAAAAACTGTTGGTTCGCGACAACGATATTGCGGTAGTAGGCGCCTGCATTATGAGGCACCAAAACAGACTCGCCGTGGTCGGCGCTAAGAAGACTCGGTCGCACGCTCGCACCTTCAAAACACTCTCTACTAGGTGGCGCTGAAAATGTGGTGGTCACGCCGGTACTGGATTCTGGTGTTTCACGATAACAGGTGTCTTCAGCTACATAAACCCCGGCAATTGCTAATTGACGTTGGTTCAGATCATTAGTGGACACGAGTTTTAGAATAGGCCCACCAGAATCACCCATCAGCGCACCACAACTAATAAAACGAATTCCATTTACACCAGCTTGATTAGCAAACAACGTGCAGTGAGGCTGAATGTGTACGCGCTGTGAGCGCGTCAATATAAACGATTGAGTGTAGGGTGGTGTGTTGGTATGGGCTTGCTCCTGAATTTGTAACGTACTACGCGCCATCATCAGTACACTGTGGTCGACCGATTCAGGCACCTGATCGGGACGCGCAATCGGAATCGAACCGCAGTCGGCGTTGTCGCCGATGGGTTGACTCAGTCGAAAAATAGCCCAGTCTTTATGCAGTTGTGCACCGCGATTTTCGCTGCCACGGTAGCCTGTTTCGCCGCTATTAGGGCCGTTGTCGAGCATGTTACCTCGAGCATTGGCAATAGGCACCGCCGACACGATGCGATCGATATTCGGAGAGCGTCTTGATCGCCGGTTGCGACAACTTGTTCGAAACTCATAACGTGCAGGTGGTGCGCCGATGCAATGCGCATTCGTCAGCAATAAATCGCGCCAGATAAGTGTCGCCGTACACTGACCTGTTAAAGCCAATGGCGTACCAGAATAATAATTTAAAGTGCCCATCGCGGAGATCGGATGTCGGTAACGGTGCCAACGTTGTGTTGTCGGTGCATTAGTATTCGTTTGAAAAACAAGTCCGACGTTTGGTGGATTCGGTCTTGAAGTATCTGTACTGCGTTGGAATTGGTCTTGAAGGGCCTCGATTTGTGTTTCAGTTAACAAAAGGCGTGGACCAGCTCTTTGTGCGGCGCTGTCTAAAGCCCGTTGAAGGGTGTCGAGCGATAGTCTTTGAAGGGTCAAGTCAATGTAACCGTCATCGTTTAAACGAATGCGCCTGTCGATTGCTTGTGGCGGCTGATTAAAGTCATCTGGTAGTGGGTTTGCAAATAACGCTAGTGGTGTCAGTCGTAATTGTGCAAGCGTTAATCGTGGCCAGCAGATAAATAGAACCCCAAAAAATAGGGTGCAAAAACTAGCGATTTTTGTGGCACTTCGTACGCTTAGCATGTGGATTATGTGGTGCAATGAAAGGGCCATTTTTTGGATTTCAGAGCAGATAATATCTGAATAGTTTTAGTAAGATAGGCCTTCGTATTTTAGTAATTCAGCCGATCGGCGCAAAATCTATAGTAATTATTATATATACTGTAAAAATATTCTACAGCAGCAGACTACTTGATCGAAAAGAATTTAAAGAGATACGAGTTCGTAGGTGTTGGAATAAACCCAGAAATATTTGGTCTGATTAAAGCCATGTTTTTGCCATAATATAACGGAACTGCGATAGCGTTTTCATCAACTAGTATTTGGTGGGCTCGATAATACATCTGTTCGCGGTTACGTTCGTTCGACTCACTACGTGCTGCCTGAACAATCGTATCGTAATTCGCATTGCGCCAACCGACGCGGTTGTTTCCCGCGTTCGACAAAAAGATAGAATAAAAATTGTCTGGATCGGGATAGTCCGCCGTCCATCGATTCAAGATCATTGTAAAACCACCTAGCTTTACTAGCGGAGAGTAAAATTGTTTTGGTTCCAGTTTACGAATACGTACGACAAGGTTCAGATTTTTTTTCAGCTCAGCCTGAATGATTTCAGCAGCGACAACGTCGTCTTTGAAGCTAGCAATTACGAGATCAACCTCGGTTGGGGGGCTTTCCGAAAGCCCAAGTTTTTTTAGCAACGATTGAGCCAGTTGTGGCTGGTAGTTTAAGTGCGTTTGTGGACTGTACGACAAAATGCCAGGTGCAACGAGAGTCGTGGCAGCCTGCGATGCGGTGTTTAGTTTTTTTGCGAATAATGCCTTATCAATGGCTAGTGCTACCGCTTTTCGAAAGTCTAACTTCGAAGCCAGTGGGTCATCAAAATTAAAATCCAAATGCACGACACGTGCTTCAGGCCACTGCGTTAAATCTTTGCGTTTCGCAAGGGCTGTGGTTTCGATGGAGAGGCGCGTCATAAAGTCTATTTTGTTTTTTAAATATAAATCGATGGCCGTTTTTTCGTCGTCAATCAAACGGGCCTCAATGCGGCTGACGTTGCCTGTTTTGCCGTAATACTTTGAATTCTTCTTTAAGATAATTTTTTGATGCGGCTCATACGTGTCGTAGACGTAGGGCCCGATACTAACAAGATTTTTAGGTTTGTCCCAGTCGGCTGGGCGGCTTTGAACCAAGTCTTTTCTAATCGGAAATGTAGACCAAAACGTTAAAATCCACGGCCAATACGTGACAGGTTTTTTTAGTTTTACTTGAAGTGTATGAGCATCAAGTGCTTTTACACCAACTTTTGAAAATTCTTTTACAGCACCACTGGCGTATTCTTGTGCATTTTCAATATCGAATAAAACATAGGCGTAGTTGGCTCGAAAGTTTGGTGCGAGTAGTCTTTCCCAGCTGTCTACAAAATGTTGGGCATGCAATGGTAATCCATCTGACCAGCGTGCGATGGTGCGCAGAGAAAATGTGTAGGTTAGAAGATCGTCACTGACTCTCCAGGCTTGTGCTAGTGCCGGCTCTAGTTTTCCGTTGGGGTCGATGCCAATCAAGCCTTCCATGATGTTGCGAATTAGAGTGGCTTCTACCGGTGTGTAGGCCCGATTCCAATCTAACGTTAGCGGGTCGCCTAGGGTGCGAATTCTTAAAGTTTTATCTTTGGTATTGTTGGCATAAGATAACGATGACAGAAACAATATCAAAAAAAATGTATATATAGAATTGTTACGTATTTTTTTGATTGCCCATTTCATTGCTAATTATTCCAATTTTTCAATTTTTTTTGCCGGAACACCGCCCCAGGTTTCGCCGGCAGGAATTTTTGTTTTTGGCAATACGGCCGAGTGCGGCAATACTTTGGCGCCGTCGCCGATTTCAACACCACCTAATACCGATGCCTTGAGACCAATTGTAACATCGCTACCAATTTTAACTTTAGATAAAATAAGATAACCACCTACACCGTAGTGGCCAATAATGGTGGCGGAACCCCCAATCGTCACACGATCGCCAATTTCGATTAACGCAGGGTCTGAGATGTTTTCTGTATTAATCTGGCAGTCGCGGCCGAGTTTTAGCCCCATCAACTGATAGAACAGATGGCTAAAGGGCGTTGGGGTAATAAAGTTCAAAAAAGTATAACGCACCAAATACGTTAGCCCATTATGGATGTACCACCCCGCTGTGGCGTAAGAATAGTAGGGGCCACGCCAGGGTTTTGGTGAGCAGCGCAAAATAAAATTCACCGCCGGAACAATTAGAATCAGGCTGAATCCAAACGCAAAAAAACCAGCGGCAATACTGAAGCCCAAATAAAATAAGTTAAAAAAGTCCGGCAAGAGACGCGTCAAAATTATAAATATATTTTGTTGGCAGAAAATACCAACAGCCAGGGCCCCTCCCAAACAGATGCAACCCAAGAATATCAGAGGTACTACGGTAATGGCATGAGCTAAGCTTTTAAAGCGGCGTAGCCACCATTCAAAAATGTTAGCTGTTGGCGACTTTACTGAACTTCTTGAAGACGTTTGTGGTGGTTTTTGCTGTGTTGCGTTGTCGTTGTTATGAATAGAAGTCATTTATACTAAAGTATCGTATCGGTTTACGGATGGGTAAAGCATTTTATGCCGTTGGGTTGGTGAAACTCGTCTTCATCACTACCCGAGTTGCCACCTGCTTGACCGATAGCTCGACCAACACCGGACACAATGTTGTATTTGATTACTTGGTGAGTCATGAGATCGGTGACAAATACTACCGAGTCGCCCGAGGTGTCCGTACGGTGGCATACCCCGTTGGGGTATTGTAAGAGTTCGCCGTGGGTAATTGGAGTGGCACCGTCAAATACCGTAGAAAAAAATGTCGGATTTGGGGGAAGGTCTGCAAAGGTGACAACACGAGCATTCCATCCATCACCGACAAAATAGTAATTATCAACGCTAGAGCGCCCAATACCCCACGGTACACTAAAATTGTCAGCGCCTGCACCAGAGCTACCGTACGAGCGGCTCCAACTGATGCCCGCACCTAAAACATCAAGCAGCTGTAACCGATCATTTGACGCGTCAGCGACTAACACTTGAGTGTCGGATACGGCATAAACATGGCGGGGTGAGTTGAATTCGCCATCGAGCGCGCCCATAGAACCGAACGTGCGCCAGTTTGTAGCGGTCATTTCGTCAAACGCAACCACGCGATTAGTGGTCTCTGTGATGACAATGGTATTGGTTGCAGGTAGAACCGTCATGACTGCGATGCCTTGTGGTGATGTGATGTTATCGCCACCACCGTTGCCAGTAACGGTGGTCCAGTTGGTGCCACACATATCATCAATGCGCACGACACGGTTATTGGCAGAATCTGCGATATAAATGCGGCCCTGCGAGTCTAACGCAATATCCGTTGGTTGGTTGAGTTCGTCGACACCTACACCGACGGTTCCATAGGTAATCCAATTCACGGAACTATTACCTACGGCATTGCCTGTAATGTCTGTAAAACGAACGATACGATTATTCATGGTATCTGCAACGTAGATATATTGTGTACCGCTGACCGACTCACAGGCTGCCGCACTACTGCCGTTTGCTGCGGTGGCAGCGCTTCTAGGAAGCTGCTCAATTTGCAATGGATTATTGTTGAGGCACCCGCCCAATACTACGATTGTTAAAAATATTACTTTTTTTATATATTTAATTTTCATAATATTTTTTCTTAGATACGTCATGGTTGTGTCACACAATGCAATGTCATGGGGGTATTAAAACCTGTGTCGTCGGCTACTGGTAAGCCACCAACGTCGCCAAACGTGATGTTTACTAGTGTATTAAAATCGTGTTTAAAAATTTGGTTATTCTGGATGTCGGTAACGAAGAGAAAGTCGTCTAAGCCACGTTCTGACTTGCAGATGCCGGTAGGGCGAGCGAGCGTCAGTCCCACCGCCACCGCCGAAAAACCGTCGACCACCGTAGACCACAATCCATCCGGCGCGACGAGCGCCGTGCTGTAGCTGACTATCCGATTGTTCCACATGTCGGCGGTATAGTAGAAGCCGCCGCGCGAGAGTGATTGTCTTGGGCTATCAAAGTTATCGTTACCAATACCGTTCGTGCCGTAGTCGGTGTCCCATGTCACAGTCAAAGCGCCCGGGTTGACGAAGAGGCGGGCCACCCGACTATTGCCGGAGTCGCTGACGAGCACTCTATCTGGCAAAGTCGATACGAGTAAAATATGGGTGGGGCCCGAAAACTGATTGACACCAAATCCTGTAGCACCTAACGAGCGTGGATTGGTGCCGACAATGTCGTCAATCGCGATGACCCGATCGTTGCCGCCATCAACCACAACGATGACATCACTACTGGCAATGGCAATTCCACGAGGCGACGAAAACGCGCCTAAGCCGGTTGCCGCTAGCGTAGTCCAGTTGGTACCGCACATGTCGTCGATGCGTACAATCCGGTTGTTGCCGGTGTCTGAAATATAAATTCTACCCGTGCTATCGGTGGCAATGCCTTGTGGTACAGAGAATTGATC